>NZ_FNAZ01000006.1:0-393399 GCF_900102125.1 Paenibacillus sp. cl6col
CTGATCATTTTCTTCAGCTATTGCTTTGGAGTCGAACTCCGGGATTTGTTCCATTTGAACATCACCGAATTTGCCATCGCGATATTCATTAATCCAACGATGGAGCATATTCGTTGCTATTTCATAGCGGCGAGCAACTGCCGCTTTATTTCCAGTCTCCAGTGCTTCTTTCACCAATTGTAATTTGAAGTTTGTTGAATGTTTCGTTCGTTTCATTTCATCATCCCCTGTCAACTATTAGTGTAATTCATATACACTCTTAGTGTCCAAGATCATTAAGGGGCTTATGAGGTAACATACCTTGATGATTCCAACCACTCCACACTTATTAGAGGAACTAATCTTTAACTTTACAGGAGCGGATTTTTGTTTTAATGGTATAAGTTCATGTCCCGAGCTAAGGATAAGAACTTGTATTCATAGCCGATTAGATACCTGCATAAAAAATAAAAGCGGTATTATTTAAGTCTTATTGTTCAGAGGGAAAATCCCTTAAAGAAAAGTGCTAATCATGACACTCCGATAACACGACTCCAATTGAGACGAAATTCTATTATGCTTATCTGTATAAATTCCTCCATATTGAGACATGATTCCAATCCCCTCCATGCTTTACCCATAGGCGTACTTACTTGGTTTTTGATCCCCAATTAATTGCGCGTTATGAATGTCAGCGTTCATCAGCAGTTTACTAGCTGATTCTATATTGTAGAGCAGAGTTGCTCACGCTTAATTTCCCCTTCCTACGTAGATTCCCAACCCGCTTGTCTATGCTTCTCACGATGTGATTAGGTATTGTTTTTCATGACTTTGTACGAGTATATAAGCTCTAAGGAGTTTGTATAAATCGGTTTAAGAAGGAGTGGATGCCCGCACGTTAACGGTTGTGCACAGCTTAGGCAAGATCCTATTCAAGAGAGGAGGCAGCTCACAAGATCGAGGTAAAGAAGGTGTCGAAAAACGAAGGCACATTATGACCAAACCAAATCATGGGAGGTAATGTGATGATGTTTCAAACCCGTTTGGATTCCCGTTTCATCCAGCGATTAACGCTGATTGGAGGCGGATTGCTGCTCGTGTTCGCTTGTATGTTCGCGTTCTCGAAGACCTTGTCAGCCCACGGATATATTAATGATCCAGCCAGCCGGGCGATCCAGTGTAAAAACGGATTAAATACCAACTGCGGCCCGATCGTCTATGAGCCTCAGAGCCTAGAGGGGCCGAAAGGTTTTCCTGCTGCCGGACCCCCTGACGGCAAAATCGCCAGCGCCGGCCTTGCCGGCTTCGCTCCGCTTGACCAGCAATCAGCTACTCGCTGGAACAAGGTGAGCATGAAGAGCGGCACCAACAACTTTACTTGGATTTTTACCGCTCGTCATGCCACGACAAGCTACCGGTATTTCATCACCAAGCCGGATTGGAATCCCAATGCACCGTTGACCCGCGCCCAGTTTGATCTGACTCCGTTCTGCACGATTAACGGGAATGGCCAGCAGCCGCCGGCCACGTTAACCCAAACCTGCAATGTGCCGCAAAGAGACGGCTACCATGTTATCCTCGGCGTGTGGGATATCGCGGATACCCAAAATGCCTGGTACATCGTCATCGATGCCCAATTCGGTCCTGGCGACAGCGTTGCACCTACGGCGCCGACTAATTTGGCCGTCAGCAACGTTGGCACAACGACCGCTACACTGACTTGGGGGGCCTCGACAGACAACATTGCCGTCACGGGTTATGAGGTGTACAACGGCGTCAATGTCATCGCCACGGTTCCTGGCAATCAGACGAGCGCCAATCTCACCAATCTATTGGCAGGCACGACTTATAATCTAGCTGTGAAGGCGTTCGACGCTTCCGGTAATCGGTCACCGCTCAGCAATAGTGTCCAGTTTACAACCACGAAATTACCGGTTGACGTGACGCCGCCGACCAATCCGACCGGCCTGCATGTGATGGGCACCCCGACATCGACGTCAGTTACGTTGATGTGGAATGCATCCACAGATGATTCCGGCATCGCTGGTTACCGGATTTACAACGGCAGCACGGTGATCGCTACTGTCACTGGTACGGCAACCGAGAAGGTCGTTACCGGTTTGTCGCCGAACACGCAATATACGTTTACGGTTCGCGCTTACGACTCATCGAACAACGAATCTGGTGACAGCAATGCCGTGACGTTGTCAACGCCTGACGGTCCGAGTGCAACGCCATGGGCTCCAAATACCGCTTATGCGGTCAATGCGCTCGTATCTTATAATGGCAAGGTGTACAAATGCCTCCAGAACCATACCTCCTTGCCGGGTTGGGAGCCGAGCAACGTGCCCGCACTCTGGCAACTGCAACCGTAAACGCAGGCTTTAGAATAGCAGGAAGCCCGCCGCTTGCAAAGAGCGGCGGGCTTCTTGTTGATGGTCGATTCGATCGAGTGAATTTCATGCAAGGATTCTACAATACTACCAGTGTTAAATATACAGACTAGAAATGGGGAGTAGGATAAAAGAATTATTGCGGATCCGTACGCCTCATCCCAAAATGCTATGGAAGGTGTTCGGCCAACCGGAGACAGTAAAATTGAATGCGAATTCGAAACAGAAAAGATCATCCGCCTGGTACAAAGAAGTGCTTGTCGAGTTCACTCTATGAAAAAAGGAGCTTGAGATGGTATGAAAAGGAAAATCGCGTCTATCGCTTTCGTGTTTGTCCTGTTGTTCAGTTTTGTTTCCACTGGTTTGGCCGCCTCAAGCGGACCGGGTACAGGCAACAATACTTGGGCGCCGGTTCAAGCCCATGGCAATATTTATATCGAAGGCAACTTTATAAACAACGGGCAGATCAGCCTCGGGGTTAATTTTAATCTGTACCGGGTTACCCCGACGGGAGATGTGCTGGTAGGGAGTAATTCGACGAATACTATTGCGGCCGGTCAATATGCACGTCTCAAGGTTCCTTTGGCTTCGAATCAACCCGACGGACAGTATAGACTTGTCTTAAGCTCACCAGGTGACTTCACCGTCGTTGCCTATCTGGGCTACAATTAACGTTAAAAACCTCCTCGGCCACATTTCTCCTTACGTTGGCGATGGAGGTTTTCCTTATTTTTAACATATTAACGAACTCATATGTCTTTTAACAAAGTTAGCTGCTTTCGGAATCAATTTAGCTATTGACCTGAAATGGATTTCATACTTTAGCATACAAATAGGAGTTCTTTTTAAATATGCCAAAGGAGGATGATAACCATGTATACAACAATTATTTTTGATATTGATGGAACATTAATAAATACAGAACAAGCGGTGTTGAGATCCTTGCAGAAGCTGCTAAAAATTACCTATGATCGGGAAGTTGACTTCTCAGAACTTGCTTTTGTGCTAGGGATTCCAGGTTCTGTCTCCTTGAAACGACTGGGCATTAAGGATAATGACATCGAATATGCAAATCATTGTTGGAATGAGTTTATGGGGGATTATAAACATACAATCCATGTTTACGAAGGTATTCAACAGTTGCTTGCGAGTCTGAAAGAACATTCTATTTCTACCGGGGTAGTCACATCCAAGACGAAACAAGAATTTGTCGACGATTTTGTTCCGTTTGGTCTTGATCAATATATGCAATATGTAATATGTGCAGATGATACAACCTTGCACAAACCTAATCCCGAACCATTACTAAAGTTTCTGGATATCTCGGGGGCGAAATCTGGGGCATCCATATACATCGGCGACACCATTTATGATTCTGAATGTGCCAGAGACGCTGGTGTTGACTTTGGACTAGCTTTGTGGGGATGTAAGCATGGGGATTCTATTCCAGCAAAGTATAAGTTCAAACATCCACTGGACATGCTTACACTTTTAAATCTCCAGTAAAGGTATGCATTACAGCTAAAACTTCTCATCTAAAGATTGAATAGATGAGAAGTTTTTTAATATATGTAAATGATATTTATAGGTAAAGAGCATAGATTAGTTCAATCAGACTTATTGGGAATGATAAAAATTCATCTCAACTATCTGATGATGCCACTTTGACACCTGCTTGTCGGGGGACAAGAACACGGTCCTATTTAAAGTCGCTATTAGCGGATTTTTTAAGATTGATTTTTCAGATAGTCGTTATCTAGATTACATTTTTATACATTGAACTGTATTAAAAGTTCTAATACTCTTATAAAAAGGATATGACATTGTAAATTCATTTTAAAGTAAGAAAAGAAAGGATAAACAAATGAAAAAAAGAAAAAAGAAAAAGACTTATATCATTTTGGGGGTAACCCTTTTGGCTGTTATGGTTTGGATGAATAATACGAGTCTATTTTACTCGAAAGATACAAATTATAAGATTCTAGCTCATAGAGGGTTGGCTCAAACCTTTGATATTTCACAGGTAGCGTATGATACGAATACAGCTGAAATCATTTATCCACCTGAGCACCCTTATTTAGAAAATACAATTCCTTCCATGAAGGCAGCATTTGATCATGGTGCTGACGTAGTGGAATTAGATATTCAGTTAACGAAGGATCATCAATTAGCTGTTTTTCATGATTTTACTTTAGAATATAGAACAAATGGTAAAGGTGAAGTCAAAGATTATAGAATGAACGAATTGAAGAAACTAGATGTCGGCTATAGATATACGGCTGATAATGGTGAGAGCTATCCGTTTCGTGGCAAAGGCATTGGCATGATGCCAAGCTTAGATGAGGTGTTTGCAGTTTTTCCTAATAAAGAGTTTTTAATTCATGACAAAGATGGAGATATGGAAACAACAAAAGTATTGTGGGATTCTTATTTAAGTAAATTGTCTAAGAATCAATTAGATAAAATAACAGTTTATGGTGATGGAGACAGCGAAGGGTTTGATTATTTACGTTCAAAACATGCAGAGTTGAAATTGTTAACGAAAACAATGATGAAAAACGCACTTTTAAAATACGAATTATTAGGTTGGACGGGATATATTCCGAAAGAATTGCATAATATGGAGCTTCATTTGCCTTTAAATTATGCGAAGTTCTTATGGGGTTGGCCAAATAAATTTATTGATAGAATGGAATCTGTCAACACGCGAGTCGTAATCGTAGAGGGAAATGGTAAATGGTCAGAAGGATATGATACAAAAGAAAGCCTTGAAAAAATTCCAGCAGGATATCAGGGCTATATATGGACAAATAGGGTTGATAAAGTTACTAAATGATTTCATTCATCAAAAACAGTTGCTTCTTCATTGACCTTGAGGGGAATGCGGCACGGGATAAGGAATAGCGATTAGGGAATTAGAAAGCAATTAGAATCAGACATAGGAGGCATGGCCATCAGAATGTAGCGCTGGCATGCCTCTTTTTTGTTTTCAGGATTACATTCCAACGTATAGTATAGGAAGAAAGGCCCGACAAGGGTTTGAATATACTTTTATACATATGAACAAAATACAATGTATTCTACACTCTGAAGCATATATCGCCGAAGTGGTTGATACGGAGGAAGCCTTTGTTAAGACCAAATAGGTTTGTTGAAGAGGTTGTATCAAAAAATCAACTAGCTTGCGTGGGTGAAACGACAGATGACCAATTATGAACAAGAAAAAAAGCTAGCTGCATTAACGGCGCTGGCTTATGTAGAAGACAAGATGATAATCGGGATCGGAAGCGGGAGCACGGCAAGCCACTTTATCCAATTTCTCGGAGAGAAAGTGCGAGAAGGGCTTCAAGTAACCGGCGTGCCTACGTCCAAAGAGACGGAACGCCTCTGTACATTACTTGGCATTCCACTGATCACAACTCAAATTCCGGAAAAAATTGATCTTACCGTTGACGGAGCAGATGAATTCGATCCGTATCTGCGGTTAATAAAAGGGGGAGGCGGCTACTTGCTAAAAGAAAAACTGGTTGCCTCTTGTTCCGCTAGAACGGTTATTATTACGGATTCCAGAAAACAAGTCAGCGTACTCGGACGCACATACGCGCTACCGATCGAAGTGATTCCGCTAATGTGGGGCCAGATCGCGAAGAAGCTTAAGTACTTGGGAGGCGAAGCGAAATTACGCTCATTTGGGACACCGCCTGTACCTTATTTGAGCGAAAATGGAAACTATATTCTAGACTGCAAGTTCGCATCTATCGATCAGCCAGAACGCCTAGCCGATGAGCTTTCCCGAATGAACGGCATCGTCGAACACGGACTGTTCATCGGAATTGCTGATGAGGTCATCATGGGGGAGAATGAGGGGACGAGATGTTTTCGCATTGGCTCAAAATGACAGAGTTTCAATGTTGTTTTTCCGGAGCAGCAATCGACATCAATATCTTGAGACGTTTCTCGCTGCCAGAGAAATATCCGCAACTTCGTTGGGATGAGTCATAAGGATGGCGTAGAGTCGATAGCAAGCGTTTATTCCACCTTATTACAAACCGTAAATTGTAGGAATAAACTCTACGGACGAGCTTTTGACTTACAAATTATATTAAATATTAGGGACATTAAAAACTGCCTAAAATGCGGTTTTTTTGTTTTATGTCATCAACTTCTTAACAAAATCTATACGTTTCCTTGAAAGAGTTGGTCTTGACATACACATTAAGCACATTAAGCAATTTGAATTGGAGAAAGATTAGTCATGACGAAGATGACATTTGCACTTAAGAAGCGGGTTCCATTTGCACGTGCTCAATGATTCCAAGAACCAGATGATCTCCGCCGACGGGTATAATTCGAGAAACTCATTCTTTAACAGCCCGACATTAACTGACGAACGCTGCATCGCTTCGCCTAGAGGCACGGAAACCATATTAATAACATACTCTCTGAGCTCTACGGTGAGCTCAAGCGGCGCATTCCAAACATTAATTAGCGTTGAGTTTGTTTCTTAAGCCAGTATTGGCGATTGTAGGTCTGAATGAAAGGTTGTTCGGATTGCACTTGAAAGGTGAAACTGTGCTTTCATTGAGTCCATGTGAAACAAAGTGGAACATAATGTAATCATTTTACGTCTACGTTATTAAAGGGAGGGGTTCGATGCTTCGAAAAATACTGCCGATTATATAAGACCAGAAGAAATGCTTAGAGATAAGGAAAAAGAAACAGTAATTGCGAATGCAACTATTAAGTTTAGGTTTGAAGGAAAACAGCCGACGGAGATAAACCTTTCCAAATTTCATGATGGCGAACAGACCCAAGTAACAATAAGTGAAAACTACTTTCAAGCTCCTAAAGAAAAAGGTGCTTATTACTATTCTCTTTTTGCAACTTGGCTAAAAGATAAGGAAAAGAGAATTTCTGAAGGTAGTTCAAGCTACGTATTTGTTATCGAAGTGATAGATTAACTTGTTTGTTCAATGAAACCAGGGAGCAAACCTTAGGGGGGATTCAATGAGTGTACCTGCTCATTTGGACGGTGCGAAGGTGATAATGTATGTGGATAATGATGTGAACCGTCCAATCGCAAGAATGCTATATGAAGAAGATAATGGCTCTTCTAAGGAAATAATCATTACAGGGTTAGCACTTGCGAAATACGACGATTCCAATGATTATTATCTGTTCTTATGTGATAAGAACTGGGAAGTCTATCAAGATTTTGATATGGGATCAATCGAAGAGGCACTCCATAGTTCTATCGCAAGTTTTGAGCTAAACAAGAGTGATTGGAAGTATGTATAGATTACGCTAATAAGACACGATAGTTTAAACATATTTTGTTGAGCAGCTTCCGAAGCCAGCATACTTAATCAGTATGTAAACCTTTTAAAAAACAAAAAAAGGGACGGAGTCCCTCTTTTCAAAGAGTATATTAGATTTTAACTGTACCCGTTTGTCTGTCTGATGCAATAAATAATGGATTTCCAGTTTCAGTATGCTTCACACCTGCATCTGAAGTAAAGATGATGCCAATAGAAATCATCAAAAATAACAATGCATCAGGTGTACTATATACTTTTATTTTGATGAGAGACACAGCAGTAGGGTTTGAAATAGACACACTGATAAAAACATTAGTAGGAGCAACAGGCTATCTAACATTAACCACACTTCTCAGTGCAGCTGTAGGTGCATTACTAAGACTAACCACTCTTGCCTTAGTAATATTGCTTGGTTATTATTTCATTGTTAGTCCATTGTCGGGAGATTTTCTGCCTAATTATTTTCCGGATACGGCAGGATATTATATGTATATGCCGGCTTCCACTGATGAAATAAATATCTTTACACCAATGCAAGGGACAGGTATTTTAATGTTATGGACACTGGTTTTTATTACAGTAGCTATTATATTTTACCGTAAACGAGATGCCTAGATGCTCAATCCAAATTTAGGGGGAGAAGACTTGAAAAAAATTGCAGTATTATTATTGTCCTCATCATTGTTCCTGACCGCGTTGCCTACATACGTGCTGGCACAAGAAGCCAAACCGAACGTAACACGGGGAGAAGTTGTAGAATTTTTGCTGAATGCCGCAGACGATTACAATCCGGGCATCAAAAGAGAAGATATTTTGAAAGGTTACGGCAAAGGAGAGGCAAGAGAAGATCAGGAAGTGACCAGAATTGAAGCTTTGATCATGCTGGGCCGCGCGTTTTCGAACCTGCCTGCGCCAAAAGGCAATGATTTGCGCGTAGCCAACACCTCTGCATCCTATACTGACGTACCGAAATGGGGACAAGACGAAATCACCAAGCTGATTGCTTCTGGCGTGCTTACCGATTATCCGGACGGCAAACTCGGCGTTTCCGATCATATCACGAAAGAACAACTGCTTACGCTGACGAATCGGGTCATGGCCCTTAAAGGCTCGAATCCACGCGATGATTATTATGAATACGTTAATAAAAAATGGCTGAACGATTCCAAGATCCCAGCAGGCGAAATGTCCAACGGCGTATTTAACGAGCTGGCAAAAGCCAACGAGGACCGGACTAAAGCAATCATCGATGAACTTGTAAAAAAACAAAACCCAGCAGGCTCCAAAGAGCAAAAAATCGCCGATTTCTACAAATCGGTACTCGATATGGAAAGCCGCAACAAGCTAGGGATCAAACCGATTGCAACTTATATTACAGATCTGGACAAGGCTTCCTCCGTCAAAGAATTATTTGATATTAACATGAAGATGGAGAACGAAATCTCGAAAGGCGGTTTGTTGTCTTTTGCCGTGATGGGCGACGCGAAGGACAGTAACGTCAATGCGCTGTATTTCTCGGGCCTTGGCACGAGGCTTGACAAAAACAGCTATGTCTCCGGCGACGAAAAGACCAAAAAAGTGTACACGAACTACCTGACCAAATTGTTTGTACTGTCCGGTACCGACGAGATAGCGGCTAAAGCGCAAGCCGAAGATGTGTACGCATTCGAAAAAGAACTGGCTGCATCCTCAATGGATCTTCAGGATCAGGGGAAAGTTGAAAATTACTATAATCCTTACACCAACGATAAATTCATCGCGCTCTTTAAATCGATCGATATGGGCAAATATATGAAAGAACTCCGGGTAGATCAAGCGGACAAAGTGATTGTAACCGACATTGGATTATTGAATAAAAGCGCGGAAGTTTTGAACGAGAAAAATCTGGACAAGATCAAAGCCTACGCCAAAGCCACTTTGTTGATGAATGCCGGTGGCACTTTATCGGGAGATTTTGTGAAATTGGCAACTGAATTTGAAGCCCAACTGTTTGGAATTGAAGGAGAAAAGACAAATGAAGAAATGGCGGTCATGACCACCCAAACCGTCATGAGTCAGTATCTCAGCCAGGAATTCGCAGAAAAATATTTCACGAAAGAAGCCAAACAAGACGTTGAACAGATGGTTAAGCAGTTCATCGAGGTTTACAAAGAACGGATCAAAGCGCTGGACTGGATGTCTGAAGCAACCAAAGCCAAAGCCATCAAAAAGCTGGATAAAATGACAATCAAAATCGGATATCCAGATCAGTGGAATGATTACTTGAAGGATGCTTCGATTAAAACTTTTGCGGACGGCGGATCGCTGTTTGACAACATAGTGGCAATTAATAAAGCACTCAAAAAACAAGCGTTCTCTTCGCTTGGAAAACCTGTCGATAAGAGCAGTTGGATGATGAGCACCTATGAGGTAAATGCTTATTATAATCCGCTGAATAACGAAATTGTGTTCCCGGCGGGCATTCTGCAAGCTCCGTTTTATGATATCAAAGCCAAACGCGAAACGAATTTGGGAGCGATCGGCATGGTCATTGCACATGAAATCAGCCATGCTTTTGATAATTTAGGTTCTGCATACGATGAAAACGGAAATGCGGTCAACTGGTGGACTCCGGAGGACTTTAAAAAATTCCAGGAAAAATGTGATCAGGTTATTTCCTATTATGACCATGTTGAGGTGCTTCCTGGCGTGTACAATAATGGCAAGCTGACGGTAAGCGAAAATATCGCCGACCTTGGCGGTATGGCGGCATCGCTTCAAGTACTGTCCAAAATGGAAAACCCAGATTTCAAAGCCTACTTTGAAGGTTATGCAACGATCTGGCGTATGACCATGAGTAAAGAAACGGCTGCGTACCTATCGACAGTAGACACGCATTCAGCAAACAAAGTACGCGTAAACCGTACCGTCTCGAACTTCCCAGAGTTCTATAAAGTATACGAAGTAAGCGAAAAGGATGCCATGTACGTCGCTCCTAAAGACCGCGTGAGCATTTGGTAAACCTGCAATAAATAAGCCTTTTATTTTGCCACGAGCAAGTGACATGAAATAAACGAAGCTGAAAAAGCTGGCTCCGGAAACCTACCGGCGTCAGCTTTTTTTTAGGCTCAACAATTAAAAGAAAGGTTTAGAGTAAGCTCTACGGATATGTATGAAGCAGATTCATTTCTCCAAAAAGTCCAAACTCCCGAAGATCTATTTCAGAAGTTGGTGAATCCGGACAGAATGCTTTTCGATACAGACTGGGGACATCTGTAAACGAGCTGAAAACGATGCTAACGCAAAGTGGATTTCAAGATGTGGTGGTCGAGCCAAAAGAGGAATCCAGGGCGTTATTAAAGTTTGGGTTCCTGGGTCGAAGGTGGAGGGTTATATCGTTTAGCTGTAAAAAAGGGATCGAGCCGTAATTAAGTAGTCATCATGGTAATTAATGAATAAGAGCCACCCGAATTATTTGGGTGTCTCTTATTGTATTCAGCTTAACCTATAGGTAAAGACGCATCAAAGTTGCACGTTGAGCCTCATTCATCTTCAGAATGGAACGTGATTCTCTGGCTTTAGATAAAGCACTATCGATGTCGGAGGCTAATCCTAATTCCATCAATGTTCCAACGGCAACAGCTCCCGTGCGTCCTCGTCCAGCCCCGCAGTGGAAAGCAACCTTTTTGCCTGCTTGGTGATGGGTAACAACAGCCTGAATTGCTTCTTTCATTTGCGATTCTTCTGTACCCTCCGCATGATCCTCTAGAGGGGCATGAATTCTTGTAATGTTGAGTGGTGTAAGCTCAGCAGGGTCTACCTCTGCTCGTAGATCAACAACCACATCAATGCCTTGCTCTTGGATCAGTTGATTTACATCATTTGCCCCACACATATAGAGATTTGGTATCAACGCGTGGTAAGGTTTTTCGTTCATTTCAGGCTCCTTTAATGTTGAGTAAGAATTTCTAGCAGTCTCCATTGGTTCGGTTGTTTTCCAAAGAAAGAGAGCGGTGTGTTTGGATAACACCTTGACTTTTTGAATCCATTTACTGACGATTACAACGTGGGTCTCCTCAGGATTGCAAAGGTATGGGTACTTCTCCTCTATATCATCTCCAAGGGCGAGGGAGAGGTGAACTGCGGGATCTGTTGTCGTCTCCTTGAGTGTGATATTCTCGAATACGTGAGTAATTATATAATTATGTACTTATATTTTCAACAGTTTCCGTCGCATTAAATAATCAGTTGCTTATATAAGTGGATGATTATATAATAAGCTTGAAATCAGGGAGGTGCACCGAAACATGATGATCTCAATAGAGGAAATGGCGGAGCAATTTAAGTTGTTAGGTGATAAAACTCGACTAAAAATTGTCTCACTTTTATCCCAACAACAAATGTGCGTTTGTCATTTAGTTGAGCTATTGCAATCGACTCAACCGAATATTAGCCAGCATCTTCGCAAACTAAAAGACGCCGGTTTAGTGGTAGAAGAACGAAGAGGACAGTGGATTTATTACTCTCTTTCGATTGAGGATAAACCTCATTTAAAAGAAGCAATTGAATATTTGCCGAAGGTAGGGGAAGAAGAGCAAGAAAAAATCAACGCGATGATGTGTGAATAAGGAGTGTGGATGTCATGAGTCAAGACAACACCAAGAGACTCTCTTTTCTGGATCGCTATCTCACTTTTTGGATCTTTGGGGCAATGGCCATTGGATTAGGTTTAGGGTATCTGGTGCCTAATTTCTCTGATGTGCTTTCTAGTATGCAAATTGGAACGACTTCGGTACCGCTTGCTATAGGTCTGATTGTGATGATGTATCCGCCGCTTGCAAAAGTGAAGTATGAAAAGCTTGGACGGGTGTTTAAAGATTGGAAGGTGCTCCTTCTGTCCTTAGTACAGAACTGGATTATCGGTCCGATTCTGATGTTCTTCTTAGCCATTTTGTTTCTAAGTGATATGCCTGAATACATGATCGGGCTAATCATGATTGGGCTTGCAAGATGTATTGCGATGGTCTTGGTATGGAGTGATCTAGCTAAGGGAGATCCTGAATACACAGCGGGCCTTGTTGCATTTAACTCGATCTTTCAGATCCTGTTTTATTCCGTTTTTACGTATGTGTTTATTACGGTGCTACCAGGCTGGTTTGGGGTTGAGGGCGCTGTTGTTGATGTCTCCATGGGACAGATTGCAGAGAGCGTGCTGATTTATTTGGGAATTCCGTTTGCAGCAGGGTTACTGACACGCGTGATTGGGATCAAGCTGAAGGGTCAACAGTGGTATGAACAAGTGTTGATTCCGAAGATTAGTCCTCTTGCCCTAATTGCATTATTATTTACGATTGTCTTGATGTTCACGCTTAAAGCAGAATTGATTGTCAAGCTCCCGCTTGATGTAGTGCGTATTGCGATTCCAATGATCATATACTTTGTCGTGATGTTCTTAGTATCCTTCTTCTTATCGAAAAAGTCAGGAACCTCCTATCCGGTGGCTTCATCTTTATCTTTCACGGCTGCAAGCAATAACTTTGAACTAGCGATAGCCGTAGCAATTGGTGTGTTCGGTCTGGATTCAGGAGTTGCATTCGCCGCGGTAATTGGACCACTCGTTGAGGTACCCGTATTGATCGGGCTTGTAAATGTATCGCTATGGATTAAGCGGAAGTATTTCGAGCCTGCACTAAATAAGTAAGAACTCATAGCTCAATTCCGTGAGGTACGCGATACAATCAAAGCCAGAATCGAATGTTTCCTACAGAGGGGAAATAACAAGCGCTTTGAACCGACCCTTGTGGTCGGTTTTTACTTAGGGCATAAAGGAGTACAGCATGAAAGGCACAACTGATTTAACCCAAGGGAAGATTATGCCGACTTTGATGAAACTATCCCTTCCGATTATAGCAACCAACTTCATCTCTATGACTTATGGACTTGTCGATATGATATGGGTTGGCCGGCTTGGAAGTGGTCCTGTTGCAGCAATCGGGACGGCGAGCTTCTTTATTAATCTAGCGATCGCTTTGGCTACGATGATTACGATCGGAACGGGGATCAAGGTATCCCATTGCATGGGAGCAGGCGAGGGTGAAAAAGCTAAGACCTATATCAAAAATGGATTTATCATGTCTGTCTTGCTAGGCCTTCTTTATATGGCATTCGTCTTTTTGACAAAGGATCAGCTTATTGGGTTCTTCGATTTAGGTAGTGGTGAAGTTGAGTTGATGGCGAAGCAGTTCTTATTGATCTCCATCTTGGGTACTGTCTTTTCCGTCGTAAATATGTTGTTCGCGACCATATTGAACGCGATGGGGAACAGCAAGCAGCCGTTTCATATCTTCACGGTTGGTCTTATTCTTAATATCATTCTCGATCCTTTTCTGATTTTTGGCATAGGACGTTTTGAAGGGTTGGGCGTTGTAGGGGCAGCTATTGCGACTTTGTTGGCAAACCTTCTTGTGACGGTATTATTTATCATTCAAACAAGACATTCTGGAATGATTACCAAGTCATCAGCATGGAATAGCCATCTCATGAAAGAAGTCATCCGCATGGGGCTTCCGATCACGATTCAAAGGGTGACCTTCACGTTGATTTCCATCATCATCGCGAAGATCATAGTACGCTTTGGTGCGGATGCCATTGCGGTTCAAAAAGTCGGTATTCAGATTGAATCAATCTCCTACATGACCATAGGTGGGCTGCAAGGCGCTATTGCTGCTTTCTTTGGACAAAATTATGGAGCGGGTCGAATAGATCGTATCCGGCAAGGATACCAACAAGCTTTGCTGTTGACGTCGGGATTCGGCATCTTTATATCGATCATCTTTATTCTCTTTCCTGGGCAGCTCTTCTCTGTTTTTTTATCTGATGAGGCGAGTTTAGCGCTAGGGACGGATTATATGCGAATCCTTGGTTATTCCCAACTGTTTATGTGTATGGAGCTTATGACGGTAGGTGCCTTTAATGGAATCGGGAAAACCCATATCCCACCGATTTTCAGCATTACCTTTACAGCATTACGAATACCACTAGCTCTGTTACTATCCGAACCATTCGACTTGAACGGGGTGTGGATGTCTATTGCATTAAGCAGTGTGTTCAAGGGAATCGTTTTAGTCTTCTGGTTTAGGAGAACACTGCGTAAAATGAAAGTTCCACAAATTTCGGCTTAACATAAGTAAGAAGGAAGGTCCAACATGTGAAATTGCTACAACGTGAAATCATACAACAAATCATCGACAATTCGTTAAATAAGAATTTGTTTCGAGGTCATTTTGGCTTAGAGAAAGAGAATGTTAGGGTAGATCATGAAGGTAAATTGGCGCTGACTCCACATCCTAAGTCGTTTGGGAATAAGACGGAGAATCCCTATATCCAAACCGACTTTTCGGAGAGTCAGATCGAGATGATAACCCCATCTTTTGACTCGATTGAAGAGACATATGGGTTCATGGAAGCCCTCCAGGATATTGTGTCTTTAGAGCTTGATGGAGAGTACTTGTGGCCAAGCAGTAATCCTCCAATCTTACCCGATGAAAAAGAGATTCCTATTGCCAAGATGAATGATCCAATCGCGGATGAGTACCGTCATGAATTAGCAGATAAATATGGCCGTAAAAGACAACTGCTGAGTGGAATCCATTATAATTTCTCGTTTGATGAACGATTTTTACAAAAGTTACATGAAACAATAGGGCAAGGTGAAACCTACAAGGACTTTAAGGATGCAATTTACTTTAAGATCACACGCAACCTGCTTCGGTACCGTTGGTTGCTCATTTATTTAACAGGGGCAAGTCCAGTCTTTGATAAAACTTACATGCAAAAGTGTGTGTCATTAAGCCATTCAGATGATAACAAGAGCCACTACTTCGCGAATATGAATTCGCTGCGAAATAGTGTATGTGGCTATCGGAATGAAAAACCGCTCTATGTATCCTTTGATTCGGCACATGACTACGTACGGGATTTGAACACATTAATTCAGCAGGACGAATTAATGAATGCGAAGGAATTTTACAGCCCCGTTCGCTTGAAAACAGCCAAAGGATTGAATCCATTGCAAGAACTTTTAGAAGATGGTGTGGCTTACTTAGAGCTGCGCTTGATTGATCTCAACCCGCTTCATAAGATTGGGATCAGTAAAAATACGATGCATTTTGTCCATCTATTTATTCTCTTTATGCTGCTCAAAGGAGATGAGCCTTTTGGTGCGGAAGACCAGAAGATGGCGGAACTCAATCATGATCAGGTGATCATGGAAGGCCTGGAAGGGGTCCTACATGATTCAAAGAGCTCCCTTGGTACGATGAAGGAGATGGCCATTACTTGTATCCATGAGATGCAAGACATGGTGCAACTTTTGAATCCTCACAGGGAAGAGTTGATCCAAATCCTTGATGGAGAGGTGCAAAAAATTCTTCATCCCGAATTGAACTTTGCCTACAAGATTAAGTCGGATATTCAGAAATCCACTTACATGAAATATCATCTGGCAAAAGCCAAAGCGTATGCCGAAGAGAGTGAGAAAAGTGGGTATCGCTTTGCTGGATATGAAGATTTGGAATTATCAACACAGTTGCTTTTAAAGGCAGCCGTGAAACGTGGGATCAAGTTCAAATTAATCGATCGTGACGAGAACTTCGTACTGTTTACGAAAGGAGATCACAAGGAATATGTAAAGCAGGCTACCAAGACATCGCTTGATTCCTACAGTACGGTGTTGATCATGGAGAATAAGATTGTAACGAAAGAAGCCCTTAATGAGCGTGGTATTCGGGTACCAAATGGGGATGTGTTCCGTAGCCAGGAAGAGGCATTAGCTGCCTATGAGTCGTACCGTGACAAAGCTATCGTCATTAAACCGAAGTCCACCAACTTTGGGTTGGGTATCACAATTTTTAATTGTACGTTCTCGAAAGAGGACTATCAAAAAGCATTTGAGATTGCGTTTAAACACGATCAGACCGTTCTGCTTGAAGAATTCATGACAGGTAAGGAGTATCGATTCCTGGTCATGGGGGATGAAGTTGTAGGGGTATTGCATCGCGTACCAGCCAATGTCGTGGGCGATGGAGTTCAAACGATTGAGCAGCTCGTACATGAAAAGAATAAAGATCCGCTTCGGGGTCGCGGTTATAAGACGCCTTTAGAGAAGATCCAGCTAGGTGAAGCAGAAACCATGTTCTTAAACAATCATAATCATCAATGGAGCGGGATCCCTTCTTTAGGACAAGTTGTCTATTTACGGGAAAACTCCAATATCAGTACTGGGGGAGACAGTCTTGACTTTACCGATGAAATCCCGGAGAGCTATATGACATTAGCCATTGAATCAGCGAAGGCTGCAGGTGCAACGTTCTGTGGGGTGGACATGATGATTGATGATATTACATCTGAAGCATCTGATTCCAACTACAGTATTATTGAGATCAACTTTAATCCCGCCATTCATATCCACTGCTATCCATACAAGGGAAAGAACCGTAAAGCGGATGAGAAAATTCTCGACTTGCTGTTTGGGAAAGTAGGGAGTTAATTGTTGTCCAAAAAGAGCTTCAGCGAAAGCAGCAGCAAGAACAGCATGACAAATATATCAAAGAAAAGTCCCGGCTCACAAAAGCTGAGGAAGAAAAAATGAAAAAGGCGGATAAAATAACTCAAGCGAATGGACACTTTATACTGAATTTAGATGAGCCCACCATTTTTTTAGATGTGTTCTGTATTGAGAAGCATTGGAAGATTTTATATTACTCCATATAGAATGAGGGAAATCTCGGAATAATATATTTCTTTAGTCACATTTATCCATGATATCTTTTACATCTGAAAGTATTTAGCCCAAGGAAATTCACATGAAATCGTTCATACCAATTCAGCTGCCATGAATGTCTTTGACAACCCATGCGAAGATTACAGCAGCTTTTGTATTTGTATTTTACCGTCAACGAGATGCCTAAGTTTAGGTTATTACGTAGGGGATAAATCGCATATGTTACCTTGCCTGATTGCATAATAAGGAGGGTGCGTGATGAAAGGCCCGCAAAAACGGAAGAAGATGTTTCTTTCGTGATATGCAAAAGGAGGTGAAATCTGTGGGAAATAATAAAAATAAAACAGCAGCTTCTTCAGGTTATAAAACTCCGAATGAGAAGTTCAATACCGAATTTGCTGAAGAGAACACGATGACCACTGCTAAAAGGGTTTCTCGTAATGTGGAAACCAAACAAGGCAAACTCGTGCAATAACCCCAGAGATACGACGAGAATTTAGGGCACCCGTTAGGGAGCCCTTTTAAAGATAAATGATACATAGCTTTGAAGTCATTTCATATCCTCGCTCGATCGACTACATGTACTTTATGAGTAATATTCTTACTACATGAACGCAACAGAATTGGTACTTGCATGAGGAGTAGCAATACAATAAATCAACAATTATGACCAATCATTTAAGCAACAATTTTTTGTACATTTAAAGGTGGATATATACCCAACATTCAAATTCAATAGCCTTTATTATGTATGCATAATTGATGAACAGGTTTGCTGAGAAAAATGGATTCATTGGTAAAACATAAATAATAGATTAGGAGTTAAAATTGCATTCATTCAATAAATAATCATGTATTTCAGTTTACTAATAAAATTTCTGAGTGGTAGCTCTTCTGGGTCATCATGTTTTTTACCAAATAACATGACTTCGGTCTCTAGATTTTCCTTGTTCATTTCATAAATTGATTTTATTAAGTTCATACTAGGAGAGTCAACAGTACCGTTCTTCCACATTGTGACCATTTGGAGAACTCTAGACTCTCCTTTGTTTTTAAGCGTATTTATTAAGTTTACATAACCACAGTCGGAACCGAACACGTCACGACAGATAGCTACATGTACATTGCCATGGTCAGTAAGTAGTACTGTCGCCTGTGGTGGCATTTCTGAGTTTTGCAAAGGCAATTCTTCAGCAAGAACTGATTTTGCAGTTTCTATCATAGTTTCAAAGTTTATCATTCTCTTATTCCCTTCTAAACAGGTTTTTATGCACTTTTCACTACATTTAAATTCCAAAATGTTTGTTTCTTTTAATTACAAATACAATGCTACTCAAAGAAGATGAACCTTTCGGTATGGACGACCAGAAGATGGCGGGCCTCAATCATGATCAGATGATCGCAGAAGGCATAGAAGCGATTTTACATGATTCTTGGGGCTCCCGTGGCACGATGAAGGAGATGGCACTTACCTGTATCCGTGAAATGCAAGAAATGGTGCAACTCTTGAATCCTTATGGGAATGAGTTGACTATCCATACAAGGGAAAGAACCGTAAAGCGGTTGAGAAAATTCTCGACTTGTTATTTATACTCCATGATTTCAACATGGTTTCTACACAAACAGGATCTATAATCCAGATATAAAGTTCATGCACACAGACATTGCAATCATAAGGGAACTAACACCATAATCGCGGATGAATAACACTCATGTGTCCGTTGATGCCGCTGCCTATGTTTCTCTTATTTATGAATGGAAATCAGTCGGGGCAGTCTTCAAATGATGACCAATGGACAAAATGTAGATGGAAATTGATTTTTTGAAAGATCATAAAAAAGTTAACTTTCGAAATAGGATTGAAGAAGCGGGTGAGCGACATGTCAAAAATTCGGGTGCTTGTAGTCGATGACGAATGGAATATGCGTAATTTGCTGCGCATTTTTCTCTTAAAGGAAGGCTTTGAGGTTAAGGAAGCCTCATCTGGTTACGAGGCGTTGTCCATCATGAAGCAGAGTGCATTTGATCTTGTCATTTTGGATGTCATGATGCCAGGAATGGAGGGTTGGGAGGTTTGTAAAGCAATACGTGAAACCGAAACAATACCTATCCTCATGCTCACGGCTCGCTCTGATACAAAGGATAAAGTACATGGACTAGGCATTGGAGCTGATGATTACTTAACAAAGCCTTTTGAACCCGAAGAGTTAGTGGCGCGTGTATATTCCTTGTTAAGGCGTTCTATGATCAACCAATCGCAGAAGTTTCAGCATACGATCATTGAATTTCACAATCTGAAAATAAACGCAGAAGCTCGCGAAGTTCATATTCATGAAAAAAGTATTGATTTTACGCCCAAAGAGTTTGATTTGTTCCTTTATCTAGCGAAAAATACGCAGCGATCTTTTTCACGAGAAGAGTTAGTTGAACGATTATGGGGTTATGAATATACCGGTGACACTCGTGCTGTTGATACCCATATAAAAAATATCCGAGAAAAACTACAACGCGCAGGTCTTGGCTATAACCCCATTGAAACCGTGTGGGGGGTAGGATATAAATTTACAGCCCAAGGAGTAACGAGATGAGGAACAATAGAATTGGGGTGAAACTTGGTTTAATCATCATTTCGGTATTCTTTATCGTCATCTCCTTTCTGGGCGTAAGTATCTATCAGATGTTTTCTAACTTTTATCATTTGGAAATGAGAACGGAGGTCGCAGAGATGACCTCTCATTTCATCTCGATGGCAGAAACAACGGAGTCTTCCTCAGAGAAAATGATTATGACCTTCGCAGATTTTTCAAATGTAAGTATGTTTTATATCAACTCTAAAGGCGAGATAACGCTTCATACAGGTGAACACAGTGCTTCAGACCGATCGTTTATCCATCCAGAAGATATTAAGAAGATCTTCTCTGGAGATTCCATTAACTTAGAACACCAGGATCCATTAGGCAATCGTTATGTGGTGATTGGACAACCGATCTATCGCGATAATCAGGTATCTTCAGCAATTTATGTAATGGCCTCCACCCTAAGTATGGATAAGTCTCTTGCTGCTGTGCAAAATCTGCTGCTCCTTTCAGGAGTAGGAGCCTTTTTACTTGCAATCGGAATAACGTGGATTATGGCGCACCTCTTTTCTCGGCCCCTAATTCTTATGCAGCAAGCGACAAAGAAAATTGCCGTTGGAGAGTTAGAAACCCGATTAGAGATTCAACGAAAAGATGAAATTGGTGATTTGGCGGAGGCGATCAATAATTTAGCAACCGACTTACAGCGATATCGAGATACACGGCAAGAGTTTTTCGCTAATATATCTCATGAACTCCGAACTCCGATCACGCACCTTAAAGGATATGCCAGTGTGTTGAAAAACCATTTGTATCAGACAGAAGAAGAGAAGGACAGTTATCTAGACATCATTTATCAGGAAGGCGTTCGCCTCCAGCATCTGGTTGACGATCTGTTTGAACTTTCGAAGATGGAAGAAGGTAAGGTCAGTCTTGTCATCGAATGGGTCGATATAAATGACATTATAAATCAGGCCGTTAATAGGGTGACTTTAAAAGCAAAGGAGAAAGGACTAGCACTTAGCGTTCATCTGACGGATTCAATTCCGCTAATCCGCGGGGATGGAATGCGAATGGAACAGATCATGATCAATCTATTGGAAAATGCGATACGTTATACGGAACAGGGTACGATTCGAATCCATACGAATCACACTCATGATACGGTTTCTGTTTCCATAGAGGATTCAGGCATTGGTATTCCAGAGGAGGAGCTTCCGTACATTTTTGAACGTTTCTATCGAGCAGAGAAGTCCAGATCACGACAAACTGGCGGTACGGGACTCGGACTATCCATTGTAAAGAAATTAGTGGAGCTGCAGGGAGGAAACATTCAGGTTACCAGTAAGAAGGGGATTGGTACTTGTTTTACGGTTCTGTTTGCCCTCCCGACGATACAGGAGGAGTCGATATGAAAAAAGTCGACTGGTTGATCGCCGCATTCTTTGTGTCGATTGGCCTGGTGTGTTTAACCGTTTCGGCTATGTATTATCAAGGAGATACTTTCATAAGTAGAATAGCTTATTTCAAACGGACGACATGCATAGGGATAGTTGTTTTAGGTTTTGTCATTTATCTCATATACCGAAAAACTCGATTAAAAAAGCATAAACGAAATAGAAAGTGACTTCAATGAGGAGTCGCTTTTTGGATCCATAACAATCTACACAGTTTCAACATATTTGAAGAGTATGATTTAAGTAATTCATCAGGAGGTGACAACATGAAAAACAAGTTCATAGCGATAGTTGGTGCAACTGTTCTGACTCTTGGAATCGGATCTGCTGTCTATGCGGCAGATGTGAATCCAGGTACCATTAAAGACATGCTTCCTTTCATGAAAGAAATGCATCCAAATTTAAATGATTCAGAATTAGAACAAATGTACAACAATTGTCATCAGAGAGGGGCAAATTCTAACTCTCAGGGAATGATGCAGAAAAACTCAATGATGCAAGGAAGAGGCACAGGATCGATTTAGCATATATACTTTGCTGAATACTGTACGTCCAAGAACTGAATACCACGTAGGGCTTCACAAATGGCTCTAGAAAGAGCAGAATCATACATTCAAGTAATTCGTCCAGATCGAGACGTTGATTGCGTTAGAAGGCGGTATATGAAGTATTCCAAACGCGAGCTCGTCGATCTTCTGATTAACTCGGAACAATATTTAGCTGTTCATAATCATCTTTGGACAAAGAATGAGTTTTACAATATAGCTAGAAGTTCCTTCTTTATTCTGAAGGAACTTCTTTTTCATAAACGGCCGACGGTTTGCTATTGTAATTTACATTTCATATAGTCAAGATAGATAATCTGTGACAAAGTGTTACAGGAGTGAGGATGATGCAATACATAAAATTGTGTCCTGTACTTTAAAATTCGTGAGTGGATCGATCGTGAATCAGATCTTAAACAATCATAATCATCAATGGAGCGGGATCCCTTTTTAGGGCAAGTTGTCTATTTACGGGGAAACTCCAATATCAGTACAGGTGGAGACAGTCTTGACTTTACTGAGGAAATTCCGGAGAGCTATCAGAAATTAGCAATTGAATCAGCGAAGGCTGCAGGTGCAACTTTCTGTGGGGTAGATATGATGATTGATGATATCGCATCTTTCATGGAGTCTGACGGTAAGATGAGTACGATGGCTCATAAAAAGCACGTAAGGCAGCCAGTTCCTTATGACTGGCTGCTTTTCTCAGGATAGCTTAAAACCCTAACTGTCATAAAAATAAAAATACACATGATCATTATCATCAGTGACAGAAACAATTCGTTTCCAATGCTTCAGCGTTGTATAAAACGAGTATAAATCACTATCAAAAGTTGTAAATTTAATATTTTAAAGTAAGAGCATTTCTTTGTAATGAGAAATGCTTTTTTAATCGTACAACAATAAAAATGCAATTGAAATCAATGTTTATTTATTGTAAAACGATATATTTAATGATAAAGTTTCTTTATCATTAAATCAAGTGAGGTGCTTTTTTTGAAAAAAATAACGACGTTCTTTTTAAAGATAGCTGTTATTCTTATCGGAATCCCCGTTCTTGCATTTTGTATATTTTTGGCTCCTAAAATCGGAGTTTTTGCTGGGGAATTGTATCCAGATATTGCTTATCTAGAATCTCTCGTCTTAATTTTGTTGTATGGAGCGGCTGTGCCTTTTTACTTTGCTCTCTATCAGGCGTTTAACCTTTTGCGATACATTGACGAGAACACAGCGTTTTCGGATTTATCTGTAAAGGCGTTAAAGAACATAAAGTGTTGTGCAATTACAATAAGTGGTTTGTACGTATTAGGTATGCCACTCTTTCATTTTATAGGGGAGAAAGTTGACCCTCCTATCGGGTTTGTAGGGCTCATCATCATTTTTGGTTCGTTGGTTATCGCCGTTTTTGCAGCTGTTCTCCAAAGACTTTTACAAGAAGTGATTAATATAAAATCAGAACATGATTTGACGGTCTGAGGTGGAGGATATGGCAAAGCATTCTTGAATAAACTGAATCGTACCGAGGGAGTTAAATGGAACAGCGACAGTCTAGGACTTTATTTTCTCATCCTTAGCTGTCGCTGTTTCGATTTCTAAGATCAGTCTAAAACTTATTTTATGGAGTCTGGTGGTATGACAATTCGAAAAGTCGAATGGAATAAAGATACTTAGTCTAATACTTTATTTTCCACTGACAGAAGGAATGTTTTTGACCTAAATAACGTAGGTGAAGTAATTGAATCCACAAATGTGACCTGAATAAAACGCGATTCTCGCACTGCAATTTGTCACACGTAGAGATTACTGACTGCGATATAACGGGACTAAAGATCAACGGAATCTTGATCGAAGATTTGCTTAAGAACATCAGTGTTCGTTAACAACTCAATTAGAGAATCCCCTTAGTAAACGCAACTTCCCAAACACTAGTAACGTTAAACTATCGATTGCTGTCTTTATCCGATATGGGAAGCGTATCGTAGGATTTGGCGCGACTAGCCGGGCGACCGCTGCGTTCGCTGCACGACGAGGCTCGCGACATGTTCGCAAAAGGCTTAGCTGGTTCGGTGAACTGGCCAAGGCCATCAATTAAAAAACCACGCTGAGCACCTCATGCGAGATGCCTCAGCGTGGTTACGAGCCCGGAAGCCGGTTCGTGATCGGTTAGTCTTGCGGCCGATTGCCTGGCTCCAGACCGGATGACGATACCGTCATCACCGGTTTTACAGTAAGATCGTTATGTACTTGAATCTGGCACGATAAGCGGATGTTTGATTCCGCAATGCCTTTGGCCTGCAGAAGAGCGGCTTCCGCTTCACCAACCGGACCGGCGTCTCCATCCACCACTTCGACCCGGCACGTCGTGCATTTGGCCTTGCCGCCGCAGCGGTGCAATATGTCAACCCCGTTATCCACCAGGGCAAGCACAAGTTTAGTACCTTCTGCAACTTCATAGGAGCCTCTTCCTTCAATTTGAATCGTCGGCATTTTGGACTTCTCCCCATTCCTAATTTGGTAGCTGCGCAATCAATGGCTTATCATGTGCAATATCATTATCATACTATCCAAAATCGCGATCTGTAAACAACCGAACGCGTTAACCTTTATGCATGAGGAGATCAAGCTTTGCTACTTCATCACAGTTGTATAATAGCGGCATCGGATAAAATCGAGGGATATCAATAGCAACAAGAAGGTGGCCAATTATCGATCGGTTGCTTTTTCGTTATACTAATGGGCAGGTTTCTCAACAAGATTTTTAAGATAGCCACCAATTAATGCTTGTTGGTTTTTTTTATTTGAAATTTATGGATGCTCAAGGCGGCGAGTCGGGAATGGGATAAAGTTCTGGTCAACCAGTAAATAAGGTGCGAATGGTGCAAGGTTGTTGCGGCAAAGCTACACTTTTGGGAGGGGGGTTCCTATATATGGTAAAATAGGATGTGCTGTAAAGTTCGGCGGATAGGAGTGTGCCAACCATGGACACGAGTAGACTTAAATCCTTGCGCGTGAAACAAATCATTCTCATCAATGTATGTATTTGCATCCTCATCCCATTATCCGGCGGTTTCTTACTTGTTCTAGAGCCGTCGCCTTCGAACGTTTATCTTGTAGGCGTTTTTTTGTATGGGGCCCTGTTGCTTTTTGAATTTTGGGGACTCTTTTTCCCGAAGCATCTTCTCTTCTTACACTGGCCCCGGTTTATGCGTGAAATTGCGGAATATGAACGGGAAAAGTTAGGCAAGAAGCAGGAGCGAAATATACGGATTGTGAAACTATTTGCCTTTACGTTTTTATTGGCAAATCAATTAGTGGCTTTTACTCGCATAAGGGATGACGATCCCATGCAAATTCGGGATGTGTCTGGGTTTTGGATGATTATGACTATTATAGTTATAATCATTACCTTATCGGGCAACGCGGCCATCCTGTACCGCATTAAAAAAATCGATAAAACAGAGCCGGGGCAATTCCGCTGGTTTACGCTTGAATCGTTAGCACTGGGAGTTATTTTAGGTCTGGTCTCCGTGGCCCTTTTGAGTGTGGGGTTCAGAATCGTGTTGAATTAGCGGAGAGTTATTATCCTAACGGGCGGGGGATTCCAATATGTGGTATGCATAAATAAGACGAGATCCTACTTATTGGAGGAATTAAGAATTGTCCAATCCATTATTGGGGTATGTAGAGGGAGCGTAATGTAGTGGAAAAGATGATAGCTGTAATTTTTGTGTTTTTTGTTTTTATGATTCCTATGTATGGAGTATTAATATGGACTTATTTTTGTCCTGAGGATAGTTTATTATGGGGGAAACGATGGATGTATAAAGAAGAACCTGAAATATCTAATTCGGCAATTCGCTTTGCGAAAGTATCCTCATTGACAGCTATTGTGGTGCTGACTATTATATTTGGAGTTCTAATATTTAGTTAGCATCATCATTAGAGAATGAAGGGTCTTTAAGTCCTTGTTATCCAACTGCTTGAAATCAGATAAAATGTGTAACATCTTATCTGATTTTTTATAACTAAAAATGGGTAACATTGTCGGATGTATCAATTCTGCCAGAACTATATGAACTCTACAAATCAGCTATTCTAACAGCAGAAGATACTAAAGAAAGTTTTAATCGTTTACATTTAATTGGATTCGTTCTAGATGAGTTTTCAGAATTCCCAAAAGAAATGGTTAACGACTTAGATAAATGATTAATCAAATTGAGAAAACAGGATTTAATGAAGATTATTTTATATATGATTTACTTAATCACATGATTAAAAATCAAATATAAAGTAAAGAAAGAGCCTGTAAACTAGGCTCTTTCTTGATTAAAACTATTGGTTAATCAAAGAGATGATTTGAACTAACTGTCTTCCATCTCCAGTGACATTAACAACTTTATTAGTGTTACTAATAGCTTTCATCTGTGATGAACCACTTCCATCTAAGAAAACTCCATTGACTGAACTCGAAGAAGAACCATCTGTGATGTTAAAATATTGTTGTACAGCATCACGAAATTGAGAATGAGTATGGTGGTTTTTCTTATTATCTGTTTTCTTATCTTCTTCAGGTACATTTGTAACAATTAAGTAGACACTACTCTTATGATAAACTAGAGCTGTTCTTCCCATAGCTGGACTAGTTGAACCTGTCAAACCTTCATCCTCAGCCAGTTTCCTCCAGTTTGAATTTCCTAAATGCATTCCAAATCCGCCTTGTGCCCAGTAATTTTTTCTATTTTTCACGGAAATAGAACCTGCATCCCAGACTTTCTGAATTGAGAACGATCTTTTGTCACCATCCCATACTACAGTACTCGTTCCCTTTTCACCTTTTGTTTCATAATGGTTATACCATCCATTTCCGCCTTTTCCGCCATCAGATCCTACACCCGTGATAGGTTTATCATTTTTTACAGCAATGTGTAGAGTTCTACCAGCTGGAGTGAAGTAACCTCCATTAATCCCATAAAAGTTGGAGTTAGTCAAACTTTTTCCTTTTGAGAGCGTTTCAAACTTGATATTCTCCGGCGTTGTTTGAATAATGTTTAACGTTAATCCATTTTTTGCGTTGTAAGTAGAGTAAGAGTACGATGTAGGGCCTCCTACTCCTGCAAATCCAACCGAAGGGATGCTTAGTACCAACATAAGAACAATTGACAAGAGAATTGACTTCTTCATAATTTCACTTCCTTTCTACTTGATACCTTAAAAATAACATTCACTTTAGGTTAAACCTAGGGGAGTATCGTTACTTTTTTTGGTGCTTTGATGATTTTTTTGTATTTTTGAAAAAGTATCCCTTTTGTTTATTGTTTTTACACTTGTTTTAAGTGTTTCAACTGCAACAACTTCTATTGTTGAGACAGCATCTTATAACATACAACTCCGAACTGTGTGCCGTTTGACAACTCAGTCATATCGGTACTTTTTTGATTTCAAGGTCGTACTTTCGAGTTCCATTGGAAGGTGAACTTGCATGATTGAAAAACGCGTATCTACAAAAAAAGAAAGCCCGAGAGCTGGCGTGTACATTCGCTCAGAACAACCGGACTATGCTTACAGCATTTAAGAAGCGAGCTCGAAATTGAGGAATAAAAAGCTGCCTTACATACCCACAGCGGAAGAATTAAAAAGATACTATGAAGTGGTTTGGAAAGCCAAGAATTTTCAGGACATGATAATCGTGAAGACCCTCATGTAAACAGGTGTCAGGGCCAGTGAGTTAATCAGCATTAAGCTGGCGGACAGCGATTTTCATTACTGTCAAATCCGGATTAACAAAGGAAAGGGCAGAAAAGACCGCATTGTTCCATTTCCTCAGACTTTTAAAGAGCTACTGTCCATGCACACTGATTCGAGATTCGGTGAAAAAGAAGCAAGCGGCCTATCTGTTTGAGTCCTCATGTCAAAAGAAAATAAAGTTCAAGACTGAAAAATAGCCATTTATCAACTTATTTTAAAAACAAAGGTACAAAGGTAAAAGCTCCTGACAACTACTCTTGGATGGGTGATATGGATAAACCCGGATCTTATTTTAAAAATGGACAATATGTTTTTTTTGGACGAAAAGGGAAAGAGCGTAAAACAATATGATATCTATAGTTTAGTTAATGCATTCCCAAGTGAATTGCTATCAGGATACCCTGAGGTATTGATTCATGACGTTTCCAAAGACCAATGGTATATGTTTAGCAATGCGGCAGCAGAATCCATTCGTCAGATGATGGATACGGCCGAAAAGAACGGATTTCTGAAAGTGATCAGTAATACAGTTGCTTAATTCTTATCATACTAACGTGTCCCGTTAGTTCAACACCCAAACTACATATTCAGTCCACCATGCCAAAGGGATAAAAAAACGAAGACATCTGCTCGAAATTTAAATGACAGATGTCTTTTTTTATTTTTAAAGGTTTCGCTAGGATGAGAAACGTTAGTTCATCAGTGGCCCCATTACCCAGCGCATTGTCACCGTTTTGTTAAAATTATAGCCCATTTGAGTCATGCTAAAAAAAGAATACAGACTAGGGTCCAGTGGCAGTTCCAACGTTAGGCTGGCTTCTCTACCGAACCACAGACAGATGCCTTGTTCATCTTGATTTGTTAAATTTTATGGGAAAGAACCTAACTTGAAGGAGCGAAGCAAGTGAAAATTGTATTACGCATTATTATTTATCTCATCGTTTTTGTCGTCGTCGTAGGGGGGATAGGCGCGGTCGGGTTCATCAATACGATGAATGCCGGAATGTCGGTTTACGATAAAGCCCCCACTGCATTGACGGATTTGCAGGTACCGAAATATGACTCTAACAAACCGACGGTGGCCGTGCTTCTGGCGAACGAAGTGACGGAAGTGTTCGATTTTCTCGTCCCGTACGAGATGTTTGCGATGACTGAAGCTTACAATGTATATGGCGTTGCCCCCGATCGCGAAATAAAATCGCTAACCGGTGGACTCGATGTCGTCCCACACTATTCGTATGACGAAATGGATGCGATGCTCGGCAAAAGCCCGGACATTATCGTCATTCCGTTTATGCCGATTTTGGACGAGAATAAATATGCGCCTGTCCGTGAATGGATTCGGAAGCACTCGGGTGCCAAGACGACATTGATCTCCATTTGCAACGGGGCTGAAAACCTGGCGGATACCGGCTTGCTGAACGGGAAATCGGCCGCGACGCACTGGGGAGACATTAACAGGCTCATTAAAAAATATCCGAAAGTCCAGTGGGTGAATGACTGGCGCTACGTCCCACAAGGCAATATCGTATCTTCTGCCGGCCTGACATCGGGGATCGACGCTACACTATACGTCATCTCCAAGCAACTGGGCGAGGCGGCGGCGAAGAAAGTGGCGAAAGAGATGAACTATCCCTCTTACGAGTACGTGACAAACCCGCAAATGAAACCGTTTGTTGCCGGGTTGAGCGATATAACGTACGTACTGAACAACGCTTATCAATGGAACAAAGTAAAGGCGGGCGTGCTGCTATATAACGGCGCCGATGAACTGGATTTGTCCGCCGCATTCGATACGTACGCCGCTTCCGGTACGACGACGACGTTGACAGTTTCTAGCGCGAACCAACCAATCGTAACGAAGCACGGCCTACACCTAGTCGCGCGTTATCAGATAAAAAACGTGCCGAAGTTAGAGAAAATGATTGTCGTCGGTGCCGATGCCGAATCTGCAGCCTCCGAAGACATCAACCAATGGAAGAACAGCGGCTACAGCGCGAAACTGCTGTTCCTACACCGCGACGCGGCGGATCGGTTTGCAATGGATCCTGCATTCGAGGATTTGGCTGAGCAAGAGGATATCCAGACGGCGAAATTTGCCGCCAAGCGGCTTGAGTATCGCGCTACCGACCACCTGAAGCTGAAAGGTAGCTCCTTCTCTTTTGAAGCGTTTGGCGTACCGGTTTTACTCGGCGTCTTGTCCTTGATCATCGCTTTTTTCATCAATCGTCGCTTCATCCGTAGGAAATAGAAATCGTCTGCAGATGATGAGCGCATCGAGGATGGGGACATAAACTAAATTTCAAAGTAGTAAGCTTTTCGATAATAAGATTTAAGATCAATGAAATAGAACATAAAAACAGCACCTCTTAATTTCGAGGTGCTGCCGCAAATATGTGTAACGTGGATAAGTAGATCAATAATGATCGCTTTTCACTGCAGGCTTAGAATGGTTTTCTTATTACTGGGATGATGCGTGCACCACCTCGGATAAGTCGATTTGCTTCGTTACGGTTTATTCTTACTAAAACAGAAACGTCTGTCGAGTTTTCAACGTCAAAGACCGAAAATATCCGACCACCAGCAAACAATACGCCTTTCAACTCAACTTTCTTTCCAGCACTCGGCTTTGGAGGCGTAGCTCGAAAGATAGTCCGCATCACGCCTGCACGAATGAGGCTTGCAGCTTGTTTGGCAGTCGTTCGGACAGCAAATACCGGGTCAATTTCAACCCCAGGTGCTTTAGCCTCCACTTCAACAATTAGGAAAAATCGCTCGCCGATCTTTGCTATACTATTCGCTCCAATAGTTATCGGCTGTACTGTTTTCGCCATTCACATCACCTCCCTAGGGGCATTATATGGAGGGTGAAAAGTAATTGACTGTGATAATCGCCCAGACTTCGATTTTTTGATTCATGACCATTCACACTTGCTTTAATTTGTTCATTTTAGTGAAATTATCTATGAATGGTTTTTTACTCATGAATTGCTTATTCAGAAGATCATTATAATACTTGTTTTCTGGGGCTGGTCAATTCAACATTTGAGTGGGGAAGAAGCCGGTTAGTCCGAAATCTGGCGGAGCAGGACACTCTGATTCTTCTCTGCTCTTTAAGACAATTAAACGAAGAAACGTGGGTATAATTCGCGAATGATGAATTTCCATTCCGCTATGATTCCAATGTATCGCGTCCCAGGCGATCCAGCTCGGAAGACCAATCAAAAATTGCGAAAATCAAAAATGGTGACACTGTCATAATATGGACGGGGATAATCCATCTGAGGAACGAGTTTCTTAACAAAACAAGATTATTCAATTCGAAGAGGTTGATGTTACTGATTATAGCCTCAACAAAGACGACAACAAAGAGCCAGTCACGTGTTTAAATACGTTACCCCAGAACTGACACAAAAGTTCAAAGTTTACTTAATGATTGGGTAATTATGTAAGAATTGCATGCTTATTACGAATACTAGTGGACTACCGTTTCTGAGGATTACTATGGTACACACATTTTGATACACAAATCCAATGAATTTAGAAAAGCTTCCTATGTTGTTGGAGAAGTAATGGGGGAAGTCGCCCAATTAATACTTACTTTGCTTAACGTATTCACCAACTTATCAAAAAAGGAAAACTACAAGACGAGTTCTGCTTAAGTAACAATTGTATCGTAGGTGTTCATTGCGATTGATCAGTTGGCGTGTGTGAAAAGCAAAGTCAACGAGATGGTAATTGGCTTGATGATGTGATTGTTGAGAAGTTGTTTCCAATCAATATTATGTAGATAATGAACATCAATTATGTAGCAATAAAGCCGCAATAAATATTGGACACGAACATGTTCTTGTCCAATATTTATTCAAATGAAAAAATGAAAAGAGAAAGGAATATATAGATTGTGACACAATCCATATGAATGGTGTAGTGATATAGCTTAATTACGTTTATTAGACATATGTACAAAATACGGGTTTTGTGAAACAGTAGTATAGGTATAAAAGGAGTCTCTCCAAATTGACTTAAATTTGCTGCATATTTCGTTCAATCTTATATATCATGTGTTGCTTATTAATAAGTACATTTTTTCATTTTTATTGGTCATTATTACTTTTTTTATCTTATTGCTGTGTGCTCACAGAATTGATTTTGATTTGTCCTATCTAATCATTAATCATTTGCCGTTAGTATCTTTGTATCGTTAAACCGTGTGCTTATATACATCAATTGAATTCATACGTCGTTATAATATTCAATTTGCAAATGACTGCTTAACTGGCTCGGTGTTTATGTTTTGAACTTGTTGGTTCGATTCGTATATACCACATTAGTTGAGTTCCGATCCAGATAATTACTATCACCAGCTTAATAACACTCTTTAATCATATTATGTGAAATAATTCTCAATTATATGCCTTACTAGTTCATTGAATTATTAGTTAGCGTATCAAGTTTCTCTTTCACAATCAAATGTCTATAACGATGGACATCCCCCATTTTCATAAGCCTCCCATGTCAACTCAAGCATCTTTCCAGGCTCTCCTCTGTCATCGCTGTAATAATGATGAATATCCCATCGATCCTTAGGCATTTCACAAATGCCGTTTATCCAAATTGATTAAAACTTCCCAATATTCCTCAGGGCTATTGGCGTCCTCCGGAAAGCAACATCTAATCCCTAAAATCGCAACATCTACTTCCGAATCCCATTCTAAATACTGGGTGGAATACTGGTTGGCAGTAGCTTCTTCATCTTCTTAGGTGGTTTAAGGCATATCGCCATAGCTGCGTTCACGTAAGATAGGTCTGAACTTAAGTAACAAGCTATGATTCCAAATCCAAATGCACTTGGGAAAATGGATATAAACACAGAAGGTATGGATAGAGGGTAGATAATGTCAGGTAACGAAGAGGATTTCGCACCTCTCGCTATTATCATGGGAATAAAGACGCTATGCGGCAAAGACATAACCCAGAATGGAGCCAACGATCCCTGCCAACACCGGGTATCCCATGTAATGTAGCATGATGTTTCTGTTTTTTACACCCACGCCTTCATGGTACCTACTTGCTTCCTTTGCGAATCAATGATCCGGGACATGGTAAGGAACAAAATAATCGCTTCGCTGATAAAGGGGCTGTTCCAAAGTCATCAGAAATGACCAGGAACGCCCCTTTTCCTCAATCTGCACCGAAAGGCAAAACAGACAGTGCTCATTTTCTTCGTGTTACTGGCAGTAGATAGAAAGAGGGCTCCGGCTTCAAATTGGCGCCAGAGCCCTCTTGTCGGTCTATTTGCCTATCCAATCCATCGCATGAATGGTAGCATGCATGCTTTCCTTAATAATCTCGAGGCCTTCACCCAACTGTGAAGCTTCGATCGTTAAAGCTGGCATAATTTTGACAAAAGCCCTCTATCAAAGCACTGCTTCGTAATTGCCTGGGATATTTCCCTGATCCGGTAGACGTGTTACGTCGATGCCCCATATCATGCCAGTGCCTCGAATATCAATGGACGGATGAATCGGTCTTATTTCGGTTTCGAGGAAGTCCCGAATGTTTTGCTCTTTTTGCAGAACCTGCTCCTCCAGATTGACGGCATCTCTCCATTCGAGTGCAGCGGGCTGCAATACATGCCAGTTGGTTACCGCGGAATGTTCCGTTGTGCTCACCCGGGGGCCAAATATCCAACTCCGGTTTTAGCAGCAGCAGCGAAATCGGCAAACCGTAACCGCTGATCGATTTGGAAAGTACAACGATATCTGGCTTGATGCTTGCTTTCTCGAAAGAGAAGAACGGACCGGTTCTGCCACAGCCAACCTGGATATCATCGCATATGAGCAGAATATCGTGCTGTGTGCACAGATTGGCCAGTGCCGCCAGCCATTCCGCCGATGCAAGGTTAATGCCGCCTTCGGCCTGGACCGTCTCGACAATGATGGCAGCCGGCTTCTCAATACCTGAATTCGTATCGCGAATGATATGATCGATATACCCGATCGTATCTAGATTCCCTAGACTGCCGTCGAAAGAATGGCACAAAGGTAACCTGATCCATAGGCATTACTGCACCTGACCGGCAGTCCTTATTGCTTGTGACGGACAGCTCCCCAGGGACATGCCATGAAAACCGCCCATGAAGGCGAAGACGCCAGTCCGCTTCGTCACCTTCCGTGCCAGCTTTAACGCCGCTTCAACAGCATTCGTCCCCGTAGATCCGCAGTATTGGAGCTTGTACTCCAGGCCTCTGGGCCTTAGCACCCGGGAAGAGAACGCCGCTATAAATTCCTCCTACGCCGTCGTATACATGTCCAGTCCGTGCGTAATTCGGTCGGAATGGACATAATTGAGAATGCTCTCCTTAATATAGTCGTTATTATGACCGTAATTTAATGCTCCCGCGCCTGCGAAGAAATCCAGAAAAGCTTTGCCCGCAGTGGAGTAAAGAACCGAGCCTTCTGCTCTGTCGAACACAACAGGGAAATTCCGGCAATAGCTTCTTACATTCGAGTCCATCTCTTCGAAGATTGTTATATATATCTCCCTCTCACATCAATTTTACATGCTCTTTTCGGTTACGACGACAGGCTGATCGGCCTCCGGCTCTGAATCCCTGTTGAAGAATTCCCGTAAATCCCGGCTCCGATGCGCGAAGGCGCCTACAACCACGAGTACGACACACGAGAAAATGACAACATACGTGAAGCTGATCTGGTCAAGCAGAATACCGTACAGCCATGTTCCAATCGGAATGGCGATCATCACGACAGTACCCATAACTCCGAAGAAACTCCCTCGGATTTTCTCCGGGATGTACATCTGGGCGTAAGAGGTCATCGGAATGTTGCCCATTGCAAGAAATACACCAGTAAAGAACAGAAGCCCCATATATCCGGCCATCAGTACACCCTTCATCGTTGTATCTATCATGTTCAATTCCGGGAACACCCACAGTAAGATAAGCAGACCCTGCATCTGAATCATGAGAAAGATCTTGTTAATGACAAACGCATTGACCTTCTTCATGGAGACCAATATGGCGCCAACAATAAAGCCAACTGCCAATGCCGCTTCAATCAATGACAGTTGTGTGGCTGACATGTCGAACTTCTGGTAAACAATAAAGGGCAGCAAAAGCGAAATCGAAGGCGATACGACAAAGTTGGTCATCAAAAAGATAAAGAGCAAATACTTGATGGCCGAACGGTTTTTGATATATGCTCCGATCTCCTTCAAACTCTCTATATACGGCTTGTCCTTATCCTCACTACGATCCCTAGTATTAGAAAATCGTAGGAATATGATCAAGATGCCGGAAACCAGGTAGGATATACCGTCCAAAATAAAGATGTTTTGAAAGCCAATTCCGGTATACGCGAGAGCACCTACTACTGGACCAAAGATGCTGAGCAGCGCAGAGATGCCCTGATTGCTGGAATTAATCGCATTCAGACGTTCCTTGGATACCAGATTCGGGAAAGATGCATTCATCGCCAATGAGAAGAACGCCTGCAGTGCGCTAATTAGGACGGAGTATAGCACAAGAACTATAACATTCTCCGGTTGATAGCTATATAGTATGAACAGCAGGAAGATTAGCACGCCGCTAAGTAACTCACTAATGACGAGTACTTTCTTCTTGTCGGCTCGATCCACATATACGCCAGCGAACGTATTGATGAGAATGTTGGGAAGGTAGCTGATCGCTAGTACAATTCCGAACAAGCTGGCTGATCCTGTAACATCGAGTACGTATAAGCTCAAGGCGAATTTGAATACAGCGGTTCCAAGCTCTGAGATCGTGCGGCTTATGGTGAAGAGGATTATATTAGATATCTCTTTCATCGTTCTTTTACCATGCCCTTTCCATAGAGTTTAAACGCCAGACTGGATCATGAATTCGAACCTGCATGCTGCTTCGTATGCCTGCTCCAATAGACACTGGCACTTTTCCTTGTTTTCTTCATAAGGGAGAACAATCGTCAGATGGAGTGTGCAGGCTTGATGCCATGCCATGCAGACGATTCGATTGTTTACCTCGCAATTGACACCTTCGATTTCGACTCGGCTCATTGTATCCGATTGCTCCTTCAGCTCACCTAAGTAGTTGATGTTCAGCAAGAACTTCTCGAAGGATCCCTTCAAGGCTGTTCTCGATAACGGATAGGACATCTCCATCTGATCGTTGTAAATCAGGTTGCTGAAATTAATATTATGCTCGGTGACCATCTGCAGCTTGTCGCGAATATCGTCAACTGCTGTCTGAATGTCTAGATCGGTATCCACCAGGATTGGAATGTAATCGATACACTCACCGATAGTTGCAAAATACTGATTGCCCGCGTAAGTCCGTCCGTAATTCGTAAGCCACACCGGCAACTTCGTTATACCGAAATACAATTTGAAGAACTGGGCGCATGTTCCAAGGATCATCGGCCACATCAGCTCCGCATCCACCCCAGAAGCCTCTTCCCTATCTAATGGTAGCTGGAAAGACACTGCAGTATATCCGGAGGGATTATACCGATGAGCTTCCTCATCCATCTTCTGGGTCATAGGAAGCCATTCACCTAACCGGAACATCCGATACAGCTGCTCGTCCGTTACTGCATTCGGGCCTTGCTTGATTTGACGAATATAATCGCGATAGGTCAGTGCTGGCATAAGTTCGGTATTGCACCTGCTGCTTAGGCTCTCATACAATCTTACCACCGTATTCTTCAAGATTTCACCACTCATGAAGTCGAAGATGGCATGGGAGAACGGAAGCAATAGCAGATGCTCTCTTAGATTAAGCTGGATCAACATGACGCGGTACAGGATAGAACCATTCGTCTTGTACGCCTTCATAAAGAAATTGTGCATGATGTCCTTAAGAATCTCATCCCTCGTTTCCATGCGGTAACCTGTCAGATCCAGGAATGGAATCTCAATGCTTGCTGGCATCTCCAGCAGCCGCCACGACAATGTGCCGTTGTCGTCATGCAGGATACTTCGCATCATGTCCTGTGAGCTTATCGTTCTTAAAAGCGCCTCTTCCAGCGTCTTTCTATTCACATAATGGTCGAAAGTAATATGCGTGCCCGAAATATCTTTGTACATCAAGTGGTACTCCTGGGAAGGCGATGTTTCGAATTCGGCAATGATGGCGCCGCTTTGAATGCTATCCGCAAACCGGAGCTGCATCCGCTCAATGTCAGCTCGTACAAGTTCTAGATCAAGAGCAGCGGCAGAATGGCTCGCTTTCATTCTGGCATAGAACGCATCCTCATCGATAACCTCATCCCATTCCGTATCTGTGTACTCTACGATGTAATGAGGGTGGATAAAAGTGTCGGCATACTGGTCGAACCAATCGATAATTCTCCTCTTCAAAGCATCATCCAATCTCTCAGCCTGCAATACATACTGGATCGTACCGTAGGTGCTGAGCTGCGAGTATCGGATCACTCGCTTCAACAGTTCCTGTAATAGCGCCTCTGCCTTTCGGATATCTCCTACCATAGATGGCACCTGCCGTTCCATTTGGTCGCAAGCCTCGGCAAGCCCGGCAGGCGTTTGATGGACGAAGACCTGATTGATACTCAATTCCCATCCATGCTCGGCAAGCCTGTTGATCAGTTGGATCGCTTTCAATGAGTGGCCACCTATTTCAAAGAACCTGCTGTGCACGCCAATTTGTGAAGCCCCTAGGTCAAGCAACTCACTCCATATCTGGACGATTACCCGTTCTGTCTCATTTCGCGGAGCGACATAGATGTCATCTGTCCTTACTCTTACGGACGGTTCGGGAAGCTTTGCCTTGTCAACTTTGCCGTTCGACGTGAGCGGGAATGCATCCATAATGACAATGTCTGAAGGGATCATATATTCCGGCAAAGACTTAGCCGCATACTCCAGCAGCTGCTTCGAATCTGCCACGCTGTTTAAAACAACATAAGCACACAGTGACTTATGATGATCTATGTTATCCCTTGCAACGATGACGATGTCTGATACGGCCTGGTGCTTCGCAATACACCGCTCAATTTCACCAATTTCAATACGGAAACCCCTTATTTTTACTTGGTTATCGATTCGCCCCAAATATTCGATTGAGCCGTCCAGCCTCCAGCGTGCCATGTCCCCCGTGCGGTACAATCTCTCTCCTGTTACGAAAGGGCTCAGAAGAAACTTGTCTGCCGTCAACTCAGGATTGTCCATATAGCTTCGAGCTACGCCGTCACCGCCTACCCAAAGCTCGCCAGCGATACCGATCGGACACAATCCACCCAGCCGATCCACGATATAAGCAGTCGAGTTGCTGATCGGACGACCGATCGGGATCTGATCCTGATAATCCTCCCCGATCGTGAAGCAGCAGGAGAAGGTTGTATTCTCCGTAGGCCCGTAGCCGTTAACCACCTGCAAATCCGGACAACATGCCCTGACCTGATTGATGATTTTCGGAGTAAGTACATCGCCTCCGACAATCAAATAACGGAGCGGCCGGAACATGTCTGGCTTACGCAGCGCGAGCTGGTTAAATAACGGACAGGTCAACCACATGATCGTAATGTGGTAGTTGTGGATCGCCGCTTCAAGTTTGACCGGGTCAAGGATGATCAATTTAGGGACAATATACAGCTCCGATCCGTTCAGCAAAGCTCCCCAGATCTCAAAAGTGGTCGCATCGAATGCAGGTGATCCGGTTTGCAAAATTTTGTCCCCAGCCGAGAACGTAACATAGTTGGTATCTCGTACAAGCCTCACGACGCTGCGATGCTCGATCATTACGCCCTTGGGCCTGCCCGTCGAACCGGATGTATACATGACATAAGCAAGATCTGAGGCGCTTGTTACAGCGGATTCAGCAGCAGGTGTACCGTCGGTGTCCAGCAATATTGAATCCAGGATAATCAGATGCGTACCATCGACTGCGCGCTGTGCGTATTCCGGCTGGATGAGCGCGATGCTGGCCTTGCTGTCCGACAGCATGTAGGCGATACGATCTTCGGGATAATCTGGGTCGATTGGCAAGTAGGCGCCGCCGGCCTTCAGAACACCCAGCATGCCCGCGACCATCGCGATGGACCGATCTGCGACTATTCCGACCACCTCGCCGAGGTGTATGCCTTGCTGAATCAAACGCTGGGCGACACGGCTCGCAGCCTCGTTCAACTCCGAGTAGGTCAGTTTGCGGCTGAACTCAACGACAGCGATTCGGTCTGCATTCTTCGCCGCCTGTTCTTCGAAGAGCACATGAATCGGAAGATCCTTCGGATAGCTTGTGCTTGTATCGTTAAACACATGGATAATTTGATGTCTTTCCTCATTCGTCGTCATTTGGATGTCCTGAATATCCAACCCGGGGTCGTTAACTATCGCCCTTATGACGGTTTCGAAGCGACGTAAGAACCGTTCGATGCTTGCCGCCGTGTACAGATTGGCTGCATATTCAGCTTGTATCTCGAGCTCTTCCCCCTGCTCGATTGCTGTGACGGTAAGATCGAACTTGGAGATGTGGGATGCAAGTGAATATGGCATAATCACCCCGTCATCCAGCTCAATATCTCCTACATTAAGGTTCTGAACCTCAAACATCGTATCGAACAGCGGATTACGGCTCATATCCCGTTTGAGCTTAAGCTTGTCCAGCAGTTCCTCGTATTGATAGTCTTGATTATCAAAAGCCTCCAGTGTGCGATCTTTCACTTCATCTAGGAAGCTTCGGAATGGCTTATTTCCAGTCGGCTGGTTACGGATTGCGAGCGTGTTGACGAACATGCCGATCACGGCCTCCATATCCCCGGTAGGCCTGCCTGCAACCGGGGAGCCTACAATAATGTCCTCCTGTCCCGTATATTTGGAAAGCAAGACATAGTAGGCAGCAAGCAAAACCATGTAGAGTGTCGTCCCGGTTTCCGAAGCGAGCTTTTTGGTAGCGGATAGTACGTCCTTGTCCAGTACAACCGACAAGTGGCCACCCTCGAAGCTTTGGTTTGTTGGCCTTGGATAGTCGGTTGGCATATTCAGGAGAGGGATTTCACCTTGAAGCTGCTCTGTCCAATACCCCTCTTGCTTCCTAAGTGCACCGCTTGTGAGCAGATCATACTGCCATACGGCATAATCCTTGTACTGCAGCTTCAGCTTCGGTAGCTCCTGCCCGATATATAGCTTGTTGAACTCCTGGCTCAGAATTCCTATGGACATGCCGTCCGCAATAATATGGTGCATGTCGATCACGAGAAGCTGCTCGTTGTCAACAGTTTTCACTACGCTTACCCGTAGAAGCGGTGCTCTTCCTAGATCAAAAGGAGCAAGCAGCAGCTCAAGTCTATCGTGATCTAACTGTTGGTTCAGCTCCACCTGCTCAATTGCAAATTCTACCCTCTCATGAACCATCTGCATTGGTTCACCATCAATGAATGTAAAGGAGGTGCGGAATGACTCGTGGCGGTGAATGAGCCTGCGGAACACCTGCTCAATCCGCCTGACATCTACGCCTCCGGTCAATTTCAGAACAGCAGGTATATGGTAGGTATGTCCAACACCCTCCATACGGTCAAGGATGAGCATTCGTTTCTGGGCTGACGACACTGGGTAATACGCGGCCGGTGCAGCGGCAGGAATGAGCCGGGTACGTCCCTTGTCCAAAGCTAGAATGCGACTGCCCATCTCCCCAAGAGTCGAATACCGGAATAAATCACGCAGCGGAAACTCGACGCCGAACGTATAATTAATTCTCGCAGATAACGATGCTGCTTTGAGCGAATGTCCTCCAATCTCGAAGAAGTTGTCATAAACCCCGATTGGTGTAACGCCCAATACCTCCTGCCACAGGGCGGAAAGCTTGCGTTCGTGCTCATTACGCGGAGCTGTATATTCTACGGTAGAACGATGCTCTTGACCAGGCTCTGGCAACGCCTGGCGATCCGGCTTGCCGTTGGCTGTAAGCGGCATCTCCTCCAATTGAATGAAGAAGGACGGGATCATATAATCCGGTAGAACGCTAGTTAATTGGGAGCGTAACTCAGATGCAGCGAGTGCCTTATCCGCTACGATATAAGCGCACAGGTACGTATCGACGTTTTGATCCTTCCTTGGTAGCACGAGCGCCTCCGCAATCCGTTCGTGTTCCAGTAGCTTCGACTCGATTTCGCCTGTCTCGATCCGATAGCCGCGAATCTTGACTTGATGATCGGCCCGTCCAATATACTCAATCATGCCGTCCGGGCGCCAGCGGGCTAGGTCGCCTGTCCGATACATCCGTCCTCCAGGCAGGAATGGATTGGATACGAATTTGTCTTGTGTCTGCTGCTCATTGTTCAAATATCCTCTAGCGAGACCATCACCTGCTATACAGAGCTCACCCGTAATACCGACAGGCACTAGCTGGTTGCTGCCGTCCACGATATAGACCTGCGTATTCTCAATCGGCTGGCCGATAGGGACATGGGTACCATCTAGCATTTCACCCACCGGCTTCCGCCAAATTGTGGCACAGATCGTAGACTCCGTAGGGCCATAGGCGTTGATATAAGTTCGGCCGTCCCCCCACGTTTGGGCAATCTCCTTGGTTGCTTCCGATCCTCCAGTTAAGATAAGACGCAAGGCGGGCATACGGTCGGCGTTTAAATGGATAATATATGTCGGAGGCAGTGTTGCAACCGAAATTTGGTGCTGCTCCATATAGCTCTCGAACAGCCTGTAGTCGCCGATCGTCGCCTGCGGGACAAGGTACATGCAAGCACCCGTTAGCAACGCCATAAACATCTCCCATACCGATGCATCGAAGGACATGCTGGCGAATTGAACGATCCGGTCGCTTGGCTCTATGCCTAGCGTGTCCCTATAGAACGTCTGCATGTTAAGTATACCTTGATGCTCGATCATGACTCCTTTGGGCAGGCCTGTCGAGCCCGAAGTATAGATGATATATGCCAGATCATACGGAGAATTGATCACCGATAGGTTCGCTACAGCCTGATCGTCATCGGGCAATTTATCGGAGGCGATCAGTTCAATGCTCGTTCCCGCAGCATTTGCCCATGCCTCCATCTGGCCAATGAGATTGCCCCGGCTCACGATAAACCTTGCCCGGCTGTTCGCCAGCATATAGGAAATTCGCTCTGCAGGGTAGGATAGGTCAAGCGGCAAATAAGCACCTCCTGCCTTCAATACGCCCAATATGTGAACGATCATCCAGATCGAGCGATCGCCCGGGATGCCGACAATCTCGTCCGGCCCAATTCCCTTCTTCCGTAACACGTATGCCAGCGTATTAGCCTTGTCGTTCAGCTCCTGGTAAGTCAGGCTTTCATCTTCGCTGACGATAGCCTGCTGATCCGGCGTACGTCCAACCTGCTCCTCGAACAGTTGCTGAATCGTGCTGTTCCGCTTGTAATCAGCTTGCGTATCATTAAATACCGTAATTAATTTATGGCGTTCCGCGGCGGTCAATAGGTTCAGCTCACCCAGCGTCTGATCCGGATTGTCCGTAATCGATAACAGAAGCTCGCGGAAGTGTTCGGCAAATCGCTCTACCGTTGATTTCTTGTACAAGCAAGTTGCGTATTCAAAATCAAGCGTAATCGTGTCCTGCTCCTCAATTGCAGTAATGGTCAGATCAAATTTTGCGGTCCGGGCTTCATAGCTGTAAGGTGTAATGCGAAGTCCGTCTATTGTAAGTTCCGCACGGTCTATATTTTGAACAACTAGGATCACATCAAATATCGGGTTACGTCCGAAATCCCGTGCGATATTCAATCGTTCAACCAAATCCTCAAACGGATACTGCTGATTGGCGAAGGCGCTGAGTGCATCGTGTTTCACTTCATCAAGGAAGGCCCGGAAGGAGCGGCGGGCTGACGGGTTACCCCTCATCGCCAGCGTGTTGACGAACATGCCGATCACCTGTTCCAAATCCGCATGCGGCCTACCGGCCACTGGGCTGCCGATCACATTGTCTTCCTGGCCGCTATACTTGTACAGCCACGTATGGCAGGTGGCTAGTAGAAGCATATACAAGGTTGATCCTGTCTCCGAGCAGAGTCGGCGGATACGGGCGGTTAGTGATGAATCCAGCTGCAGAATCACATTGCCGCCCACGTAGCTTCGGGTATTCGTCCTTGCATAATCGGTAGGCAGATCGAGCAGCGGAACTTCGCCCTGGAATCGCCGCAGCCAGTACTGCTCCTGATGCTGCATGCCAAGGGCTTCCTGCCGGATCTGCCACATCGTATAATCCTTATAATGAATCCGGCACTCCGGCAGCTCCTGCACGTTATAGAGCTGGTTAAATTCATCCACCAGCACGCCGACTGATGTGCCATCGGCAATCATATGGTGAATGTCGATGATCATGACATACTCATCATCCGCAATCCGCGCAATTCCCACGCGCATGAGAGGAGCGGCGGATAGTTGAAAGGGCATGACGAACCGATCAAGCGAATCATGTAGCTTTCCTGGTTCCGGTGTTCCTAGCATGCTGAGATGAAACTCAGCCTCTGCGTGAACAACCTGGACGAGCTCACCGTCTTTGAATTCAAAGGAGGTTCTTAGACTTTCATGCCTGCGTATTAATGCAGCGAACGCTGCCTCGAGGCGTGTCATATCTACTTTTCCCTGGAGCTGGAGGACAGTTGGCGTATTGTATACCGCCTCTTGCCCACCCAGCTGGCTCAGCACGTACAGCCGCTTCTGAGTTGATGAGGCAGGGTAGTAGGGCATAACCGGTGCAGGCTCAATCGAGTCGACGGATGTAGCCCCCACTCTGCTACTATCTCCCCCCTCAGGCGTAGTGCTGATCAACTTGGCCATATCGCATAGTACCGGCGTTCGGAACACCTCGGTAAGCGGGAGTGTATACTTGAATTGCTTCTTGACCGCGGAGACCAGCCTGATCGCATTCAAGGAGTGACCGCCCAGTTCGAAGAAATGGCTTAAAGCTCCGGCTTGGTTCACGCCCAATACCTGATTCCATATCAAAGCAAGCTGCTCCTCGGTCTCATTACGAGGCGCCACATATTCTGTTGCCTCGATCCCTGAGAAGTCCAGGCGGGGCAGCGCCTGCTTGTCAACTTTTCCATTCGTTGTCAGTGGGATCTCTTCCAGTAAAACGAAACGCTGCGGTACCATATAATCGGGCAACTCGGCGCGCAGCCTTCCCTTGACCGCTTCAACATCCCCTGTACTGTGAAGGACGACATATGCGCATAGAACCGGTTCCCCGAGCGGGTTGTCTGTTGCCGTTACAACTGTTTCCTTGACCGCCTCCTGTTGAAGCAAGCGGTATTCAATCTCGCCCAGCTCAATCCGGTATCCTCTAATCTTGACTTGCTGGTCAAGCCTGCCAAGGAACTCGACATTGCCATCTGGCAACCAGCAGGCAAGATCGCCCGTCCTGTACATTCGTTCACCAGGCATAAACGGATGTGGAACGAATTTGGCCGCCGTCAGCTCTGGTTGGTTCAAATAGCCTCGGGCAAGGCTTTTGCCTGATATGCACAGCTCTCCCGGTACTCCGATTGGAGCAAGCCTGTTCAATTCATCGACGATGTACAGGCTCACGTTGGATATCGGCTTTCCGATCGGAATGTTCGCATACTCCCCCTCGACCAAAAAAGATGTCGAGCAAACGGTATTCTCGGTTGGCCCGTAGTTGTTGTACAGCTTGTAACCAGTTTGCCGATAGGTCTTCAGCTTGTCTCCACCTGTAATCAATCTCGTTAACGAGTGGTTATCAAGTTGCAAGAACTGCTCTGTAATCGCCGTCGGGAATGAGCTGATCGTAATACCGTTGCGATTATAAAAGGCATTCAGCTCCTCGACATTCAATCGGATCTCCTGCGGCACGATATAAATCGTGCAGCCTGTGATCAAGCTCGGGAAGATTTCGCTAACAGAAGCATCGAAGCCAAACCCTAGATACTTGGCACTCCGATCATCCCGCGTCAAACCATAGTAGTTTTGATGCCATAACGACATATTCACGAGAGCTCGATGCTCAACGGCTACTCCCTTCGGCTGACCCGTTGAGCCAGATGTATAGATGACGTATGCAAGATCGTAGGATGTATTCATCGGCTCCAGATTAGAGACGTCATAGCTGTCGATCGACAGGCTTTCCAGTTCCAGAACTGGAACTGCCGGCTGCACTCGTTGTGATAGCTCGCCGCGGATCAGAAGCAGTACGGCATCGCTGTCCTGAAGCATATAGCGCACACGCTCAGCTGGATATTCGTGATCAATTGGCAGGTACGCACCTCCAGCCTTCAGAATGCCAAGCACGCCGACCATCATCTCGAGTGAATGCTCCACCATAATCGCTACGATGCTTCCGGGCCGTACTCCTTGTTCATGAAGATGCCGGGCGAGTTGATTGGCTCTCTCGTTCAGCTGCTTATAGGTGAGCTGCATGTCACGGAATACGACAGCCGGATGGTCAGGCATCATAGCGGCGGAACGCTCTATTATCTGATGAACCATTACAGACTCGTCGTACTCCACGCGCGTATCATTGAAGGTAAATATAAGCTTGTTCTTATCTCGCTCCAGCAAAAGCTCGAGCTCATCGACGGGCCGTTCTGCATTCTGTCCGATTTCCTCCAGAAGATGCAGGAAGTGGCCGCCCAATTGCTGAATAAACGCATCGTTATAGACCTGTTCATTGTACCTGAACAGTACATTAATCCCTCGGCCGGGCATTAGGATGACATTAAAGTCATAGTTCGACTGCTCGAAGTCCTCTTCTTCGGTAATAGCCAGCTCCTCACTGAGACCGGCATCCGTGGACTCTTCATTAGCCAGGAAGTATTGGAAGCCGAATAGGTGATCGATCAAATTATGTTTCGGGCTAGAGAGCGATTGAATTTCCGCCAACGGTAAGTAGTCGTGATGCTTCGCTTCAGCGGATTGCTGCTGCACCTTCTTTGCCAACTCCGCGAATGTCTCATGATCGTGGCAGGAAACTCGAACCGGGATGGTGTTAATGAATAGTCCGACCATGCTCTCGAAGCCTTCAATCTCGGTTGGCCTGCCTGAAGCGACCATGCCGAATACGACATCGCTTGTGTTATTGTATCGGGCAAGCAGAAGTCCCCATGTTGTCTGTAGCAAGGTGTTCAGCGTCACCTGACTATCTTTCGCCGCAAGTTCAAGCCGTTCTGTTAACACTTCTGATACCGGGAAATAACGGTCAACCTGCTTGTAGCCGCCCGCTGTTTTCGCCATTGGCAACTTGGCCTTGCTGTCATAGCCGCTTAAATACGAGGACCAGAATTCGCGTGCCAGCTCCCGATCCTGTGCATCCAACCACTTGATATACTCCGAATATGGAGGTGGAGCCGGACGCTCCGGCAGCGGCTCCTTGCTGCAGAGCGAACGGTACGTCTCGAACAGCTCTTGTATAATAGTTTTCAGACAGCCTCCATCCATCAGAATATGGTGGTAACTCCAGATCAACTTGTGACGATGTGCCGTTATTCGCAGGACGCAAAGCCGCAGCAGAGCATCGGTCATCAGATTGAACCCGGCCTGCTTGTCCTGCTCTCGGTATTGTTCAATGAACAGCATTTGTTCCGCTTCTTCAAGCTGCGACAGATCTTCAAGCCGTACACGAATTTTACGTTCACTGAACACGACTTGCTTGGGCCTTGCGGTCTGTTCATGTACGAAGTTCGACCTCAAGACGTCGTGTCGTGCGATTAACACATTGAAGCTTTTCTCCAGAATGTCTACATCCAGCATGCCTTCAACGGTACAGGAGAACTGTTCGAAATACGCATACGACTTGGGATTTAACAGTGAATGAAACAGCATCCCTTCCTGCATCGGGCTCAAATTATAGATGGACATAATATTGCTTCTGCGTTCCACAACGAACCCCCCTCTCTATTAGCCTTCATACAAGGATAGAATGGCATCCAATTCATCAATGGACAGATCCTTCGCACCTACGTCCGAAGGTGTCACCTCGCTCGTTTCTTTCTCTGCGCAGTGTGCGATCATGAGGTTCAGGCTTTCCTTATACATGGAGCCAAAGGAGACAATGGTCGCTTCTTCAAACTCTTGCGTATTGTAATCAATAAAGATTGTCAGTATGCCATCCTCCACAATACCGCCGATGTTGAGAGCAATTTCTCTTTCCGATTCCAGGCTGACCGTACGTCCTTGCGAGATCGAAGAGGCTTGGAACGCCTCGGTATTAATATCGTTATCGAACTGCCCCAGGTAGTTGAACTTGATTTCCGGTTCAAGCTTAAATGCAATCCCACTCCGGCTTGACTCGGGGGTCAAGTAGCGGAGGATTCCATAACCGATGCCCTTATTTGGTACCTGCCTCAGCGTTTCTTTGACGTTTTTCAACTGGTAGGCATAATCGTCGTTTCTTCGCATATCCAGAATGACCGGATACATTGTCGTAAACCAGCCAACTGTACGGCCAATATTCATATCCGATAAAATCTCTTCTCTGCCGTGCCCCTCCAGGCATACCAGCACCTGATCGTGCCCGGTCCATCTCCGTACGGCCATGCCCAATCCGATTAGCAAAATATCGTTAATCTCCGTGTTGTAGGCTTTATTGACAACGGTCAGTAATTGATGCGTCGCTTCTGGCGACAGTGACCATTTCACCTGGCGATTATACCTGACTATAAGGTCGGTACTGGTAAAATTCTTCGGCAGTGGTTGAACTGCCGAGGCTTCAATCCGCCTCCAATACGCCTCCTCCGCCAATAGCGCCTTACTCTGCGCATACACCTTGAGCGCATGTGACCAATTCAAGTACGAGTCTGTCTTATCCGGAAGCACGATCATCTCTCCGTTCAGAGCCCGCCGATAGCTCTCGTTCAGATCCTCGAATAAAATCCTCCAGGAGACGCCGTCAATAACCAAATGATGAATGATAATGGCCAGGTGATCGCCAAGATCCGTCTTGAACAGGCCAATTCGGATAAGCGGCCCTTGCGTAAGATCGATGCTCTGTTGAATCTGATTAATCTTCTCGTCAATCAGAAGAGCAGTTTTCGCCGCTCCTTGGAAGTCAAACACCGACAGTACGAACCCATCTCCTGCTATGCCTTCATTGTAAGACATGACCGTGTCCTGCTCGATCTGGAAGGTCATACGCAGCGCGTCATGATGAGTGACAATCGCCTGCCATGCCTTCCTTAATGCCTCTTCCTCAAACCCGTTCTGGCTGTACAGAACAACGGCTTGATTCCAGTGATGCATCGAGGTAAAACGGCTATCGAAGAACCAGCGCTGAATCGGCGTTAGCTCGGCTTTCCCCTCGACCATCCTCTGATCGATAACCCTTTTGCTCCGCTTGACATGTTTGGCCAGCTTGCTGATCTGCGGGTTCTGGAACAAGTCCTTCACCTTCATTGTATACCCCATGCTGCCAAGCTTTGAGGCGATTTGAATGGCCTTGATGGAATCACCGCCGTGCTCAAAGAAGTGATGCTCGATCCCAAACTCATCTGCGCCCAGTACGTCTCCGAAGACGCCGACGAGCAATTCCTCCACCTCATTGCGCGGAGCAGTATAGTCCGTGTCGCCTACAGCTTGGAAGTCTGGTTCCGGTAAACCTGACCGACTAATCTTCCCGTTCTCAAGCAACGGCATCTTATCAAGCTGGATATAATGGGCTGGTATCATATAATCCGGCAGCTCAGATTGAAGCCGTTCTTTGAGTGCCGGCAGGCTGAAGGGCTGCATGGTGACCAGGTAGGCACACAGCCGCTTATCTCCCGCTTGATCGCCTTTAGCCACAACGACAGTCTCCCGAACACCGACTTCGGACAAAATCACCGCTTCAATCTCTTGTAGCTCGATGCGGTAACCTCTTATTTTCACCTGGAAGTCGGTTCTTCCCGAGAACTCGATATTTCCGTCTGGAAGCCAGCGGCCTATATCTCCCGTCTTGTATAGCCGGGTACCCCTCATGAATGGATTGTCAATGAACGCTGCCATCGTCCGAATTGGATCATGAATGTACCCACGACCGACGCCTAAGCCAGATACGGCGATTTCACCGAACACACCGACCGGGCACAGCCGCATGTTGCGATCTACAATATACAGTTTCATATTAGCGATCGGTTTTCCAATCGGCACAGACAAGGTACCATCTGGTAGCCACTCTATTACCAATTGGCTTACGTCATCAGCCGCTTCAGCCGGACCATAGGCATTGACCATCGGGATGCCTGGACACAGCCTGAACCAGCGCTCCGCCGTTGCAGGTTTAACCGTTTCGCCTGTAATCATCAGATACTGCAAGCTTGGAAGAAGGAGGCCTTCATTCTCGAGATAGTCCATTAGATGCTCCAAATATGTCGGGACAACCTCAAGAAGACGAACCTTGTCACGAATCAGCCTTTTAGTGAAAGCAGCGATTTCCAACACAAGTTCATTCGGATAAATCGCCGTTTGTCCGCCCAAGGCAAGTGGCCCGAACAGCTGCCAGACAGAGATGTCGAAGCATTGGTTTGCATTCTGCGCAAACACTAACTCAGGGCCCAACTGCAGCGCTTCTGCTTCAGCAAGAATATGGTTGAGCATCCCGAGATGCTCGATCATGACCCCTTTTGGCTTGCCTGTGGAGCCAGAGGTGAATAGAATATAGGCGAGACCGTGAATATCACCCGGTAATTGCAGGTTATCCGTCTGTTCCTCCTTCAGCTCTGCCGCAAGGAGATCAAGGCACATAATATGTCCATTGAATTCACGCTCAACCTCTGGTGACAGGTAAGCGGACATTGTAATTAGCACCTTCGCACCGGAGTCCATCAGCACCCCGACCTTCCGCTTAACACCATGGCCGATATCCATCGGCACGTAGGCGCCTTGGCTCTTCCATATGCCGAGTACGCATTCAACGAAAGCAGGTGAACGGTCCAGCAACACGGCAGCCACGTCCTCCATGCCCAGTCCCCTCTTTCTTAAGCAACGGGCAATCCTGTTAGCGCGTTGATTGAGCTCCATGTACGAGATCGCTTCGTCCTTATACAGCAGCGCGGGGCGGTCAGGCGAACGTGCCGCATGCGCCTCGAACCGTTCGTGAACGGTCTTGCTGAGGTCATATATCGCATCAGTAGCATTAAATTCGTTTACAATTTGCGCGGTTTCTGTCGCCGACAGCATGTTGATTCCGGCAATCATCATATCCGGTTCTGCACAAACCTCCTGCAAAATACGCATATAATGCTCCGCCATCCGTTGTGCCGTTGCATCCTTGAACAACGCTGTGCAATATTGCAGCTCGAAGAAAAAACTATCCTCGCTAAAGAAGGCGTCCATCATCAAATCGAATTTGGCTGATCGCTGCTCGAACGGATAAGAGGTAACGACCGCATCACCCAAGCGGAACTGCTCTTCATCCTGCTCGAACATGCTGAACATAACGTCAAACACCGGATTGCGGCTTGCATCCCGCGGCACATTCAGCTGCTCGACCAGCCGCTCAAATGGATACTCCTCGTTCGCGACCGCTCCACGGATCGCTTCGGCCACTTCATCCAGAAATCCGACGAAAGTCTTTTTGCCGTCGGGATAAACGCGAATCGCCACCGTATTAGCAAACATGCCGAGCATCGATTGAAGTTCCTGCTTGCCTCGGCCCGATACCGGAGAGCCGACAATCGTGTCCTCTTGCCCCGAATATCTCGACAGCAGAATTGAGAAGACTCCAAAAAGAACAGAGAAGGGTGTCGTGTTCGCACGTGCGGCTATCTGGCGTATTCGCTCTGCCAAGCCTGCTTCAGCCTGAAACCGAATCGTTCTGCCTTCGAAGTTTTGCTCGGCAGGCCTTCTGTAATCGAGCGGCAAATCGAGAACCGGGAGCTCTCCATTCAACTGCTCCAGCCAGTATTGCTCCTGTGTCAATAAATCGCCGCTCATATGCCGTTTATTATGCCAAACTGCATAATCCTTGTATTGTATAGCTGGGAGGGGCAATTCATGGCCTTCATACAGCTGGATCAGCTCCTCTAGAAACACCTGTCCCGACAGTCCATCTGAGATAATATGGTGCATATCGAACAGCAACATATGGTCGCCGTCTGCAACCTTTACGATTTCGATCCGAAATAAGGGTGCCTCGGCCAGGTCGAACGGGCGAATGAAAGATGCCACCGCATCATCGAGATTACTATATTTTGAAGCTGTGAGTTCATTGCAGCGCATCACGAACTCGATTTGCTCATGAACCAACTGAACAGGCTCTCCGTCGAGCGCTACGAAGCTCGTTCGTAATATTTCATGTCGGTTCACCATAGCCAGAATAGCTTGTTCCAGACGCTCAATGCCCAGCATACCTTGAATCTGGTAGACTCCAGGCATATTGTATGCAACGCTGTCGCTTGTCTCCAGCTCGTGCAAGATATACATCCGTCTTTGCGCTGCACTCAGCGCATAATAGTCGCTCTTTGGGGCAGGCGGAATTAGTGCATGGTAACCCTTGGCGCACGCGTCGATGTATTGGGCGAGCTGTGCAATAGTCGGATTCGCGAACAACTCCTTGACACCCAACTCTACATTCAACTCGTTGTAAATCCGGGATACGATGACCATCGCTTTAAGTGAGTGGCCACCCAGCTGATAGAAATTGTGGCGGATGCTGATTTGCTGCTTCGCTCCCAGTACGTCTTGCCAGATGGAAACTAGTAGCCGCTCGGTATCGGTGGCCGGTATGGCAAAGTCCTCTTGCGAGCCATGCTCCGGCTTCTGGAGCCGCTTCCGATCGACCTTACCGTTCGAATTTAGCGGCATTTCATCCAGCTGGATGAAATGCGCCGGAATCATATAATCAGGAACATACTCGCCCATGAATTGATTCAGCTCTTGTGCCGTCAAGCTATCATCCGATGTAAAGTAAGCGCACAGAAATTTGGCTTCGTTATGCTCCTCCCAAGCCAAAACGGCCGTTTCTTTCACCTTATTATGGGAGGTCAAGCGGCTCTCGATTTCACTCAGCTCAATCCGGAAGCCGCGAATTTTGACCTGAAAGTCCTTTCTGCCACAAAATTCAATGCTTCCATCGGCATTCCACTTCCCCAAATCCCCCGTCTTATAAAGCCGCGTTCCTTCTCCCAGCATAAAGGGATCGTCCATGAACTGCTCCTCTGTCTTCGCCTGGTTGTTCAAATACCCTCGGCCGACTGCTAAGCCTGCAACGCATATTTCGCCCTGAACGCCTACCGGACAACTGTTCATATGCCGATCGACGATATAGATACGAATGTTGGCTAGTGGTTTGCCGATTGGCACCGTATCCATCGTCTCTGCTGTTGCAGGATCTATAAGCAGCTGGGCAATGTCGTCCGAAGCTTCGGCCGGCCCGTACGCGTTCACCATCGGGATGTCCGGGCAAAGTGTGTACCATCTTCGTACAAGCGAAGGGGTGGCCGGCTCTCCTGTAATAAACAGATGGCCAAGGCGTGGCAGGTGAATCGACCGTTGTTCGATCAGGTCCAAAAGGACTGTTAAATAAGACGGCACGACCTCCAGCAGCGTGACTCCGTCCGCCTTCAACTGGTCAAGAAATTCGGCCGGTCGCATCACTACCTCATCTGGGTAGATTGCTGTCGTACCGCCAAGAGCAAGTGCGCCGAACAACTGCCATACGGAGATGTCGAAGCATTGATTCGCATTTTGCGCAAATACGAAATCCTCTGTCAGCCCCAGAAAATCGGCTTCTGCCAAAATGTGATTGAGCATTCCCAAATGCTCAATCACAACGCCTTTCGGCTTGCCGGTTGAGCCGGAAGTAAACAGTGCGTAAGCGACGTCCTGGATATGGATATCAAGGTTCATATTATGCTGAGGCTCCCTGCCTATCGCATCTTCATGCTCGTCCACTTTCACAAGGCGCTCGTCGTAAGGGAGGTTTTCATACACCGATAGCGATAGAATGAGTCTCGGCTGCGCATCGGCGATAACATCCGCATTCCGATCGGTCGGATGCTTTACATCCATCGGAATATAGGCCGCACCAGCCTTCCAAATTGCCAGAATACATTCGACCATAAGCGGTGAGCGCTCCATTAGTACATGGACGTAATCCCCCTTCTGAACACCACGATTGACAAGAAACCGCGCCAGCTGATTCGCTCTTCCGTTGAGATGCTCGTAGGTGATCCTCTGTCCATTAAATAGAAGCGCGGTGCGCCCCGGATCTTGTTCCGCGAATGATTCGAACCGTTGGAATAGCGTCCGACTCCAATCGTATGGCTTACCCGTCTGATTGAAATCGTACAGAATGGTTTGCTTTTCCTCGTCGGTAAGAATACTAAGTGTGGTTAGATCTGACGCTGGCATGGCGATCAATCGCGATGCAATCATCGTAATGTGGCCTTGCATCTGGTGAATAAAGGAAGATTCATAGACGGCCTCGTTATATGTAATGAGGAACGTCAGCTCCGGGTGCGGGAAGACGGTCACGTCAAAATGATAATTCGAATGCTGGTTCATATCGGACGCCGTAATGCGAAGACCGTGCTTTGGGTCAATCGTATCCCCATCCATCGGGTAATTCTCGAACACGAGAATATGGTCGATCAGATGGTTCTTCAAAGCCGACATGCCCGCAATATCAGCCAACGAGAGATAGTTGAAGTTGTTCACTTCCAGCATCGACTCGTTCACTTCCCGGAGCAGATCGCCGACTGACTTGCCCGCTGCGCTCGTTACACGCAGCGGAACCGTATTAATGAATAGGCCGATCATCTGCTCAATACCTGTAATTTCAGGCGGCCTGCCGGACACGACGGAACCAAACACAACATCGTCGGTGTTGTTATACTTCTGGAGCAGGATTCCCCAGATTGTATGAACGACCGTACTCATCGTGACCGAGTGTGCTGCGGCCAGTGCCTCTAATTCTGCGGTGAATCCCCGGCTCAGCTTGAATTCAGTCTGGATGTAGCTAAACGACTGCGTCGTTTCCGAAAAGCTGCTGACAGGAACAGAGGCTTGCTGCTCATATCCGTCCAGATAGCTCGTCCAGTACGCGATCGCCTTCTCTTTATCCTGTTCCTCCAGCCACATCAGGTAGTCGCCATATGGGAATACAGGATCCAACGTGAGCGGTGTGCATCCGGCTAGCGATAAATAAATGCCGAACAGTTCCTTTCCGACCAGGCTGAGGCTCCAGCCATCCATAATGATATGGTGATAGCTGACGATCAATTGATGCTTGCTTTCCTCTAGCTTGATAATCGCAAGGCGGATGAGTACATCTTTCTCGAGGTCGAAGCCTCGTTTCCTATTGCTTCTAATATAAGTCTGCACAGATTGTGCTTTGCAGTTATCCGTCGCATCGGAGACGTCTATGTACTCGATGCTCGTCGTTCGCTTATGGACAACAACCTGCAAAGGCCGGTCCGCTTCCTTATATACGAACAAGGTTCTAAGCGCGTCATGCCGCTCAATCAGCAGGTTGAGACTTTCCTCGAACAGAGCAGGGTTCAATTCCCCCTCGATAGTTAGGCTGACCTGCTCGACATAAGCCTCCGGGTCCTCACCGAGTACATAGTGGTACAAGATCCCTTCCTGCATGGGAGTCAATTCATAAATATCTTTAATATCAACTACACTCACACCAGTCCAACCCCCATATTCAACTTACTTATTCAATTTCAGCAGCTTGGCGATATTATTCAGCTGCTTCTGTGACAAGTTTTTGTACTGGTAATCGGTAAGCGTCGATTCACGTTGCTCCTTCGTGCAGCAATGCTCAATAATGGCGACCAGACGGCTCCGGTAGGCATCGCCGAGCTTCTGCACATCGCCAAGCTCATACTGGTTTCGGTTAAATTGGAAGTCTATCTCGAGCGCTCCGTCTCGAATCATGCAGTTGAGCTGGAATGATGCATGCCGCATAAAATCAAGTCCTGCTTCGCTTCCTGTCGACAGATCGGATGCGGTGAAGACATCGGTGGTGAACGTACCGTTGAATTCCCCGAGATAATTGAATATGATCTCCGGCTTCGAGTTAAACTTCAAAGGCAACTCCATGTAAGGTACGGTCAAGTGCTTCAGCACCTCATACCCGATTCCTTTATGGGGCACTCGCCTCAGCTCGTCCTTAACCGTTTTGATCAGCTCAAAACTGTCTTCAGTCTGTAGCACAAACGGGAACAAGGAGGTGAACCAGCCGACGGTTCGGGACACATTCATATCCGGAATTACTTCCTCTCGGCCATGCCCTTCGATCATCACAAGCACCTGAGCAATGCCGGACCACTCCTTTACCGCCATCCCCAGCGCCGCCAGCAGGAGATCGTTAATCTCCGTGTTATAAGCTGCATGCGCCTGTTTTAGCAATTGCTCGGTATGCTCGGCATCGAGCGTCAACTTGACGGATGAAACCTCCTTCACTGGATAGCCGATCGTTGGAAGCCTCATATTCAGGAGAGAAACGGTAGATTCCTCGACCTTCTGCCAGTACGACACCTCCCTTAGCAGCTTCTCGCTGACTGCATAACACCCAAGCTGCTCCGACCATACCTTGAACGAATCGGTTTTGTCTGGCAGCTTGATTCCCTGACCGCTTGTCAACTGGGCATATAAGGTGCAGAAGTCCTCAAGTATAAAGCGCCAGGACACGCCATCTATGACTAGATGGTGGATCACAATGAGCAGATGATCGCCATCATCGACCCGGAATAATGCCAGCTTCACAAGCGGTCCACGGTTTATATCGAAGGAGGCTTGAAGTTTGTCCGACTGTTCCGCAACCGCTGCACGGTAATTCGCCTCACCGATCAAATCGATCAAGCTGAATTCTGCCAAGGATTGCTCCAAGCCCCTGTTGTATTGGACGACCTCATCACCCTGCATGCGGTATTGCATGCGCAGCGCATCATGGTGCCGTACGATCTGCTCGAACGCCTGCTTCACAACATCGGCATCGAATCGCTCCTTCCGGTACAGCATGACGGAATGATTGTAATGCTGTGCTGCTTCCCAGGTTTGTTCGAACAGCCGCTTCTGGATCGGCGTCAGCCGGACCTCGCCTTCCACCGTCTCCTGCGATATCGTTCTCACGGACGGCTTCACATACTTGGCAAGCTCCTGAATAACCGGGTGGCGGAATAATGACCTCACCTCCATCTTGAGGCCATAGCGCATAAGCCGAGAAGAGATTTGCAAAGCCTTGATTGAATCACCGCCTAGCTCGAAGAAGTTGTGTTCCGTGCCAACCCCTTGTACGCCGAGCGTTTCCTCCCACACCTGAACCAGCTTCTTTTCGGTCTCATTCTGAGGCAGAGTTCCTTTCAGCTCAATGACAGCGTTAGCGTCCGGCTCCGGCAGTGCCCTGCGGTCAATCTTGCCATTCTCGTTCAGCGGCATATGCGCCAAGCAGATGATATGGGCCGGCATCATGTAGTTTGGAAGCTTCTTCTTCAGAAAGTTACGAATGTCCATGACGCTGCCTTCCTCATGCGTGACCACGTAGGCGCACAGATACGTGTGTATGGCATCCTGCTGCTTCGAAATTACGATCGCCTGCAAGACAGCCTCATGCGCAAGCAGGCATTGCTCGATCTCGGCCAGTTCTATCCGATAACCTTTAATTTTCACCTGGTGATCGACCCTGCCGATATATTCAATCGTTCCGTCAGGCAACCACCGGGCCATATCGCCACTTCTGTACATCCGTTGACCAGCTGCGTAACGATTTGGTATAAATTTGTCCAAGGTTAGTTGCTTGTTGTTCAAGTAGCCTCTGGCTAGCCCCTCGCCTGCGATCGCGAGCTCGCCCGGAACGCCAATCGGAACGAGCTGCCCGTATCGGTCCAGAATATAGATGCTCACATTGGAGATCGGCTTGCCGATAACCGACTGAAGTCTTAACGTTTCGAATTGCCCGGTCGGAATCGGGTACGCCACGCAGCCAACCGCGGCTTCGGTAGGTCCATAGTGGTTCGCAAAGACTGCCTTCGGATATTGGGTATAGAAGGCGGCCACGTCCTCCACGTTAACCTTTTCCCCGCCGCAGACGACAAGCCTTAATGAGTCGAGCTTATCGTGCGCAGCGAAAAGTTCATTGTTCACCAGCAGGTGGAAGAGCGACGGCGTCGTTTTGATAAAGGTGATGCCTTGCGCATGGATGTAGTTTAGTACATATTCAGGATCGACAACATCATTGCGACCAACCAGATGCAGCTCGCAGCCTTTCACTAGGCAAGAATAAAGCGCCGTGTAGCCAAGATCGAAGCTTGCAGAAGAAAGGAGGACAGTCCGGTCTCCCGGCACAATACTGAACTTGTCCGTAAACCATGAGATATAGTTGACGAGATTCCGATGCTCCAGCATAGCCCCCTTCGGCATGCCGGTCGTGCCCGATGTATAGATGACATAGATCAGATCCTCTGGTTTGGAGGAGCGGCTGACAGTTTCATCAGTGCCCTCATCATAGAGCACCTTATCCAGGCTAATAAATTGAACATCCAGACCAAGCTTTTCTGGCGTCTGTCCATAGCCGAGCAGCATCTGTGCCCCGCTGTTATCAAGCATGAACGCCATTTTATCCTCTGGAAAATCGGCATCGATCGGCATATATGCGCATCCAGCCTTGAGAACCGCAACGATACCAATGACGGTCTCCGGGCGATTGTCCGTTATAATCCCGATGATCTTGCCGACTTCCGGTTCATTCGGCTTCCCTTCAAGCAGAGCGGTTATGGACTTCGCAAGACGGTTCGCCTTCCTATTCAACTCAGCGAATATCAACTTGCCACCTTCGTACACAATAGCAGCCTTGTCTGGCATCAGGACTGCCAGCTCCTCAAATAGGTCAATTACTGTACGATCTCTCGGATATGGCGTTAACTTTCCGTTGAACTCAGTAAGCAGCATATGACGCTCTGACTCAGCCAACAGATCCAGTTCGCTGATCAGGCCGCCGATATGACCTGGCATGAGCTGTAGCGTATTGACATAATGGCCTGCCAGCCGTTCCATACTGTCCTTGCGGAACAGCTTCGTGCAGAAGATCAAGTCAAAGTAGAGGATTCCGTCCCTCTCTTCAGCCTGCAGGGACATATCGTATTTCGTCGTATCACGGTTTAGCTCTTGGAACGTAGCCGTAAGCTGTTCTAGCTGGAATGTGGCTGTACCAACATTATTCATCGTGAACATAACATCGAAGAGAGGATTACGGCTGAGGTTGCGGTTCAAACGCAAGCTCTCGACGAGCTCCTCGAACGGGTATTCCTGGTGCTCGTAGGCGTTCAGGCAGTTGTCCTTGACCTCGGCCAGAAACTCCGCCAGCGTCTTACTTCCTACAGGCTGGTTGCGGATGGCCAGCGTATTCACGAACATCCCCATCACTTGCTGAAGTTCGGCATGGGTACGTCCCGCGATCGGCGTGCCAACGACAATATCCTCTTGCCCTGAATATTTGGATAGAATAATGTTGAAGGCAGCGAGCAGTACCATATACAACGTCGTTCCCGTTGTCACGGCCAGGGCATTTAGTTCCCTCGTCTGCTCGGCACCGATGGCAAATGAATAGCGGTCTCCCTCGAAGCTCTGATTCTGAGGCCGAGGGAAGTCAGTTGGCAGCAACAATACCGGCGTTTCGCCGCTGAATTGCTTGAGCCAATATGGCTTGTGGCGTTCGTCAACCGCCTGCTGTACGAACTCACGATACCAGTTGGCGTAGTCTTTATACTGATATTTCAAAGGTGCGAGCGTATGCCCGGCATACAGTAGATTGAATTCCTCGATAAACGTTGCTACAGAAGCCCCGTCCGAAATGATATGGTGCATATCCAGCATGAGCACATGCTTCGTCTCGGACAGCCTGACAAGGCTTGCCCGAAAGAGCGGAGCATGGCCCAGTTCAAACGGCTCCACGAACCGCTTCATGATGTCCTGAAGCTCCGCCTCATCTGCCCATCCGGCTAGATCCAGTGTGAAAGAAACGTCATCGTCGACGATTTGCACAGGCTCTTCATCTACCAGCCGGAATGAAGTGCGCAGCGCATCATGCCGACTTATGAGTTGCTTCAGAGCACTCTCCAGTCGGTGTACATCAATCATGCCACATAGCTCCAATGCGCCCGGCATATTATAGGAGGTGTTCGCTTCCTCATGAATCTGATTAAGAATGTACAGCCGCTTCTGTGCAGGCGATACCGCATAGTATTCTAACGGCTCCACTTTCCGTATCTCATCGAACTCGCTAGTGCCTAGTGATGCAATCAGCTCCGCCAAGCCGCTGATGGTCGGATTCATGAACATATCCCGAATTGGAATACGCACATCCCACTCTTTATTGATCTTCGCAATAAGTATGGAAGCCTTGAGTGAGTGCCCGCCGCACTCAAAAAAGTTATCGAAGATGCCGATGCCGGTCTGGCCAAGTTCCTCTTCCCATAGGCGGACAAGCATCCGCTCGGTATCATTCCGGGGCGGAACATGATCGGCTCGATCCAGCATATAGCTGCTGATTTTCGGAAGCGCTTTCCGGTCCAGCTTCCCGTTCGATGTCAATGGCATGTGGCCGAGACGAATAAAGTAGGTCGGCACCATATAGTCCGGAAGCGACTCTAGCAATCGGCTTCTCATATACGAGACGCCCAGTTCCGTATCTGCCACATAATAGGCATAGAGCAGTTTATCATTCGAGCTCCCATCCCTCGCTAGAACGACCGCTTCTTTAATTTCGGGAATGAGAGACAAGCGATGTTCGATTTCGCCTAACTCGATTCGGAAACCACGGATTTTCACCTGATGGTCGATTCGACCCAAGTACTCCATTTCGCCATTAGCCAGCATCCGTACAAGGTCACCCGACTTGTAGAGCCGTTCCCCCGGCTTGTACGGATGCTCGACAAACCGCTCTCTAGTGAGACTGTCCCGGTTCAGGTATCCTCTTGCGACTCCTTCCCCGCCGACATACAGCTCGCCGGGCACGCCAAGTGGAACGAGCCGTTTATGCGCATCCATCACATAGCAGCTTAAAGTCGGGATTGGCGAACCAATGTTGCTAACATCGCTCTCCATCTCTCGCTCCGTGATTTCCTTGAATGTGACATGTACCGTTGTCTCGGTAATACCGTACATGTTGATTAGACGGGTGTCCGGGTAAGCTTGCTTCCAGCTTTGAAGCATAGCCGGCTTGAGCGATTCACCGCCGAAGATGATGTACCGGATCGAGCCCAGCGTACCCGATTGAAGCTTCGTTTCATGATGCAACAGGTGATAGAAGGCTGTCGGCGTCTGGTTTAATACCGTCACCTTTTCCTTCGACATTAGATCGATGAAGTCAGACGGATTCTGCGCCACATGCTTCGGTACGATGACCAACTTGCCACCGTATAGCAGTGCACCGTACATTTCCCAGACCGAGAAATCAAAGCAGTACGAATGGAACATCGTCCACACATCATGCTCGTTGAAAATAAACTGCATCCGGTTATTCGCCATTAGACGAATGACTTGCCGATGCTCGATCATGACGCCCTTCGGCTTGCCTGTCGTCCCTGAGGTGTAGATGATGTAGGCCAAATGCTCAGGCACAACGGGCTCATCTGGGTTTGCAGCAGGATACGTTTGAAGTACGGCGCAATCCGTAATGTTAAGCAGATGGCCCGAGAATACAATGCATTCCTCGATGGGCGCTCCGGTCAGCAGCATAGACAACCCGCTGTCGTCCAGCATGAACTGGATTCGCTCCTGCGGATAAGACGGATCGATCGGCAAGTAGGCCGCTCCCGCTTTCAGAATGCCAAGCATCCCGATGATCATCTCGATGGAGCGGTCAATCATGATGCCGACAAGCGTATCCGCCTTAGCTCCCTGCGACCGAAGCCAATGTGCCACTTGATTGGCCCGGTTGTTCAACTCGCCATACGTCATCGCGGCCTCCTCACAAACGACCGCAACCCGGTCAGGGGTTCGCATAGCCTGTGCTTCGAATACGCGATGAATCGTTGCAGCTGTGTCATATTTGGCATCCAGGCTATCCTGCTCATGGAGCAACCGGTGTTTCTCGTCAGCTGTCAGCAAATCGATATGTTTGATCTCCAGCGCCTCATGCGCAGCAACTTGATGCAGAATACGGCTGTAATGCGTGCTTATCCGCTCGATTGTCGCCCTCTCAAATAGCTGCGTGCTGTAATCCACATGCAGGATCAGTCCATTGGCGCGTTCCTCGACCGTAAACATGATGTCGTATTGGGATACACCTGGATTAATCTCCGAAGGGGTAAACGTCAATCCACCCGATGTCCATTGGCCGATCCCCATATTTTGAACGACGAACATTGTGTCAAATAGCGGACGTCGGCTGAGGTCGCGCTTCATATTTAACCGATCTACCAACCGTTCGAACGGATATTCTTGATGCTCGAAGGCCGACAGCACGCACGCCTTCGTCTCCTCGAGCAGCTCAATGAAGCTCCGATCTCCCGGATAGCCACGAAGGGCTACCGTGTTGACAAACATCCCAATCATTCGATCCACATCGGGATGACTTCTGCCAGATACCGGCGTACCTACAACGATGTCTTCCTGTCCGGTGTACAAATGGAGCAGCACTTGATAAGCCGATAGCAATACCATGAACAAGCTTGCGTTCGCATTCTCCGCTACATTCCGCAACTGCTGCGCCAACTGGCCATCCAGAGTGCACGTGAATCGATCCCCCTCTAGTGTGAGCTGCAGCGGTCTTGCAAAGTCCGTTGGTAGGTTCAGCACCGGAATTTCATCGCTGAACTGGCTCAGCCAATACGTCTCCTCTCGCACCATGCCCGCTTCGTTATTCGATTCCTTCAGCCACATGGAGTAATCGATGAATTGAATCTCAGTCGGTGGTAGCCGCTCACCGTCATATAGGCGAATTAGCTCATTCTGTATGACGGATACTGACACGCCGTCTGCGATAATATGATGCATATCGATAAGCAGAACATGATAGCTGTCCGAGACGGTAATCAGGTCTGCTCTACAGAGAGGGCCTTGCGCGAGATCGAACGACTGAACGAAGTGCGCGATTCTCGCTTCCAGCTCCTCTGCAGACATGCAGGTTCGATGACTGATTACAGGCTGCATTCGGTTCAAGATACGTTGGACGATACCGTCATTTTCTTTGTTGAACACGATCCGGAACACCTCATGTCTGTCAATCAACTGCTCCCACGCCTGCAGCAGACGGCCGGTGTCTAGCTCACCCTCGATAATGAGCTGGATTGGAATATTGTAGGCAAGACCATCCTTGTCGAATTCGTTCATGAGATAGATTCTTCGCTGGGCAGGGGTAAGCTCGTAGTATCCTTCTCGCTCAGCCCGCGGGATCGGTATGAAAACAGCATCCTCCGCTTCGGTAAGGCAGACGGCGAGCTGCTTGATGGTTGGACTCTGAAACAGCTGCCGCACTGGCAGCTGCTTGCCGAACTGCTTGTGTACATGCTTTAGCATGATGGTCGCCTGCAGAGAGTTTCCGCCTAGTGCCCAGAAGCTATCGTTTATACAGATGCACTGAACGCCCAAAATTCTGCTCCAAATCTCCGTCAGCTGCCGTTCGGTACTATTCCCCGGGCGGACATGCGGCTCCACTCGCTGAAGGAGATGCAATGCTTCCACGTCAACCTTGCCTTCATCGGTCAGAGGAAAGGTATCCACCACCGTAACCTGGCTTGGAAGCATATAATCAGGTAAACCATCGGCCAGTTTCTGCCGCACGTAATCTGCATCGAGCGAGCCTTCTATATAAGCTGCCAACTGCCGATCATGCTCTTTCCCGAATGTATCAAAGACGCATCCAACCACACCAAGGAGCTGTGCCACCGTATGTTCCAGTTGAACAAGGTTGACAAGAAAGCCTCGAATACGAATCATTCTTTCCTTATCGCCCAATACCGTCACTTTACCGTCCGCTGTATAGGCCGCCACTTTGCCCGTTGCCCTGTATTCTGAATCATCCTGCCAGTACAGTTCGCCAATCGTACCAATCTGCGACGGCTGCAGGTACGGATCCATAATCATATGCCCAGAGACTTCACCCATCTGTTCCGCGAATCTGCGATGCTCGGGCGAGATCAAATCAAGTTGACCGATATGACAATGACCATCTATTACGACGGCCTGCAGAAGTCGAATAAACGACTGCGTCCAAGCTTCCATCGTCTCCGGCTGCACGAGATCGGCGTTGTAATCAAAATCAAGCCGCAACTTATCGTTCATTTCCATCGCATTTAAGAACAGATCATAATGGGTGTACGGCGCCGGAAGCGGCGTCACCTCCAACGTTAAATCAGCGAACTTCAGGCCCCGCAACGGCCTATCCATATTAAACAAAATGTTGACCACCGGAGCTTGTCTGCCGACTAATCGTTCTGACAGACCGGCCAGGGAGTAGCTCTGGTAGGTATCGATCTCCTTAATCGCCATCTTCACATTGGCTGCGAATTCGCTGAAGGATGCGTCTCCGTCTGCACAAGTAATCACCGGCAGCAGGTTGACGCAGTTGCCTGCCAGGCAGTTCTGACCCATCTGTGCTTGGCCGGACGTAGCAATGGCCACCACCAGCTCATTCTGCCCTGTCAATCTATGCAGCCACACCTTGTACGCAGCAAGCAGCGTAACAAACAAACTATTGTGCGCGGAAATGCTGAACGATCGCAGCTGCTTCGTCAGCGCGGCATCTACGTAAGCCGTATGGCGGCCACTCTTGAAGAATCTCATCCCTATCGTTTCGTTCGTCGATGGAATCGACAGGGTCGGAACAGGCATCGCGAACTTATCACACCAGAATGATGCGGCTTCCTCGCTTTCCTGCTTATGCAGCTGCTTCTCCTGCCAATCGAGGTATGCGCCGAACGGAGTGGGATCGGGTAATGACAGCGACGTCCCGTCTCGCAGTGCAGCATACGCTTTGCCTAGCTCGTCCAAGTACAGCACGATGGACCAGCCATCGGTCGTGATATGGTGGAACACGAGCACGAGCTCATGCTCAAGCTCCGACAGCTTGAGCAGTCGAGCGCGGAATAAAGGCTCCCCAGTGAGCATACTCATGGCCGCTCCGGAAATCTGATGTAAGCACTGCTCCTTGGCAGCTTGCTGTTCCGCATGCTCCAGTCTGGACAGATCCAGCACAGGAAGGTGGACATCTAACACCGGGAGTACATGCTGATTTTCCTCATCTGCATCGACTACAATCCGCAAGGCATCATGGCGGTCGACGATTGTCCGCAGCGCCTCCTCCATCAGATGGGCATCCAGCGAGCCCTCAAGATTCAGGACAACCGTTTGGTTCAAAGCGGCCGACTGCGCCTCTCCGCCTAGCGATGCAAGCAGCAGTTGCTTCTGCTCTTCGGACATCGGAATGTACTTCGTATCCTTTCGTTCCACGTGCATATCCGGCGAACGGCCGCCAGGCGTTGGGGGTGTCGTCTCCGGTAAAAATCCACCCTTCCTTAGTTCCTCCACCGTTTCTTTGACCGCTTCAATGATCCGGTCAAGGTCTTCGCGGGTATGTGCTGTGGATAAGAAGCAATTGCGGCCCTCCCATATATAAATCCCTTTATGAATCAGATGATAAAAGAACAACTCGGTATCTCCGTACGATACGAATCGGAACAGTGACCCGTAATTTACCATATGGATGGGCACGCTGGATGCTTTGAAATAAGCATTAAGCTCCTGGATCAAATATTCGGTGTTCTGATTGAGCGAGCTGTACAGCATGTCCTTATGATCCTTCAAATATTGAAGCGTTGTTCGCGCTGCCCGCATCGTTAGCGGATGGGTACAGAATGTGCCACCGACGAATGTCTTCAATTCAGCTTGGGACGGATAGGACGAATCTCCGAAACGCCATGATCCACCGTCAACCGGGCTCATGAACGCTTTCGTTCCCGCTACAACGCCGATCGGCAGGCCGCCACCGACAACCTTGCCGTAGACAACTAGATCCGCTTTCACGCCGAACCATGCCTGTGCGCCTCCAATACCGATTCGGAAGCCTGTAATGATCTCATCGAAAATAAGTACACTACCTGCCTGCTCCGTAATGCTTCGAAGTTCATGTAGGAATTTTCTAGGTTGTAAATCCGGACGCCTGCTCTGGACAGGCTCGACAAGGACCGCTGCCAGCTCATGGGCGTACTGCCGGATGACCGCTAGTGAATCCTGGCTGTTATAATTCAGCATCAGGACATCGTGCAAATAATGGTCCGCTATGCCAGGCGCCATCGGCTGCGCGAACGGATTGTCCGGCTGTGGATTCGATACACCAAGCACACCGTCGAAGGTACCATGATAGGAGCCGGCAAAGATGACAATCTTAGATCTTCCGGTTACAGCCCGCGCCAACCTTAAAGCGACCATCACCGCTTCGGTACCGGAGTTGTAGAAGGCAACACGCTCCACCCCAGTCATCTCGCTAACCATCGTAGCCACCTCGCCAGCGAGATCGGACATCGGCCCAAGCGGCGGCAAATCGGAGGACAGACTTCTTTCATGCTCCTCGTTAATGAACGGTGGGTTATGGCCAAGCAGATTGACGCCAAAGCCCATCGTCAAGTCGATATACTCATTCCCGTCGACATCCCACATTTTCGAGCCGGAGGACGCGGATGCAGCGATTGGGTAAACCATTTCCTTCCAATATGAACGGAATCCGGCTACATTACGGTTATTGGCATGGGTGAGCCGTGACGCCTCTGTTAATCGTTTCGAGCCTTGCGTCCGGTCAATATACTTCGTCATAAAGGCACTTAAGTACTCCGCCTGCTTCGGCGTCAGTCCGCCGTCCCCGCTAATGACAATCGGCTGATACGGAATAAACGGCTTCGATTCAGAAGCAGCCGGTACAGCAGTAGTCTTCTGTACATTTGGGCCGAATGGCGAGGCAGGCTGATGCTGTGGCTCTATTTTCGTGGATGCGGTGCCGCCAAGCGCATTCAGCTGCATGCTAATAATGTCAGCCATATGCTGCTGCTGGGCGCTCATTAGTTCGAGCTGCTGGCTTATAATGCGCTCCAATGCAGAAGATGAGTTGACAAGTGCTCTTGCATTAGGGGCTTCGGCATTGCTGTCTCCTCCCTGATGAGATCCTCCAATCACCACCGGCTGAGCTGCGCGCTGTTCTTCCGGTGCGACAGCAGTCTGCATCTGTATAGCGGGCTCGTTACCCGCAGAGGCAGGATGTAGAGGAACAACAGTCGCATGTACCGCGATATGATCAGCCAGCAACTGCAAGCAGGTTAGCGTATCAAAAAATTGTTCCATTGGGATTTCGACGCCGAAGCACTTCTTAATGTCGTCCCGAACTTGAACCAACATAATCGAATCCAGTCCCATCTCAAGAAAATGGACGCCTGGGTCAATATGCTCTGATTCAAATCCGGATGCGCGGCTGATGATTCCCTTCAGCGTCTCTGCGACGTCATCGGATGAAACTGCTAAGCGAACTGAAGTTGCCTCCCGCTTCCTCTCGACCATCGCAATGCCTGCCGCTACCTCCGTCAACGAATGGACAGGGTTCGGCAGCAACTTCGCTTCATTTGTATACCAGCACCGGTTCCGCTCAAACGGGTAGATCGGTAAAGGAAGCTTCTGACGGGCAGTCATCAACACTTCATACAGTGCGTTCCAGTGAATCGAGGCGCCTCTGCTGTACAGTTCGGCAATCGCTTCAAGTTCTTCCCTGCCCGCATATCGGCTATTGCGCACTTGGCTGATGATCTTCTCCACCCGGCTCTCCAAGACCTGAAGATGGTCACCGGCCGGAAAAATATTCACTCGCTCTAGCGCATTCAACTGATCCTCTCCTGCAAAAATAGCCTTAAGCTTGCTCAGCAGCTCCTGCGAGCTGTCGGCGACGATCGCAAGCCGATAATCGAACAGGCTTCTGCCCGTATTCGCCGTATAGCAGACGTCCGCAATCGAGACCTCCGGATACTGGACGAGGTAATCCGAATATTCCTTCACAAGCTCCTGAAGCGCCCGCTTGCTCTTGGCTGACAGCGTCAACAACTGTGGTCCGCCATCCGCTTTCTTCACCCTCACCGAGGCATGTTGATATTCTTCCAGTACCAAATGAGCGTTCGTTCCGCTAAAGCCGAAGGAGCTGATTCCACCTCGTAGAGGCGTCCCATCCGATTTGATTAAATCGGATGTTTCCGTGTTCAAATAGAACGGCGAAGCCTCGAACCGAATATTAGAATTCGGCTTATTGAAATGCACCAGCGGCGGATTTTGTTTATTCTTTATCATAAGCACCGATTTAATCAAACCGGCGATTCCGGCAGCCTCGAAAAGATGCCCGATGTTCGCCTTGACCGAGCCAATCGCACAAAACTGCTTTCTGCTTGTATAGCGCTCAAAGGCCTTAATCAGGCCGTCGAACTCAATCGGATCGCCGATCTTGGTGCCGGTTCCATGCGCTTCGATAAAATCGAGCGTATCTGGATGGATCCCTGCATTCCGCCAGGCCTCTTCAATCACTTCCGTCTGGGAAGCCCGGTTCGGCGCTGTAATTCCGGCTGTTGTACCGTCTTGATTAATCGCGCTTCCCTTTATGACGGCATAGATGTGATCACCATCCTGCTCCGCTTTGGCAAGCGGCTTGAGCAATAACGCTCCGACCCCTTCTCCGAATCCGGTGCCGTCGGCATCGGCATCGAAGGTTCTTGCCCTGCCGTCGGATGACTCCATATCCAATCCAAGCTGCAAAGGCAGCAGAATCGTACGCACACCGCCGGCTATAGCCATGTCGCAATCACCGCTGACAATACCCTGACATGCTAAATGAACTGCGACAAGAGAGGAAGAGCATGCGGTGTCCACCGTAACGGCTGGCCCTTTCAAATCCAGGTAATAAGCGATTCGGCTTGCCAGGACAGAGGGCAGGTTACCGATAATGTAGTTCTGGAACTTGTCCTGGTTGCCGCTGAACAGAAGCCGTTCATAATCGTAACCTACCTTGGAAAAACCAACGTAGACGCCCACCTTTTTGTTCCGAAGCTGATCGCCAGCATATCCCGCATCTTCAATCGTATGCCAGGCCGTCTGCAGGAACATCCGTTGATTCGGGTCCATATATTTCGCTTCATTCGGACTTATGCGGAAGAACGAGTAATCGAATTTATCGATCTCTTTCAGATATCCGCCTTCTACAAACGCTTTGCCGGTGTCCTCCATACCGATAGCAGATAGGTAATCGGCAGCGTCCTGTGTCCGCTCCAATCCGTAGACACCGATTGAGTCACGGCCTGCGGCCAGATTGTCCCACAATTGCTCCTTCGTCTTTGCTCCCGGCAGATCGAAGGCGATTCCGATTATGGCCACATCGGTTTCCTTCCGAGTTTCCGCCTCCCTAGGAGAATCTGTAGCAGACTTCCTCGGTTGGCTATGCTCTGCAATAAATGCCGCCAATCTTGCGATCGTCGGATATGTAAACATGTCGGTGATGGATAGCGGCATACCGAATTTCACTTCGATCTTACCAATAATCTGGGTAAGCAGCAGCGAACTGGCTCCGACGTCAAAGTAGCTGTCATCACGACCGATTGATTCTCTGAGTAGAGCCTCTTCAAACAGCTGCATCAAAAACCGTTCGACCTCACCCTGTGTATATGCGGGCGATTGCGCCTTCTCCATCTTCTTCTCCGCTGTGATCGCCTTCAATTCGGCTATAACTTCCGCATACTCGCCATCCTCGAACAGTCTGGCTAATTTATAACGCTGCACCTTACCGCTTGTCGTCTTGGGCAGTTGCTTGATCGGAACGACCTCGCGTACATCCCAGCCCGCAGCCACCAGAAGATGCTGCCTTACGCTTGCTGCGATCGGGATAAACTTCTCCAGCGAACGCTTGGATACGACGAACAAGACGATATCCTCCTCTTGGGAGGAGGGTTTCCGCACACCACAAGCGACGACACGGCCGACGCCGATACCATCCACCTCTTCAGCAACACGCTCGATATCATGCGGATATACGTTCTGGCTATTGACGAAAATAATATCCTTCGCCCTGCCAGTTATTACGAGCTTGCCTTGCCTCATAAAGCCCAGATCGCCAGTATTCAGCCACCCGTCTTGCAGAATCACTTTGGAGGTCGCTTCCTCGTTGTTATAGTAGCCCCTCGTTACGTTCAAGCCTTTGATATGTATATTGCCGATGATGCCCTCATCCACTTGAAGATGGTTCTCGCCAGTAATCCGAATCTCGCAATAATCGATTGCTGTCCCGACCTCTACGAAACTCACGCAGTTAGGAGTGCCTTCTTCGACTTCGACGACCTTCTCGCCCGTATTTAGATGCTCTCGGTCGAGATACACGGTCACCATTCCATCTTCAATACCAGAGAAGGATACCCCAACCGAGCCTTCTGCCATCCCGTACGCGGGCAGCATGGCTGTTTTGCTTAATCCGTAAGGGGCCAGCGTCTCATGAAACGTCTCACATAACTGAGTTGAGATCGGCTCGGCACCATTGACGATGACTCGAACTTGCGATAGATCCCAGCCGATTGCCTTCTCGGGTTTAAAAAAGGTAAGAAAATAGTTGTAGCCAAAGTTGGGTGAGGAAAGATGTGTAATGCGGTGCTGGCTTGCTTTTTTAATCCATAATTCGGGGTGTCGGATGAATAGATTCGTCGGCAGCATATATTGGTCGACCCCGGCGACGTAAGGAGCGATATGGTTGAAGATCAGCCCCATATCATGCGTTAATGGCATCCATTGCAGTAGCCTGTCTTCGGTTCTGAGATTCATGGCTTTTATGAGAGCGTATGTATTGTGGAGTAAATTGGAGTGGGTTAGAATCACCCCTTTGGGATCGCCTGTGGAGCCTGAAGAGAATTGAATGAATGCGATATCTTGAGGGTTGGGTGTGCGAGTAGGAGAAGAAAGCGGGAAAGTGACCGATTCATCGATTATGAACGCCCTGCTCTGGATCGTGGCCCAGTGCACTGACTCGCACTGCTTCTGAATGAATTTATCAAGATTATCATATGTTTTGGACGTTGCTAGCAAATAAGGACGATTGAGAATGTCCCAGATTTTAAACATTTTGCTGATGTGTTCCTTGTTGTTGCCAATGCTCACCGGAACCGGAATCATGCCACCTAATATGCAGGCCCAGAAAGCGATAGAGAATTTACGGTTATCGTCGATTTGGAACAGCACTTCATCGTTGGGCATAACGCCTTGGTGCTGCAGGAAGCCAAGAAATCCAACTGCTTCTTCATACATGTCTCGGTACGACAAAAAACTTTCCCGTTCATCGCCCTCTATGAACATAATCCCTTGCTGCGTAAGGGCGCTTCTTTCTTTGATTACGTCAGCTAACGTTTGAACGATACTCATGATTTATCCCCTATCGTCAAAATAGTTGCTTGATTTTACCTAGAAAACGCTGTATTTCCGCCTGGGTAGCTTGCTTGGCTTCCAAGACGGCTTGCAGAAGAGTCAATGCCTCGTTAGTCACAGTCATGTTCATAGCATAAGTATGATCCTTCGTCTGCTTATGTAAAGTCTCGAGTGCCCTGCAGGATGCGTTCACACGCATCTCGTAATCATCGAGGCTCCAGTTGCGGTTACGTGCTGTAACAGCTGCGGTTAGGCATTGTTCAACAACCCTCTGTTGCTTGTCCCGAGTGGACGACAATAGCGTCCCAAATTCGGACAATGAGTCCGGTCCGGAGAATGAATGGGCAGCGACATCAGGTATGGTGTCACTTATGAATTCGCCAAGCAGCCGCTTCGGGCCTATCTCGATGACATCGGTAACTTTTTGCTTCTTCAAATAGCGCATCGTATCGGCCCACCGGACGGGCATGGTCATCTGCTTGAGCAGCATTTCCTTGACCGTATTGTCGATTCCCTCATATGGCAATGCGGTCACATTCGATATGACGCGGCTGTTCATTGGGCCAAACGAGTACTTCTTTAGCTCCGAATCCATCTCTGAAGCAGCTCCATGCATCAACGGGCAGTGAAAAGGAGCACTGACATTCAGCGGTATTGCCCTTGCATGCATTGCGTTTAACCGCTTGATAGCAACCTCCACCACTTCCGTATGACCGGAGATCACATTCTGGTTCGTCGAATTAAGACAAGCGACGTGAATGGATCGGCTTCCCTGCGTCAGATCGGCACATAAAGACTCTAAGACTTCGAGCGTGACCCCTTTAACGGCGGCCATCTTACCTTCTCCTAGCGGAACGGCCCGCTGCATGAAATTCCCTCTGTGACGCACCAGCTTTACCGCGTCGGAGAATGCGATCGCCCCACTGCATACCAAGGCGGTGTATTCCCCCAAGCTATGTCCTGCCATATATGCCGGTTCGATACCAAACTCCTCCTGCCACACCCGGAAGGCGATGACGCTAACCGTCAATATGGCAGGCTGGGCATTGCTTGTCATCGCTAATTCCGTACGTTCGCCTTCGAAGCACAAACTTTTCAAATCAAAGCCTAAGGAATCACCTGCCTCTTCAAATAGCTGCCGCGCGAATGAAAATTGCTGATAAAACCTGCTCCCCATGCCAGTATATTGGCACCCTTGTCCCGGAAACACAACTGCTAGGTTCACTACTCAGCCTTCTTTCTAGAACTATTTATGGGATGAAATAACTGCTTGCATAGGAAGTATATTACATCAAAATACAATATATAGTCAATTCAAACTATGTCGAATGACATAATATATTCAGGTTTCGTAGACATTTTTGCTGAACTAACGAATCAAAATCACTTAATGATGGTTTTTGTCATGTTTCGGGGGGAATCTCTTTTGAATCCATAAACAGCTGTCTCCTATCTGATGAACGCGACAAAAAACCTCTGGCACCAAGGCCAGAGGTCATGGATATTGACCGCCTATTAATCTACGGTCAGTATGCGTGGGGACATGCTCTTCACCGTCTTCGATGCAAGCCAAGATCCCAATGTGGCGGCAGCTACGCTCAGAATAGCTCCTAATACAACTTGCTCCGCTTGAATCGACAATGGCATTTCGACAATGCCATAGTTGGCAAGAATGACATTCAAGAGGCGCGGTAGTAGGAATAGACCCACAGGGATACCGATAATGGCCCCGATCATCGATAGATTAAAGACGCCGCTGGAGATCGATACTCTTATTTTGCGGGAGGTCATGCCGATTGATTTGTAAATACCATAGTTTTTTTGCTCTTTGCGGATGTTAATCCGGCAAATACTGAAAATAATAACGAACGTAGCGAGCAGGAACAGTAATCCGATGACGGACATCGGCAGAACCAATCCGGCTACCGCAGCAGAGAAAACCTCATTGACCAGCGATTCATGCGTAGCCGACCAGAGCGCGCTTCCGTACGAATTATTCAATTCAGTGACGAAGGTATCCGGATTGATATTGTCTTGAAGGTTAACGAAGTAGGAATCCATGTTGATGACATGTCGCTGACTGTTCGGAATGGCAGCAGCTTTCATGCGGGCAGAATACGCAAGATTTGCAATCGCCTGATAGACACCCGTGATCGTCATTGACTTCTTATCGCCAAGTACGTAGACATCGATTTTGTCCCCTACATCTTTTTTCAATTGCTTCGCAACGTTGATGCCGATCGAAATTTCATCATCCGCATGCGGATTGCCGCCTCTTAGATTCGACACTCCGATCTCATCATAATTTCCATCGACTAAAGTCAGCACGACATTGAGCTGGTTGGTGCCCGTATCGTCCTCGAAAGGGATAACGCCGTTCGTATCGCCAAATCGACTGTGGTTAACAATACGGCTGTCCCTAAACAGTGTCTGGTTCAACTGCTCATTAGACAGTTCCTTCGGCTCATCGATTCGCATCGAAATATCCGAGGAGTCATAACCCCAAGACGAAATCGTCTTGTTAATCGAGACGATGCTGTATATAAAGATGGAGCAGAAAATGAGCACCGCACTTGTAGCGACCGCCATTAACGTCATGAGGATGGAGCCTGCTCGGTTTTTTAACACCCCTCTTAGCCCCAGCACCCACACGATTGGAAGCCTGGAGAAGCTGATCAGCCAATTGGACTGCTGCTTCGCAGCACTTCTTTCGGACATACCGTAGCGGATAGCCTGGACTGGCTGTATGAACCGGGTACGATATGAGAACAACCATGAGATAACTATGACAACTACGAGAATGGACGCACCTACTGCTGCCGCCGCACCGAAATATTGAATGCTAAAGCTGGCGTCTCCCGATCTTAAGTAGGCTAGCGACTGGGCAATAATGAACTTGGAGAAGGGGTAGCTTAAGGCGATGCCTGGAATGATGGAAATGACGGACAGAACAGTATATTGTAAGACGTAAATCCCTGTTGTTCGGTACGAGGTGAAGCCTTGCGATTTTAAGATTCCTATCGTTTTGTAACTAGAAAGCACCGCGTCTGAAATCGTAAAGCCTACCGTATATAAGGCGACTAGAATCATCATAAGCGCCAGGAAAATGATCACGAAGCCCAGCATTTTGTTCGTCACCGTGTAGAACGAGGATAAGCTTTCAAACTTCGTTACGCTCTCCAAATACGGTGTTCCCAATTCGCGTTCGAATGATCGCCAATACGTAGCGTTCTCTTCGTAATGATCAAAGCGCAAGGCAAGCATAAACATGTCTTTGCCCTGCATGCTCAAGAGGTTACTTTGGAAATCAGCATGGTTCATCCACACTCTTCCTGTTGAAGTGAAGGGTGAACTGTACGCTACATCGATGACGACGGCAGCTACTTTCATTGACATCGTTCTCGTATCTTTCTTGAACTCAATTGTGTCACCGACCCCAATTCCTTTCGGGTAGGCGATTGATGTAGGCAGCCACACTGTGCCTTCCTCTGGCTCTGCCTGCTGTGTCCCCTCCGCGAACACAAGTCGATCCACCGTCACAGGCTGCGCAGGCGTATCCATCATCATTAGATCCGTGTTGGGATAATCCTTTCCGTTGAATGTATATCCTGTCATGCTCCGGTATCGCAGAAGCCCAGAGGACTGAACACCTTGCTGACTGCCCCACCAACTTTCCACTTGATTCGGATTATGCAAGTCCTGCTCCAATTTCAGAATTTGATGCGAGCCTTGTACCTTGGTATGAAAATCCATGTAGCTGTTATTCGTGTTCGTAATGACAATGACAGCAGTTGAGAACAGCAAGGATGCGAGTAGCATGATTAGCGCGATAAAGCCGTTCTGTATTTTCCTCCGTTTGAGATTGGATAAACATAACAGCCAAATTGGATACACGTGGGTTCACTCCTTCTCAGATACGAAATTGAAGATGGTACTTTCCCTCAATTTCATGTCGGATGACCGATAACTGCCCAACTCCAATATGCCGCCGATCATACCATCTCTCACCACGATGAGACGATTTGCTCTGCAGGCAGCCTTGATATCGTGCGTAACCATAACGATCGATTGGCCCTGCTCGTTCATCTGCGTGAAAATATCAAGAATTCCCATGCCCTGCTCATGGCTGAGCGCTCCGGTCGGTTCATCTGCAAAAATAATCTCTGGAGAGTTGATCAGCGCCCTGGAGATTGCCGCTCTCTGCTGCTGTCCGCCTGACACTTGAGAAGGTAAGCGGTTTTGATGCTCACTGAGCCCGACCCGCTTTAGAAGAGTGGCTGCTTTCTTGTTGACTTCGCTTTTACTGATACCTGCTATATAACCAGGGAATGCGACATTCTCAAGTAAGGTGAGATCAGGAACCAAATTTATCGACTGATAGACGTAACCGATTTTGCGGGCACGGAAGTCAGCCATTTCCTGTTCGGTGAAACGGTCAATTCGACGTCCATTGAAATAAATCTCTCCTCTTGTAACGGAGTCCAGGCCACTCAACATGTAGAGAAGCGTTGACTTGCCTGAACCGGAGCTTCCCATGATGACAGTGAAGTCGCCTTTGTACAAGTCCATATCGATATTTTTGATGGCATGGAATTGTTCTGAGCCGGATATGTATGTTTTGTTCAGGCCAGTCACTTTCAGAATTGTCTTTTTCTCTGTTAATACAGGCATCTTGATCGCATCCTTCTTATTCAAAATTATTGGGTCAGCATTACATCCCCAGAATCCGATAAGAGACTGACCATAGGTCCATCCATACCGATTGTCCCATTCGCTGCATCCGGGATATCTATGATGATTTTGCCTGAATCAGACTGCAGGCTCGTTTGCAGAGCGCTTGGGCGTTCCTTCACCTTTACCGTAATATTACCGGCATTCGTCTTCGCGGTAATCGGATGCTTGATCTCGGTTAGATCTAGGTTGACATGACCGGAGTCGGAGTAAATGTCGAATGCCCCGGCAGCTTCCTTCACATTGATGTTCCCGGTATCGCTGGCTAATTGGAACCGCTCTACGTTAATGTCCTGAACTTGAATGCTCTCGGTATCAGTAGTAACCTTGATCAAACTGAAGGATTGACTTGGAACCAAGAGAGATAGATGCAGCTTATTGTAGATATCGAAAAATCTCAGCGGCGTTTTTTCCTTCAGTTCGATTGTTAGTTGTCCGTTGTCGGTACTTGCGACAATTTCATAGTCATCTTTCCATTTATATGTCGTCTTGCCATGTATCTGTACTTCGATCGTATTTCCGTTGGTTGGAATGATCTTTACATCTGAGAGAGCCGACTTTACATCGATCGTACGAATGCCTTCGGCGTTTAACGTTCGGCTGCTGTTAATCTCAACAATGTTGTACGGTGAATTTCCAATCAGAAACCATACTCCCATTCCGAATATGGCAATTGTGATGAGCACGACACCTATCTTTTTGACTGACATATCAAGTTCTCCCCCTAATGATGGAAAGATTGTAGTTGAGGTAACGTAGAACCGTTTTATAATACCAGCGAGTCACCCGTACGACGCCGATTCCACAGAGTAACCCCAATCCGAATAAGCCCAAAATATAGAAGATGTCTTGGAAAAATGATGCGGAAAAGTTGTGCTGAATAAGAAAGAGGATCGGTGAGCTTAATAGAGCGGCAGTCAGGAAGTAGTATCCACCCAGTAGGACTAAAGTTACTATAAACGGCACGAGAACAAACACTAGATTCAATATGCTTACTCGGATCGTGACTCGAACGGCTCGAAGCAGGTTGCGGAATGATTGAGTATCACTGGCTTTGCGGATTTCGTATTGTGCTAAAATTTCATTTGCAATCGACGACGGCGCGCCCAACTTGCTTATAATTTCACTCATGGGACGACCTGCATCGATCGCGTAGTCAAAATGTTCAGAATAATCAAGTAGCACTTCATCTCTCTCGACCTTGGACAATGGCCTCAGCAGCTTGGCCATCTCTGCCAAATACGATTGTTTGTTCATTTCCTCCCCTCCTCGATTACAGCGTAGACACCATCTGTAAATCGCATCCATTCGTCTGTCAAATCGGCCAGCATTTCTCTCCCTCGTTCCGTCAGTTTGTAATATTTACGAGGTGGCCCTTCAGTTGATTCCTTTAAGTAAGTGGAAAATACGCCGTCAACTGTAAGCCTTCGCAAAAGTGGATATATTGTACCTTCGGCAATCTCGATCTTATTCGATATGGCCTCAACCAACTCGTACCCGTAACAATCTTTCTTGGCTGTCAGGGCCAATACGCAAAGCTCCAACACCCCTTTTTTGAATTGTACGTTCATCGCCATGTCACCTGCGCTTTGCTTGGTACTGATTATTGTAAGGTACTGTTTTTTTGCAAATCATACCAAATTATGTTCAGAATAGCAAGTGAACTTCATTATTACCAGAGCATTGCGGTTGACTCATATTGGGCTAAAGTTAAGGCAATATATAAGAAGGCATCAGGACGCGATAAGCATTGGCAATCACGCCGGCAGCAACTGGTCGACAGCTTTTAACGCACGGCAGCGGCGAATTCTGAGCGGATCAAAGCCTGCCAGCTCGGAGCTGGGGTTGAGCGTCATTTGTTCGGATTAAAGAGAATAGATCAAACGATGGGGGATGATTACCTGGATTACTTCTCGCTGCGCTATAACCGCTTGCGTCGAAATAATCAAGTATTAAGCATGCAACCGGATTACCCTATTGCTGACATGGTGATGCGCGAGCACTAGCCGTCGCTTGTGCTGGAATGACAAACTTTCGGAACTTTACCCAGTCCCTTTTTTAAATGATCGACCAATTGGATAATTTACAAAAAACCTGTACTTTCTAATCTATATGGATAAAAAAACAGGTTTTTGTAATATGAGCAATGTGATTCCGGACATCCCCCAAGACTCGAATGCCAATATGGCTGTAAATCTTGGGGGATGATTAATTCGTTATATACAGGGAATCAATTATGAGCATTCTGGAGACTAATTAAGGCTTCTATATTCTAATATCTCATCAACAGCTAGTACAAACCCACCCGATTCGCGGAAGGATTGTTGCATGTTTACAGCGGCTGTCTTGTAAGATGCGTGGCTTAACACATGGTCTGCGGCTTCGCGGATTTGCTCTGCAGTCAAGTCATCCATACGTAATGTAACACCCGCTCCAACTCTGGAGATTTGCTCGGCAATGACTGGCTGATCGGCACTTTGCGGGATAACAATGAGCGGAACTCCGTAATAGAGACCTTCATGAGCACTATTCATGCCACCATGTGTAATAAATAATTTCGTGTGTGGCAATAGATCGGTTTGTGGCACAACGTTTTTTACGATGAAGTTTGCAGGGATCCTACCTAAATCTGAAATTTGGACTTTATCACCGATCGACATGACAATCGTATGTTCCATGTCTCCCAAAGCATCCATACAGAGCTTATAGAAATCAATCGCTTGGTTAAAGACAGTACCGAGTGAAATGTAAATGAGGCTTCTTCCTTCGATTGCCGTAAGGTCGAAGTCTGTTTGGCTGACCCGTGAAGAGATGGATGGCCCAACAAATTGAAAGGAATGATCAAATGTTTCTCCTTCAGGTTGGAACTCCCTAGTCGTATACACGATGGTAAGTGGTGCTGGATTACAAAATACTTCATAAGGAGAATGGATCTTCACATGATAGGTTTCCTTTACTTTATCCGTCAGGCTTACAAATGTATCATGGATAGGCTTCGCGATCTCTGCAGGTACACTTGCATGGAACTGTTCCATCAAGCTTACGAAGGATGCCTCTGATTGCACAAAAGAAGTACAGGAATTGATTGCAGGCAGTTTCAACATGTGAGCTAGTATTCGTCCACAACCGAACATAGAATCATGAATGATGTAATCGAATTGCTCTCCCTTGATTTGTTCAAGTACGCTTGGTATGACGACATCTGCCGTAAGCAGCAAGCCGTTGATTCGTTCAAGTACATAATTTCGTCCACCTGAAATAAAGGCTTTGATGAATTTCTCATCATCAAATGTTCGTACGATAGCGCCTGTCTTCTCCAATCGCTCCCGGAATGCTTCTATGCAGAAGTACACGACCTCTTCTCCCCGTGAGATAAGCTCCTGTACGACTCCAATCGTGGGATTGATATGTCCCTCTGATCCCCCATTTATAAATAAAACACGTGCCATTATCATCACTCCTAAACAATACGGTTCGCTTACATTGTTCGCAAGGATCCACATGCCCTCGCTTGGATCAACTTGAAATTGTATTCGGGATCAAGTTTATCATAGTATACAAATAGTACAAATAATTTTTGTATAACCCCCGTAAATCTTCTCACTCCAAATGTAATTAGTGCAAATCCTATCATAAATGGGGATAAAGAAAAGATGCTAAAGCAAAAAAAACATCTCCCCAAATGAATGAGGAGATGTCCATGTATTCATATTAATTAGTGAGTAATGGATGATTTCGGATATAACGTTGTTCCCCAAATCGAAACATTAATATCGCTAGCTAACGGAACGTTATATTCATCAACAACTGTTCTCCACCATTCCCAAGCAAGACCTGTGCATTCTCTTGCAAAAATTCTGATGTTCTTGGCATTAGGCGGAAGTGGGATTTCTGTTGAGAAATGAGCAGTTCTATCGCGCCAATTTCCATCCCAACTTTTACGAGTCACGATTTCTTGTCCATTTTCATCATATGAAAACTCGTCCCAATATACTTCAAACTGAGCTACATATGCACCACTATGGTCAAGCTTAATTTTACCCTTCGTATATTCCGTCGTTTTCGTCTCGATATACTCGGTATTATTGTGAACGGCAGCGATGGAATTGTCTTTCAAGAAGACGCTTGTATATGAAATCGGGTAAGCTGGATTCTTGCTGCTGAATTCTGCATTGTCCTTGATTACGCTTTGGATAACATTGAAGTCTTTCGTGACAACTTGGTTATGTGTTTGCGCGTCGCCACCTAGTACAACGGCAGTAAATGAACTGTTTTCATAAATATCTTTGTACTGTCCGCTTGCCTGAATGCTAGGATTATTGAGCAATAATTTAAATGCCGTTTGTACATCATTGCTCTTGGAGGTCGTCTCCAATTTGACGTAAATGGTACGGCCATAAGCTACGTTTGATACCATCAACGGCGGAGTCTCGTTGCTAACCCCTTTACGGACTAGCTCGGCAAACGACACACTGTCATCAAACAGATCCGATGGATTGTTGGGCAGTCCTGCACTTACGGTATAGAAGATTTGCTTATAAGCAGCAACCATCACTTTTTTCTCGCCGTTTGCGACCGCGTTAAAGTCGATTCCCAGCGTCCCGTTAAGCACTTTAGCGTTCACATTCAGTGCACTGGAAATTTGATTTTGGCTGTAAACCATGGATTCAGCATACTGTAATCTAGCTGGGAGTGTATGCGTGCTGGAATACTTCTCGCCCCAAGTCGATACGAGCTGATCAATGGCACTAGATACGCTGCCGTAATTTGGATTTTGAACGGAAATTGTGTTCTCGTTCTTCAACCCAGGCAGATCAATGCTAATATCCATTGGCTTTCTTGCAGCCATAACCAGACTAGGCTGATTATCTGCAAAATCCTTATTTGCAAGCTGTATTGCACCTGGATAAGTACGATTCGTGATCGAATCAATGATTGAAATATCTACGGGTGACGTTGTAAGTGATTTTTTGTCCCGTTCAACCACGATGAATTTACCGTTGGACTGAATGCCTTCTTTGGGAACAAAACTACTGATTTGATCCCCTTGTACTGCCAAAACCTCATTGCGATTATAGTTCAAGCCTGCGATTCCAAGATCAATATCATTGGATTCGTTGGGTGCAGCGGAGGAAATACTCGCAAAAGTGAACACTTGCAAACTCACCAACAGACTTACGAGTACTTTCCTTCCTTTCACATAGTTTGATTTTTTCTTCATACAATTACCCCTCTTTATGTAAAATTGTAGTACTAATGTACTACATTAATTTTTTTATCGGTAATTTGGTATGAAATTTTTATATTTTTATTAAGAAATAATACGAAACTTCATAACTTTTATGACATGAATAAAATATTTTTAAGTCTAGTTCGATTATTTAGAGTAATATTTTCAAATTATAGGAATTTTCTTGTTTATTCTATTATCGTATATGAAATCCTAAATTACTAATAATATCCTTTTGATGAAAGAGTGAAATAAAACACTCCCCTAAGCATTACATTAGGAGAGTGTCGATAACCTGTTACATAAAAAGGCAGCCTCGAACCAATCAATTCCACGCATGAGAATGTGCCCTATTTCAAACCATAATTATGCGGCAACTCTAAATGGTGTATGAGCAAATTGACAGTAGCTTATGGAGGTGTAAAGTACGTGAACTGTAATGTTGGAAAAACGGAACAAGCGATTCGAATATCAGTTGGAGCTGCAATCATCTTTACGGGACTTTATTACAGAAAATGGTGGGGATTAATTGGATTGGCTCCTATCATTACAGGCACAACCCGCTATTGCCCGGCGAATGCAGTTCTCGGCATACAAAATTGCAAAAAAGTGAAATAAATGCTTCCCTTCGCTTTACTATTTACCGTAATCCAATGATGATTGGGTGAAGTCTCCAATAAAGAGTCTAAAACCTTAATAGGTTTTGGACTCATGCTTCATCCAATTTCTTCAGCCACTGTCATAATCCCGGTTGATTCGGCGGATTGGCCTTGATATAGGAGATAAACGCGCGGGATGCATAAGAAAGATATTTATCCCGAGGATAAATGAGAGCCAGCTCCCAAGCGATTTCCGGTTGGGACACGGTAACGGCATGAATGGCAAGATGATGCAATCGGTTCGCCATCGATCGGGGAATCAATGATATTCCTAGTTGCGAAGCTACCATCTCGCAGCAGAAATCCCATAGAGAGGTCAAATGAGCCACCTTGGGTTCGAACCCAGCCTGCAAGCATGCTTGCTCAACTACATCATGAAGGGCAAATTCCTTGGTGAACAGAATGAAGGGCTCATTCTGCAATTCGTTCAAGCTGACGGATTTCCTTCCAGCCAGCCAGTGATGATTACTCACGATGACAACCAGTTCTTCCGTTAACAAGGAAACCGTTCGATACAGCTGCGTGTTCACCGGCAGCACCGTGACCCCAAAATCGATATTTCCTTGCTCCATCTGCATCTTTACTTGTTTCGCGCTGTATTCTACCATTTGAATCTCAATCTTGGGATAGTTCTTCTTGAATCCGGAAATGATTTTTGGGAAAAGCAATGCGCTAATTGTAGGCATGATCCCCATTGTCACTTTTCCTCTTTGCACGTGAACCAGCTCATTTACGGAAGAAGATAAATCCTCTAGCATCTGCAAAATTTTTAAAGCTTTCTCGTTAACCAGCCTTCCTGTATCGGTGAGTACAACTTCCCTGTCGGAACGGTCAAGCAACATAACGCCCAATTCATCCTCGAGACTCTTGATCATCTTGCTGATGGACGGCTGAGAAACATACAAAACCTGAGAAGCTTTTGTAAAATTTTTATGCTTGGCTACTTCTGCAAAATAATGAAGTTGTTTAATATCCATGTGATCCGGATCTTCCTCCTTCCCCTACAGGCAAAGTGGTATCCAAACCATTCATCCCTTGGCTCAAGATCATGATATGCCTAACATGCCAAAAACAGCACTTCGCGCCGTTAAACGCTTAGTGCTGTTCAAATATGCCAATGGATTAAACCGGATATACCGGGTGCTTGCGCTCTGAGAAGACGACAGCCTTTGATGAATAAGCCGCAAAACGGTTCACTAACTCGGTACGCAGCGAATTGGCGGGAATAATTCCGTCAATAATCATTTCGGAGGCCAGTCGGTAAATATCAATGTCCTGCTTATATTCTTCACGCTTTTGTTCGATAAAAGCAGCCTTCTCGCTTTCAGGCAATTGAGCAATTTTATTGGCATAGACGGCATTGACTGCAGCCTCTGGCCCCATCACCGCGATTTGAGCTGTAGGCAGTGCGAGGCAACAATCCGGTTCAAAAGCTGGACCAGCCATCGCGTAAAGACCCGCTCCGTACGCTTTGCGAACGATTACTGAAATTTTAGGCACGGTTGCTTCGGACATCGCTGAAATCATTTTCGCCCCATGGCGGATAATTCCTGCCCGCTCCACCTTTGTGCCGATCATAAAACCAGGGACGTCGGCAAGGAATAGAAGCGGGATATGAAATGCGTCGCAAAGCGTAATAAATCTGGCTGCCTTATCCGCTGAATCGAGGAACAGCACGCCACCCTTCACCCGTGGCTGATTGGCAATGATCCCGACCGGTTTGCCATTCATTCGTGCCAGTCCTGTAATAAGCTCACCGGCAAACAGCTTCTTCATCTCAAAAAATGATCCCTCGTCGATAATACGGTCAATCAGATCAACCATATTGAACGGGGCATTCTGATTGGTCGGGATGAGCTCTTCTAATGATTTCTCAAAGGATGGCGGTGCCACTGGTTTCGCAACCGGCGGTTGTTCGGAAAAATGGGAGGGAAAGTATGAGAGATATTGCCGCGCCATCAAAATGGCTTCTTCTTCATTCTTCGCCAGCACATCCCCACACCCTGAAATCGAACAGTGCATGTGCGCACCGCCCATCTCTTCTAGCGTAACCTTTTCTCCGATTACCATCTCCGCCATCCGCGGGGAACCGAGATACATGGATGCATTTCCATCTACCATAATCACGATATCACAAAATGCCGGAATGTAGGCTCCGCCGGCAGCCGAAGGGCCGAACAGCAGGCAGATTTGAGGAATTTTGCCTGACAACTTGACCTGATTGTAAAAAATACGGCCAGCCCCGCGCCTGCCAGGAAACATCTCGACCTGATCTGTAATGCGGGCACCTGCGGAATCCACGAGGTAAATTAACGGCACTCTCATTTTCTCAGCTGTCTCTTGGATTCGAATGATCTTCTCTACCGTACGCGATCCCCACGATCCGGCTTTTACCGTAGAATCATTGGCCATTACGCATACGATTCTTCCGTTCATTTTCCCAATCGCCGTAACGACGCCATCCGCTGGAAGATCTTCTGCGGCGCAGTTGGCGAACAGCGCATCCTCCAGCTCGAAACCCGGATCAAACAGTAGGTTTAGTCGGTCGCGAACAAATAACTTCCCTTTTACCGCATTCTTTTGATGATAAGACGGATCCCCTCCTTCGAGGATTCGTGAAACACGTTTCTGCAGCTCCTCCGGATTGAATTCGATGGACATCCCCTATTCCTCCTTATCTGCGATATGCTTGTTACTCGCCCTTAAATATGGGAGGACGTTTATCTTTGAACGCCTGCAGTCCTTCTAAGCGATCCTTTGTCGGAATTGTGACTTCATATGCATGCTGCTCAATCGCAAGTCCAGTGTTCAGCTCCACTTCCAATCCCTTATCGATGGCGAATTTGGACTGAGTCACAGCGATAGGAGCATTTCGAACAATACGGCCTGCTATTTCCAAGGCCTTATCTATCAGGAATTCAGGCGGTGCCACAGCCTCTGCCAGTCTGATGTTCCTTGCTTCTTCAGCGTCGATTTTTCTTGCCGTGAAAATGAGCTCCTTCGCCCGTCCCTTCCCGATCAGCCTCGGCAGCCGCTGTGTTCCTCCTGCGCCGGGAATAATTCCAAGTGAAGTCTCTGCAAGGGCGAATGCGGCTGTTGTGGAAGCAATCCGAATGTCACAGGCCAAGATCAATTCCATTCCCCCGCCAATAGCGGCTCCGTTTACCGCGGCAATGACCGGCTGGGGCAAGGCTTCCACATCATTGATGGTCTCGCGAATGAAAGATACCGTTCTACGTACTTGGCTCATGTCCATCCCTGCGCGTTCTTTTAAATCAGCACCTGCGCAAAAGGCTTTCTCTCCAGCGCCTGTGATGATAATACAGCGAACAGCCCGATCCAATTTACATGCATTTGCCGCATCACGCAATTGTTCGAGCATCTTGATGGATAACGCATTGGCAGCTTCCGGCCGGTTCAACGTGATGAGCACAATTCCATTTCCCATATTGGAGACCAGTACGGCTTTTTCCATGATCGCCCCTCCTTCCTAGTACCGAATCATTCTCCTACATCATGTACCTGCTCATACGTTCGAGCTGCTGACCTGAAGATTCCGGCTCGGCAAGGTTCTTCCGACCTTCTCCTGAATATAACGCGCCGCGGAGAGAAGCTTTTCCTGATTGATCCCCGTCTGAATGCCCATTGAATCCAGCATGAACAACAAGTCCTCTGAAGCGACATTGCCGGAGGCTCCAGGTGCATACGGGCATCCGCCCAACCCTCCGACAGAGGCATCGAATGTTGTGATCCCCATGTTCATGGACGCTAGAATATTAGCCAGCGCCGTTCCACGCGTATCGTGGAAATGCAAAGTCAGTTTCTCGGCATCAAAACGCTTGAGCATCATTTCCAATACATCTTCTACCTGTTTCGGATTTGCAATGCCAATCGTATCCCCTAGAGATAATTCGCCAATCCCCATTTCGAACAACGTTTCCGATACACGGATGACCTCGTCGATAGAGATAGGCCCTTCATAGGGGCAGCCAAAAACCGTTGACACGTAACCGCGGACTGATTTTCCAGCGGAATGGGCTGCTTGCACGACTTCATGCAGAATGGGAAACGTAGCGTTTATTGACTTGTTGATATTTCTTTGATTGTGGGTCTCACTGGCAGACATAAAGACTGCCACCTCATCTACATCGGTCTCAAGTGCTCGCTCTAGGCCCTGCCGATTCGGAACGAGTGCCGAATGCGTAATGCCAGGCATCCGCTCAATCCCTTTGGCAACTTCAGCGGCATCTGCCAGTGCTGGAATCCACTTCGGATTCACAAATGAAGTGATTTCTAAGGATGTGATTCCGGTACGGGACAGTTGGTTGATCCAAGCGATTTTATCTTCTGTTGCAACGAAAACCTTCTCATTTTGCAGTCCGTCCCTTGGACCAACCTCTTTGATCGTTACTTTCGCCGGCCAGTTCATCTCCCCCAACCCCCAGCATCTGTTTAATCAAGCTCGATCAACAAATCTCCTTCATCAACAAAGTCGCCTTCGCTCACGTTGACCTTGTTTACCGTTCCTCCGGTGCCAGACGTAATCGAGATCTCCATTTTCATCGATTCCAACACGACTACATTTTGCCCTGCCTCGACTTGATCCCCAGGGTTGACAAGAATCTTGTATACATTCCCCGCCATAACCGCCACGATTTTGCTCATCTGAATAACCTCCTTTTTTACGAATAGCCTTACGGTAACTCGCCGAGGCCTTATCCGATACAGTTATGTCTGCTCCAGCACATATTTCGCAACAAAGCCTGTTGTTGTCTCGCCTGAACGGAATGCTGGATGCGCGATGACTTCTTGCAGCATTGGAATGTTGGTCTTGATGCCTTCAACCTGATAATCGGCCAGCGCCTGTTGAAGCCGCTCAATCGCTTCATTGCGATCCTTCCCTGCGACGATGAGCTTTGCAATCATCGGATCATAGAAGGGCGTGACGACAGAACCATCATGTACAGCCAGCTCATGGCGAATTCCGTCTCCTTCAGGGATAGCGAACTTCGTAATGATTCCAGGAGATGGGAAGAACGTCTTCGGATCTTCTGCATAAATCCGTACTTCTATCGCATGGCCTTCGCGTTTCACATCAGATTGACCGAAGTTCAAGGAATGTCCTGCCGCAATTCGCAGCTGCTCCGCAACCAGGTCCAAGCCGGTAATCTCTTCTGTGATCGTATGCTCCACCTGCAGACGAGTATTCATTTCAAGAAAGTAGAAATTTTTATGCTCGTCGACTAAAAATTCGATGGTTCCGGCATTCCGGTATCCGATGGATTTAGCGGCTCTAACCGCCGCTTCTCCCATTTTTTCTCGTGTGAGTTCATCTAAAAAGGTTGAAGGAGCTTCTTCCACGACTTTTTGATGACGCCGTTGTATCGAACATTCCCGCTCCCACAAGTAGACGGTATTTCCCTGGGCGTCCGCTAAAATCTGAATTTCGATATGCCGAGGATTTTCTACAACCTTCTCTAGATACATGGCCCCATCTCCGAAGAAATTAGAGGCACGCTTCTGGTTCCCTTCAAATGCTTGCTTCATCTCCGCTTCGTTATTCACGATTTGCATGCCGATGCCGCCACCACCGGCTGAGGCTTTCAGCATAACCGGATAGCCGATTCGGCCGGCTGCCTGTGCTGCTTCTTCCGCATCCGCTAATGCACAGGAAATGCCGGGAATAACAGGCACGCCTGCCTGTTCCATGCTGTTTCGGGCTTCAATTTTACTGCCCATGCGGGCGATGACATCTGATGATGGGCCGATGAATACAATACCCGCTTCCTCGCAACGGCGTGCAAATTCCGCATTTTCCGAAAGTAACCCGTATCCGGGGTGAATCGCATCCGCTTGTGAAAGCTGGGCGATTTCTAAAATCTTGTCGATTTTTAAATAGCTATCTGTAACTTTTGGATTTCCTACCTCATAGGCCTCATCTGCCATTTTGACATGCGGAGCTTCCTTATCCACTTTCGAGTAGATGCTGACGGTGGCAATGCCCAGCGCTTTGCAAGTGCGGATCACTCGAGCAGCAATTTCGCCTCGGTTGGCGATTAGAATCTTTTTGAACATAGAACCAATCCCCTTTAACAACCGATCTGGCGTGCAATGACCATTCGTTGCACTTCCGAAGTTCCTTCCCCGATCTCAAGCAGCTTGGCATCCCGAAAGAATCGTTCAACCTGGTATTCCTTCATATATCCATAACCGCCATGGATTTGTACGGCTTGATCGCATGCTTTCATGCATATTTCCGAGGCAAATAATTTGGCCATCGCCGCCTCCTTCTTGAACTTCCTGCCCTTATCTTTAAGCCATGCCGCTTTATAAACCATTGTGCGTGCGAGTTCAATATGCATGGCCATGTCAGCCAGCTTGAATTGGATCGCTTGAAAGGAGGATAAGCTTTGGCCGAATTGTTTTCTTTCTTTGGCATATTGAAGCGATTTTTCGTAAGCCCCTTGGGCAATTCCGACCGCCATCGCACCGATACCGATTCGGCCTCCGTCAAGCGTAGCTAAAAATTGCTTGTATCCATGCCCTTCTTTCCCGAGAAGATTTTCTTTGGGAACGGTTACATCTTGTAAAATTAATTCCGTTGTATTTGATGAATGCAGCCCCATTTTTTCATAATTGTCAATGACCGTAAATCCTGGCGCATCTGTAGACACGATAAATGCACTGATTCCATTCGTCCCTTTAGTGCGATCCGTAACGGCTGTGAGGGACAAGTTTTTGGCATAGCTTGCATTGGTAATAAAGCATTTGGAGCCGGAAATGATCCACTTATCTCCATGCAGATTCGCTTTTGTCTGGGTTCCGCCTGCATCCGATCCTGCATTTGGTTCCGTCAGCCCGAACGCGCCCATGTATTCTCCTGTACATAAAGGGGTTAAGTATTTTTCCTTTTGCTCATGTGTTCCGAATAAATGGATGGGTGCCCCGCCTAAAGAAATATGGGCGGAATAGGTAATGCCCGTGGAAGCACAGACCCGGCTTAATTCTTCTACAGTGATAGCGAAGCTAATGGTATCCGCTCCGCCGCCGCCATATTGTTCGGGAAAAGGCAGGCCCATGACGCCCAGCTTCGTTAATTTTTCGAAAACATCCTTCGGAAATTGCTTCGTACGATCTCGTTCATCCGCGCCTGGGGCAACCTCGCCCTCCGAAAAATCGCGCATCATTTTTTTGATCAACGCTTGTTCCTCGGTTAAATCAAAATGCATGAATTCATCGCTCCCTTTTAATATAGTCCGATGTCCGTGCCGTAGCTTTCAATCTTTTGCTTGACTCTCTTCAAGAAGCGGCCGCACACAAGACCGTCCAAAACCCGGTGATCCAAGGAAAGACAAATGTTCATCATATCGCGAACGGCAATCATGTTATTAATGACGATCGGGCGTTTGACGATGGCTTCCATACTTAGAATGGCTACCTGCGGTGGATTGATGATCGGGGCTGAAAGTACGGAGCCGAAGGAGCCTGTGTTATTCACGGTAAACGTTCCGCCAGTTAGATCCGCCTGCGTTAATTTGCCTTCTCTCGTTTTCGTGACCATTTCGTCTATCGCTTTGGCTAGACCGAAAATGCTTTTTTGGTCGGCGTCCTTAATGACAGGAACGAATAAGGCATTCTCGGTAGCAACGGCAATCGAGATATGAACCGCTTTTTTGGCGATGATGTGATTGTCTGTCCACTGCGAATTTAAAATAGGGAATTCTTTTAGCGTCTCTGCTACTGACTTAATAAAGAATGGCAAATAAGTAAGCTGGAGTCCTTCTTTTTTCTTAAATTCCTCTTTGATCTGGCTGCGATAACTAACCAAATTCGTGACATCACATTCCACCATAAGCCATGCGTGCGGAATTTCCTGCTTGCTTTGTACCATTCGCTTGGCTATGGTTTTGCGGATGCCGGTAACTGGGATCTTCTCGTCGGCTTGATGAATGGTAGAATGGCCAGCAGATAAGGCATCAAATGTTTCGGACGGTAACGCAATATCGGGAACTGATGCAGCCGCTTGTGATAATGACTGAGATGGAGATTCGATTTGCTGAGCTGGGGAGTCTTCAGACTGTTTCTTTCCTTGGACGAGTTGCAAGATGTCTCTTCGGGTGATGCGTCCCGCAGTGCCCGAACCCTCTATACAGGAAAGATCCAGGTTGTAGTCTTGCGCCAGTTTGAGTACGGCCGGCGAATAGCGCTGCTGCTTGGCTGATTGTATAGTTGAATCATCGGTCTCCTCGTATGGGGCGGCGGCATCGGCGGCAGCTGGCTTGGATTCAATCGGCGTGACCGCTTGTTTTTCCTCCTCAATACAGCAGAGCAGCGTTCCTACTGCTACCGTTTCGTCTTCTTGAACGACAATTTCGGTTATCGTGCCGCTAAATGAAGAAGGAACCTCCGCATTCACTTTATCTGTCAGCACTTCGCATACAGGATCGTATTTATTGACTTTATCCCCGACGTTGACGAGCCACTTGGAGATGGTTCCTTCCGTTACGCTTTCGCCTAACTGGGGCATGACGATTTTCTTAGCCATATTCTCCTCCCGTCGGCTCACAATTCGGCCAATTCTTTCATGGCCTGATATACTTTATCCGGGTTGAGCATGAAGAACTTTTCCATTGGCAAGCTGTAAGGCATAGCGGGGACATCCGGACTGCAGAGACGTTTGATTGGCGCGTCCAATTCATAAAGGCATTCTTCTGCGATGACAGCAGCTACTTCAGCTCCAACGCCGCCCTCTTTGTTGTCTTCATGAACAATGAGCACTTTGCCGGTTTTGCGAGCAGCCTCTACAATAGCTTCCTTGTCCAGAGGATAGAGGGTACGTAAATCCAGAATGTGAGCGCTGTATCCATCTTTAGAAAGCTGCTCTGCCGCTTTTATCGCAAAATGCAAAGAAAGTCCGTAAGAAATAACCGTGATGTCTTCCCCTTGCCGCTTAATATCCGCCTTCCCGATCGGAACCGTATAATCCGAGTCTGGCACTTCTCCCTTGATCGATCGATAGCATCGCTTATGTTCGAAGAAAAGAACAGGGTCTTCATCGCGGATGGCCGCCTTTAGCAGGCCTTTGGCATCATACGGTGTGGAAGGCGTGACCACTTTTAGACCAGGAATACAGCAAAACATCGCTTCTACGCTTTGCGAATGATAGAGGGCTCCGCGAACTCCTCCGCCATAAGGGGCACGGATGACCAAGGGACAGTTCCAATCTCCGTTGGAGCGGTATCTCATTTTGGCTGCTTCATTCACAATTTGGTTGACGGCAGGCATGATATACTCGGCGAACTGAATTTCTGCAACAGGCCTCATTCCATGAGCGGCTGCACCAATCGATACACCTGCAATGGCTGCTTCCGATAGCGGTGTGTCGATAACCCGTTGTTCCCCGAATTCTTCCTGGAATCCCTGTGTAACCCGAAATACGCCCCCACGCACTCCGACGTCTTCTCCTAATACAAATACCCTGCTATCTCGCTGCATTTCCTCTCGAAGAGCTTGGGACACTGCTTCAAGATAAGAAATTACGGCCATTTCTCCTCACTCCCCCTATTCTGCATAAACGTGCTTAAGGGCATCTTCCGGGGCTGAATCCGGGGCATTCTCCGCATATTCCGTGGCCTCATCGACCTCCATGCGTATTCGGTCATGAATCTCCATGTCTTTATGTTCATCTAATAGCCCCGATGCTTTCAGATAATTGCTGAAGGTTATGAGCGGATCCCGCTTCTTGGCTTCTTCCACTTCTTCACGGGAACGGTAGGTTCGATCATCATCGTCGCTTGAATGCGGGACTAAACGATAGAGCACCGTCTCGATAAGCGTTGGCCCTTCACCTCTTCTTGCCCGATCGGCCGCCTCTTTTGTGACTTTGTATACTTCTAATAGATCATTTCCATCCACACTGATGCCGGGAAACCCATATCCCTTTGCCCGATCCGCGATGCTTTCGCAAGCCGCCTGCTTGGAGAACGGAACCGATATGGCGTACTTGTTGTTCTCACACATGAAAATGACAGGCAGCTTGTGCACCCCAGCATAGTTAGCCGCTTCGTGAAACTCCCCTTGGTTGCTGCCGCCGTCCCCGAAGGCCGTTAATGAAACTAGCCTTTTTCCTTGCATTTTTCCAGATAAAGCGATTCCAACTGCGTGCGGAATTTGGCTCGACACGACACTAGAGCCCGAAAGAATATTCCGGCTTTTGCTCCCGTAATGACCTGGCATTTGGCGGCCTCCGCTCGTTGGATCTTCTGCCTTGGCGAAAGCGGAAAGCATTAATTCCTGTGCTGTCAGCCCGAAAGCAACGACCATACCCATGTCCCGATAATAGGGACACAGAAAATCTCTCGTTCGATCAAGCGCATATGCCGCCCCTACCTGAGCTGCTTCATGGCCTTGGCAGGAAACGAGAAAAGGGATCTTTCCCGCACGATTGAGCAGCCACATCCGTTCATCTACTTTTCGCGCCAGAACCATATGCTGATACATGTCAAGAACCTGCTGATCTGATAACCCCAGTGCTTGGTGCCGGTTCTGGACTTGACCAAATTCGGTGTTATTCATATCGTATCCCTCCGACAATTGTGCCGCTGCATACTGCGGTTTCCTTTATTTTATTAACCATCGTTCCAATCGTGAAATACATATACTGCATAGTAACGATGCAAAAAAAATATAGCCATTTGAAATGCTTCAGAAATATGTTCGACAAGAACCATGTGAAAATAAAAACACAGCGCCTTTGTCGGCGCTGTGCGTTTTTGATCTGATATGATGAGGGCCACCATATGGATAGCATTTTATAGGAGATGGAACAGCAAAGGGGTCACTGGAGAGCTTTCATTGTAACCTTAGCAGCCTCTGCAATCAGTTCATTATGATAGGCAGCATCTTTCTTATCGCGGCTGGATAGAACTGCAATGATAATAGGTGCTCGATTTGGTGGCCATATGATGGCGATATCGTTTCGCGTTCCGTAGCCTCCTGCTCCTGATTTATCGGCAACTTCCCAATCCTTTGGTACGCCAGCACGAATGAGCTTGTCTCCAGTAGCATTTCCACGCATCCAATCCGTTAGGAGTTTGCGTTTATCGGGCGGGAGCGCATTTCCGACTGTGAGGGCCTTCAGATCGTCAGCGAGCGCTTGAGGTGTGCTTGTATCACGAATGTCCCCAGGAGCAGCCTCGTTTAATTCTGTTTCAAAACGATCCGCGTGAGTAACTTGATCGCCAATTTGTCTGAGCGCTTTTTCGAATCCTTTCGGTCCATCTAGTTCTTTAAGAATAAGGTTGCCTGCCGTATTATCACTGAAACGAACAGCAGCCTCTGCAAGTTCTCCAAGCTTCATCCCTGTATCTACATGCTTTTCCGTGACCGGTGAATATTCAACAAGGTCATCTTTTGTATACGTAATTACTTTATCAAGCTGCTTTATTGAGTTTTGCTGCAGCAGAACTCCTGCAGCCAGAGCTTTGAAGGTAGACGCATGGGCAAACCGTTCATTCGAACGATAAGTGATTGATTGGTTTGTGCCCGTATCGATCGCATAAACACCTAGTCGAGCATCATACTTTTTCTCAAGTTGAACGAATTGTTGATGAACTTGATTTACAGGCTTGAGTTGTTGCTCATTTTTGTCTTTTGCTTCTGCCTGTAAGGATACTCCAGTAAACATGTTGCTATTTGCAAGAGACAAAGTTAGTATTCCGACGAACAGCGCTATTTTTCGTATCCTGGTATGTTTCAAAAAGATCCTTCCTTCCCTAGTTTGTTCAATACGTTTCACTACATTGATCGTGTATCGTGTTGATTATAAAATGTGTAGTTATTACCAGCTTAACAAGCGTTACCTAGAATTACAAATCTAGCTGTGCAGTTGAGATTGGTAGAGGCTCATTTGGCCACGATTTCAATCGGGGCTTGCGATACCTTCAGACTCAATTGCTTGTTTGAACTATCAGCATACAGCTTTTCGCATGATTGCTAGATGACAGTGTCAATAAGGAACGTTTCCAGCTTCTAAAACGAAATATCCTTCGTTAAGAAAGTAATCTTTCATAATTTCTCGTAAAATATGCTCGTCTTCTACAATTAATATTGATTTACTCATGGTTGATCCCCCAATTACATGAAAAATCCCCCCTTTTTATGGGGGGGGCTGCATACATAAATATCATCACCAACATGTGGGTGTTATAAACGGTTATCCTTTTGGAAGTTAAGACGAAAATGCTCTTCATCCCGGTACACTGCAAACTCAAATCCTTTTTCTTTATAAAATTCAATGATTTCCGGTAGTACCTGCAAGGTTTGCGGCTTCTCATGCATAAGGACAACTTCCAAATCTTCAGTCGTTTGTTCTTTTACATTTTCAACAATTTTATTTGGGTTATCTTTTAACTTCCAATCATACGAGTCAATCGTCCAATCCCATATTTTAATACCAGCATCTGCGATTTGATCACGAATTTGTTCTTCTTTCAAGCCGGGAGCTGAACCATATGGAGGACGTGTCAATTTCGGATTTGTACCGGTAATATTGCGGATCAAATGTAATGTTTCTAGCATTTCGGGGACAAATTGTTTATTGTCATATAATTTGATAGCATCATGCGTCATACTATGGGCTCCAACATAGTGACCTTCTTCTACGGCTCTTTTGACGTTATCTTGATACCCCGTATTTTCCAGATTGCTTCCTTGCATGAAAAAGGTTGCTTTTACATTGTGCTCTTGCAATACATCTAGAAATTGCCCCGTTAATGAACTTGGCCCATCGTCAAAAGTGAGGTAGACTACCTTTCCCTTCGGTTTACCGTCTGACTGTTTTTGCTGTGCTGGCTGTGTGAAAGGTCTCTTATCTTGCTGTTGAACAGCGCTTTGGCTGACATCTCTGACCCTTTCAGCTGCAGTAGAGGATAGTTTTCCAATATTAAAAAATATAAGAAAAGATACTACTAGGACGAGCCCTACTAAAAAACCTGCTTTCATGATTGAGCGCTTATTACTTCTGCCGTGTCGTGATGATCTCATGTTATCGATCCTTTCTCTGTCATTCACTTGTTGAGATGAATACATTCATGTCTATTTCTTCTTTTTACAAGTGATAGATTAATGTAGAAAGATAAAGATAAGATGCAGATCATGTCGATAATATTTAAAGAATAGACTGTACATTTATATTTATCGTGTAATGAGGTCAGTCAACTAATTGGTTACTTCTTCTTCGATTAACGAGGCTTGAGAACGAAGCCCGATGTCAAAAATCCCCCTGCAGCAACACGCGCGGTGTCACCGACAGGGGGAACGATTAATTCTCCAATGGAATAAGATTAGTATTTCGTTGTCGGTTCCTTCACTTGATCGAAGACGATGATACCGTCGAACTGTTCCCTTGGAACGAATCGCATTGACATCGGCTCAATAATCTCGGATGTCATGCCATCCTCCGCTGCATAGATCGGCTTGAACATCCATGAGTTGCTCTGCTTCGGGGACTTATGTTTGGATAAATCGGCAAATGCAATTTTATACCCGCTACGCATCATCAACTCTTCCAGACTTCCCTTCGGCATTGGCTTTATATCGAAGAGCTTCTGCGTCGTAATGGTGCTTGCCCTGCCGCTGTTCATATAGAGCCCAACTACATAAGCTTTATCCTTCAGCTTCTTATGAAGCAGTTCTCCCATGCTGGTGAAGCTGCCGATCCATTTTCCTTGCTCTTTGGTCTGAATCTTAGATGTATTCTTCTCCAAATGATCGTTATGTGCCCATAAAATCACTTTTTTGCCGGGATACATCACCTTCATTAGCCATTCGACGTTGTCAGCCATAATCCGGTCGCGGAATTCATAGCTTTCCTTCGTATTATACATCCCCATCTCGATGAACTTCACTCGATCTCCGAGCGTCTTGATCGCAATATCCACCATATGCGGGTTGGCAGGATAAGCTTCTGCGAGCTCCTTCTTGTGATCTTGGATGAATTGGATTAAGGCGTTGTATTTCGGTTCGTACGTTTCCTTTACCTTCTTCACAGCTGCCTTTGCCTCTGGATGGCCGTCTTCCATGCCATATTCATTAAACACCTTGTACAAATCCGTCATTGCTTGCATCTCGAAGTTGAAATACTGCTGTCCTTGATCCTTGTCCACCTTGGCAATCCAACCGGCAATAAACTGTGTGAGATAGCCCGAAGTGAATTGCATGTCATAACCTGCGAGATGGAGCGGGTTTTTGGTTCCCTGCTGCTTCTTGATGTATTCGAATAGATTCAGCGTCTCCTTGGAGTGCCAGATTGGGAATATCGAATGCTGCATCATCTCTTTCGGGGTCAAGTTGCGGGCATTCTCGTTCGTCATGAAGGCATCCCCAAGTCCGGATTCAAATGCAATCACGTCATAATCCAGCTCTTCGTGCAAATACTTAATCAATCTTGTCTTCATGCTGCTGTATTCTGCAACACGGTGGAAATTCTCACCGAGACTAACGACCGTCTTGTCCTTCAAGATCGGCTTCAGAAACTCTAAATCTTTATAATTCGATGACGTTGTTGATGTAATCTCCCGTATATTTTCCTTCACTCCGTCATTTTTTTGCGCTGCCGCTGAGGCATTGAACGGGGATAGAATGAGCGTAAACGCCATACCTAGAGCTATCAATCCTTTCAATCGTTGTACTGCTTGCATGATGAAAATACTCCTCCTTAGAAATCCATTCTCGCTACTCTTTTGTTTGCAAAGACATCGTAACAGCGAATTCTAAGGAAAGTATAAAGATAGAATACAATTCTAGTTATTTTCCGTCTGTATACCCCATTCAGTGATTAGGAGTATGTGGAAGGTTATGTTTCAATTCGCGTCTGACCGCCAAATAATGCGATGGAGAATCACCGAATGCGCGGCGGAACATCGCAATAAAGCTGCTCGGAGTTCCATAGCCAAGCGCATCAGCTACCATCCCTACAGAATCCCCTTGCGCCAGCATTTCCAATGCAAGCGTGAGACGAGCCTGTTGGCGCCACTGCGCAAAGGTCAACCCGGTTTCTGCCAATATTAAGCGGCGCAATGTACGTGGAGATAATGCTGCCCAAACGGCCCATTCGTTAAGCGTACGATTATCTTCGGGCTGCTGCAGGATCGCGTCCGTTATGCGCAAAAGGCGCGGATCAACCGGTAAGGGCAAATGTAATGGCTCAAGCGGAGCGATTTTAATCTCATCGAGCAAAACCGCGATTATTCTTTCTTGATGAGGTTCCAGGATTTCTTGATCCCTCCACGACACCGTTCGCTGCACAAGCGCACGCATGAGCTCACTTACATTGATGACACACGGAGTATGTGATAAGTCTCCGCTGATTTCAGGTGTAAGCAGTAAGCTCCAGCCGCTCATGGCTCCACTAACTGTGACCTTATGCGCTACATCCGGCGGAATCCACCCTGCACGGCGGGGAGGCAGCAACCAGGAACCGGTTGCAGTTCGCACATGGATTAGCCCGCTTTCCACACAAAAAAACTGCCCTCGCCGATGGCTGTGCCAATCGTATTCACGTGTTCCAAGCCGGAAAGGGTTGTCGGAATCATCATTGCCCCAAAAGGCAATTAATGAAGGCCCTTCCAGCCAATCACTCTTATCTACCTCTTCTGAGTTCAGTTTGCTACGCCCCTTTTTTTGGCCATTTCTCGTTATTTTTTGTCCAATTAACGTTATCGTACATCGTTATTCCTATTCTAAAATATAGAACAGACCATGTCTAATTGATTGAATTCACCAGCATATTTTTATGGAGGGATCTCGATGTCATCTAATTCTGTGAATTTGTCTGCCCCAATCGTGTCGTCACCACTGAAAAAAGGCATACCTGCATGGGTTGCCGCATTAGTTGCTTGTTTATGCGCCTTTATGGTTGTCATGGACAGCTCGATTGTTAATGTTGCTTTGCCGGCCATGCAAACGGATCTGGGCCTTTCTGTTGCTGAACAGCAATGGGTAATTGATGCCTATTTGCTGACATTAGGCGGTTTTATGCTGCTTGCGGCACGTGCCAGCGACATTTATGGCAGAAGAGTAATACTTCAGTCTGGACTTATCCTATTTACGTTAGCCAGCCTCGCTGGCGGACTTGCAACAACAGGCCCCATGTTATTAGCGGCACGTGCTGTACAAGGACTGGGAGGCTCTGTGCTCGCCACATCTACACTAACCGTAATCGTTGCTGCATATCCGAGAGGTGCCAAGCAAGATCGGGCGATATCGTTATGGGCAGCCTCTTCCTCTATTGCATCTGCGTTCGGAGTAATGATTGGCGGAGTTCTAACGAGCTTAATCAACTGGCGTTGGGTAATGTTTGTTAATGTTCCGATCGGGGTTGTGCTCAGCGGTATGGTCGCCATTTGCCTGCTTCCACAGTCGAAAGAAAATAGTCCCGCCAAGCTGGATATACCAGGAGCTGCTGCAATTACGCTTGCTCTGACAGCCTTTATTTTTGGAATCACACAAACGCTTGAACGGGGTTGGAAATCTCCAGTTGTTCTGTGCTCGTTAGCCGGTGCGCTTGTGCTATTACTGGTGTTCATCGCTATTGAGAAGAACACGGCTGCGCCTTTAATTCGTTTAAGCATTTTCCGCCACTGGAATGTACGGATTGGCATTTTCATGGTACTTGGACTTGGCGGAGCACTAACAGCCAACGTGTTATTTTCATCCCTAAGTTTACAGCAAATCAGCGGATACAGTCCGCTGCAAACGGGATTAGCGCTGCTGCCTATGGCGGCTATGCTTGCTATTTCTTCGATTATATCCCGGCCACTTCGTGCCGCTGGCTTTAAAAGGCTTCCATTTCTGGGTGGTCTCTTGGCCGCTGCAGGATTTGTCTGGTTCAATTGGCTGCCGGCTCAACCCGACTATATTTCTGAGTTCTTGTTTCCAAGTTTACTTGTAGGATCAGGACTAGGCTTGATGTTAATGACCGCCATCCAAGCTGTGCTTGCGGGCATTCCGGCACAGGATACAGGCCTTGCTTCCGGTTTGCAAAATACGGCACGTCAACTTGGTGGCGCGCTTGGTATAGCCATACTTGTGACACTCTCTCATACGGTGACCACGATACATGTAGAATCTGGGAGTACTGCCGTAGTGGCACAGCTAGCTGGTTACCATAGTGCATTCCTTGCAGCAGGCGTAATCTGTGGCATATCCGCCTTGATATCGTTATTACTTCGAAGTAATAGAGCCGATTGATAGTGAATACATCGCTAGTGTATGTCATGAACCGTAATGAAACCAACGGCAGACTTCTTAGAGTTTGTTCGAAGTTTCATTCATAGAACACAAATAAGCCGCAAGGAATAATCCTCGCGGCTTCGATATCCATAGTAATGAGTCTTTTCATTACCTCTTTCTTCCCATCAATCCTCTATTCTCCCAAATAACGTTCCTTCAGCACATGCAAATGATGCAGCTCATGCCCCGCGATCGTATAAGCAAGCGCACGCGCCGATATCGTCATGTTGTTCGTGGTACCTGTGCGAAGCGCAGCTTCTATGACTATTAACGAGCGGATTTAAAGTTTAGATAGCTCCCTTTTTACATGTTATAATTACAAAATTCATAGCAGGCTTATCTTTCATATTTTTATTGGGCTCGTCAATTTCTGAGAACTCGATTAATCCATACTTCTCAAATTCTCGTCTTACTGAATTCGAATCATAGTAGAACATTTTGACGCCTTCCATAATCTCAAATCGATCTTTACTCAGTTCTCTGCCTTTGCCATACATGGGAGCTTTTTTTGTAACAGCAGTAAACATCATGTATCCATCGGGTTGTAACTGATTGTAGCAATCTTGAATCAATTTTTCCCGTTCACGACGGTTCAGTAAATGAATCAGGGCGTAGCAGAATATCGCATCATATCGCTTGTTATCAAATGGCATATTCGTCACTGAACCATGATAAATAGTAGCATTTACCCCGTTTTTCCTAGCTAAATCAATTGCTGTTTTTGATATCTCAATACCTGTCACATGCATTCCGTTATCTGAGAATATCTTTGCATTTCTTCCGTAACCAAAACCAGGTATCAATACGTCCTTCACTTTCTTCTCGAGGAAAAAGTCCTTTGCCATAAAAGCAGAGTCGGAAGGTTCCAATCCCCACATCATTTGTTTCTCAATAAAGCTTGCTTCCCAGAATTCTGTCATTGCTTTCTCCTCTGTGATGGTTTCAAATGCGATATAATACAAAAGCATATAATGTATATTGTAGATATCTTATATCTGTAAATAGAATATAAAAAACATCTCTGATGAAGTGAATGTTACTTTACTTCATGAATTGCAAGCATATTGGGTTACTTTAGTAACCTTTTTGTTCTGCAGATGCGCTCTAAAATAGGTTTTGCTTGTGTCATCATATTGAAAAGAAAGAGGACAATTTCAAAAGATATTATAGATCCCATTTGTCTATTATTGTACAGATGCGAAGTACGTAAGTCAATCGGTTGACACGATGTGGTTCACGGAACCAGATTAGAATTTCGTCGCATCTTGAAATTGAAACACTGCTCACCTTGCTCCTTGTCCACCTTGGCGATCCAACCGACATTAAACTGCGTTAATTATCCCGAAGTGAAATGCATGTCATACCCTGCAACATAGAGCAACACTGATGATTAGTGAGGCATCACTACATATTCCCATACTCCAGACACATAATAAAAACCGATCCTGGCCCCCTTTACTTGGAAGGAGTAGGATCGGTAATATGAATTAATGTTCTCTTAAAGCGACATCCGGTATATATGCAAGACATCGGAGCGGCTCAATTTCTTAAAGTTTCCTAAATCACCATATATCATTGCTTTATCCGCCATTAATTCAATCGTTGAATCGTCGATGCCATAATCCGCTAATCTGCTTGGTGCAGAAAGGGATGCAAAGAATTTCCTAAGCTCGGCGATACCTTCTTCAGCAACTTGTTGATCGTTTTTGCGCTCCTACCGCGACTGCTTTCGCGTCTTCCTCCTTAATTGTAGCATTGTCTCATTTCTAGCTACTTAAGAGGGTTCCTATCCCTCGGTTCATAGCCAGCTTATAGTAGTGATGGGCCATGGCGATATCGAATATCGCCATGCCCATAGGGCTAAACATGATAGCATCGTTTGGTCTTCGTTGTTTTAGTTCATTTTCCAGCACAATGTCCACAATGGATTTCGTGTGCTCTTTTTGCAATCCCATTTGTTCATTCATGTGCAGGATATCCGTATTTTCCCGACAAACCTCTTCCCAGTTGTCGACTATAATGGATTTCGTGTGATTCAGAATTTCAGGCTTAAAATCCCTTAAGGATACATTCAGAATAAGAGCGTTGTCCTTTGGTTTTCGATCTATATAACCAGATTTGGACACCGTGCAAGTTATAAATATATCCGAGTTTACATAAGCATCTTCCCAGCTATTGCAAACCTCTACTTTCCCTTCTAAATGCGAAATTTCTTCTGGCCGAACTCCTGCTACATCATAAATATATATTTTGCTTAAGCGATCTCCCAGTAATGCGCATAGCATCTTCAAATGGAACTTACCGATAGGGCCAAATCCTACAATGCCGGCTTGAATATTTTGTAGCCGTCTCGTATTTTCATAGTACTTCACGATTAAGCCTGACACGGCTGATGTGCGTATGACGCTTATCAGCGAAGTATTGATAGTTGCTATCGGTACACCCGTTTCCGCGTCGTTAAGGATCGTTACCGAATTGGCCCGAGGCAAACCTTTTTGTATATTCTCTGGAAAGCTGGCAATCCACTTTATTCCCGCGATCTGAAATGCGCCGCCTGCGTAGGCAGGCATTGCAATGATGCGGTTGGCTTGATTCTGGAATCGCAAATAAGGTTTAATCGGTTGCGAGTATTCCTCATTCGCGATGCAACGAACCGCATGTTCGATGACATCAATATTGGCATCCCAATCCACACCGAGATCCAAAATATCAGCATGATTCAAATACAGCATATGGAGAACCTCCCGTCATTTGTACGGCCTTTGACCGGCACGCAGTTAAAATAGTGACTATCTAAGCTTTTTCCCAAATTGCTGAACGCCGTCCTGCGAGCATAGAACTCCGATTATGCGCTCTTCCTGGGAAATCCAGAAACATTGACGCCGCCCGTATGGCTGAGCAGCTGCCGGATACTGGACTATCTAAAAACTTCTCCATCGTCTGCTCTTTCGCCCGGTAATATCCGCGAGCCAGTCCAACACCTCCAATATAGAGTTAACCGACCATCCCAAGCGGAAGCACCTGTAGGTTTTCATCAAGTACATATAACTGAGTATTATAAACCGAACTGCCGATCGGCACATTCGTTCCATGAGATACATCTTGGTGAGTAAGCTGATAATAAGATGAGACATCCGTACATTCGGTTGGGCCGTACGTATTGATAATCTCTGCGCAGAAAGAAGGCGACGTTGTCCATGGTCGTAATTTTAATAAATTGATTGGTTCGCCTCCCAAAAACAATCGATTGACAGAGCGGAGACGCGAAAAATGATGCCCGAGATCCTTTTGATCTTCCTCAGGCGCATGCAAGTGATCAAGGGATATATACGGCTGTGCGCACAGTTGATCACAGTTACTTGCTCTCGTTCGATCGTTTCAGATATGCCTGCATAATCATTGACGCCTGCTGGAAAAAGACAAAGGCGTCCACCGGTTAGTAGCGGAGCATACAAGTTTTTTTGCGCCAAGTCAAGACTGATTGAAGCAATCAACAGTACACAATCCGATTCACTAAATGTAAATTCGTGCGTGTACCAATGCATTAGATTCTCAAAAGGCATGAGATCTAATCATGACCCCTTTGGGTCTGCCGGTAGAGCCGGAAGTGTAAAGCACATACATTAAGCGATCAGGGTTATAAGTAAGTGTGATGTTATCAACCGGGACAGAAGATTCTGATTCAAGCATTTCTTTTACTGGCACAATGCGGGTTTTTGCGGGCAAATCAAAGTGAAGCCTGTCCTTTGTGAGCACTACTGCGCACTCTGCATGCTGCATCAAGTAATGCCTCTTTGTTGTGTGAGAAAATAATCAGCTTTCTTCCTTTGGCCAACCGCCCCACAAATGCCCCATATGACCGTCCGGGTCGCGGAAAGTGAAGCCATACCCGCCCTGTGGCTTGTACACCATTTCGCCGATATCGTTCCCTTTCTTCTTTAACTCCTCGTACACTTCATGAATATTGTCTACCTCCAGCGAGATGATTGGCTGATGCTCTCCACTGCTATTCGTAAAGTCCAGCTTTGGCACCTCTGGGCATCGAATAAGCCCAAGTCCGACTCCCCCGACGTTAAGCCAAGCCTCTTGGTCACCCGGGGAGTATTCGAAAGTGAACGGAATACCGAGTACCTCATTGTACCACCTAACGGAAACCTCTAGATCACGAACCGGCAATGAAACAACTGCATAGTTTTTTATCTTTATTTCCATTATGTGTATTCCTCCTTGTTAAATATATTGATTTCAAGGCTTCTGTAATCACAATTCCCCATCGGCTTAAAGCTTTGGCGGGGTGCTGAACATGCTATTATGTACCTTTTCTATTGGAAGCACATAAATATGGCCAAATAATATCTCTCCATCAGTCTGCAAGCCGAGTAATTTGCAATACCAATCTCTTGCGTTCTCAATATTGCTTACTTAATCGATAACTGGAACGAATACATCTACTTTTCCTGGCCATTCCGGATCTTCAAATTGATAGACCTCAAGTGCAAGTGCCTTCGAATTGTTTTCAAATCCATTGTTTGCAAGGTAAGTATGGATTTCTTCATAAGGGTCTTTTTCTGTTCTTGTTGTCGCATAGGAATGTGGCGGAGCTGTAAAACCAATCATGCCTTCAGGGATATCCTCAAGGGAACTTACTTCCATGCAGAAAAAATAAGTAAATAGTACTTCCGATGAGAAGTGCGGACACACATATTCATGTGAATTGATTACGTTTTTGATTTCATGTTTGCGATTCAAGAAAGATTCTTTTGTAGCTTCAACTCTCTTTGGGTCATGATTCTGAAAACTAGATGTTACTGGAATGCCGATAAATTTTTTTTCCTGGAGGTGAACAATCTCGACTTGGTTTTGGTTCATATTCATTTCTCCTTTGAAATTATTTCGTAAGGCTTTTGAGCCATCTTGAATCCTGATTCAAATATCAATCAAACTGAGCAAGTTTCCATCTGGATCTTCAAAATCCATTAAATAAAAATCGCCACTGTCACGGATATCAAACACGTTTACTCCATTGTTCTTCAGATACTCATGGGCAGAGTGGACATCCTCAGTTAAGAAATTGTAGTACGGAGTGATTAATGAATCTTTCTTCTTAAATGTATCCGGCTGCTTTTCATCTACTTGAATCAGTCCTAATACAGCAGGAGTATGATTCAGTTTCAATGTTGCACCCTTCCCCAATTTACGGTTAGTTGAAAGCCTAAGATGCTCTCATACCAGTGAATGGACTCTTCAAGATTTTTGACTGGAATAAAGATACTTCTGATTTCAAATAGGTATGTAAAGACTCAATATCATTTGTGAAAAAGGTTATGATCCATCTCTTCTTATTGTTGATTTATTCGTTAGACCTGTGCAAGGAATACCTAGAATATTCGTTTTCTTGAGGTGTACAATCTCAATCGAGATGGTCAAGAAGATCATTTCTGAATGCTTAATATTTTTGGTTCTTCGGCAATTTCATAAAATGTCTCATGTATTTTACGGCGAGCAGCCTTATGGCTCCATCGGAACATGTTAGAATGTGTTGGTGTGCTAATATGAAGTCCTGTTGGTGGGTTTCTAGAGTTCTCTCCATCGACTTGCCTTGGAAGAGCGTGGGGCGCGAATGCTGGTACGTTACGCGAAAACTATGATTTTAGAAGTTAGTGCTCAAAACCATTAGTTTCTAGCTAGTTGAGATATTTAATATAATAGAACAATTGTTCTCTTTTGTAAATATAAACAATTTATTTCTTTCCGGAATATCGCATAGCCTTTGTATTCACGAATACAAAAGGCTTAAGGGCGTAGTACCGGGAGGCTTTTCCACTTTGATTCTCATCGTGTTAATATATATTATAAGTTTGGCCGTGGTCGCGTATTTCATAAATTATAATTTTCTCCGTAATCAGTCTTCCTCCTCTTTGTTCCACTAATCTACCGGTTACTTCAATAAAACATCAACAAAGCAGTTTAACAGATCCAAGTATTTGTTACTTGAAATTTCCCGGGTAAGCGCAGAATTCGCTAAAACAATCCACCTACTGACAGAATAGCTCAGATTGGTTTACGCCGAGTTCTTCCAACGCAACTACAAATCATAATGCATGCGAGCTAGAACCTGTAACCACTGCACCTCTGCGCCCATATTGTTAACATAATGTTATTACTGTTAACTCAACGCCGCTTTTCATCACTTTATTCAATTTAGAAAGAGTTATTGTTTCAACAGACTTGAGTCTGCTCGAATCTATCTTCATAATAAATTTGTTATCTTATCCATTCATTTTCACTCCCTGGCAGAAAGGATGCCCAATATGAACAGTAATTGGAATATACGAACAAAACGCGATATTACCAATGCATTTATGGAACTGCTGATAACTAAGACTTTTTCATCCATTACTATTCAGGATATTTGCGAAAAATCGCTTGTTCATCGCAGTACCTTCAACAAGCAGCTATGGCTAGCCAGGTACTTCAAGCATTGCCTGCTGTGCAGGATATGAATGACGATTTGCTGCATCAACTCGTATTTTCGGACAAGGGAAAAGTTCCTTCTCAGCTTTCTCCGATGATCTCCGATAACGGTGAGCATATTATCATCGTTCTAAATACGTCCAAAAATACCGACATCATCACCTATGCCCGTATCAATCGAGAAATCAATCAACTTATTGACAGCAGCAATTTCGATTCGAAGATTACCGTTAAAGCGGGAGGCATGCCGATCATTCTGGGCGAGGTGAAGGATGAAGTCATGTCTATCATGGCAATCATGCTTGCAATAGCCGTAGTATTAATGATTGTCGTGTTATTCCTTGTCTTCCCGGTTCGTCGTAGGGTGTTGTCGCTCGCATTCGTATTAATCGGTTTGATATGGACATTCGGATTTATGGGGTGGGCCGGTCTTCCGATCACAGTTGCTACCATGGCTACACTGCCCATCATTGTTGGGTTGGGAACCGACTTCGGCGTTCAATTCCACAATAGATATGAAGAAGAGCTGAAAATTAGCAGTTATAACGCGAAAACAGCCGTTGCGAATTCGATCAGGCATGTGGGGCCGTCCGTTGGTATGCCGTATTTGTGATGGCGTTAAGCTTTTTAACAATGCTGCTGTCCAAAGCTCCGATGATGCAGCAATTCGGTGTAACGTTAGCTATTGGTGTCATATTCTGTTATGTCATCGAGATCTGCCTGTTGTTCTCAACCTTCCATTTACTAGATCGAAAGCATACGAAGCCAGTTAAGATAATAAATGAAAACACATGGCTATCTCGATTCCTTGAAAAATACACCCATTGGGTGGGTAAACTGCCTATTCCCATATTAGTCGTGGCCTTGGTTCTATCTGTAATTGGCTTCTCCACGGAGTCATCTATACCTACAGAAACGAACTTGATGAAAATGATACCGCAGGATTTGAAGGCATTGAAAGATGCCAATTCCCTTCAAGACGTTGTGGGATCTACTATTTTCATCACATACTTAGTTGAAGCGGACGATGTAACCGATCCGGATACGATAAATTGGATGAATCTCTTCGGAGACAAGATCGTGGCTCAGCATAAGGACGTAGAAGAAGTTACGAGCTTACCACAGCTCCTGCTTCAAATGACTGGTAATCATGATTTTTCATCTGACAAGGAGCAGCTTGAGAATCTTATTAAGCAAATGCCTCCTACTCTACTGAAGTCCGTCGTTAGTGCAAATAAGCAGTATGCTACGATGCAGTTCAAAGTGAATCAAGAACTGTCATCGGCGCAGCAGTTGGAGCTTATGAATACCATTACACAACAAATCGATGCCAGCGATGGGATCCAAGTGAGCCCTGTCGGCACTCAAGTCATGATGCTGCGTGGGATCGATAATGTGAGTGCCAATCATAACGTAATCACGATTACAAGCCGCAGGACTAGGAATAGAGTTCGTGCGGCTTTTATATTTCGATTTGAAGGGACCAAGCACATTGGGGTAATTGCAGCACTCTTAACACCAAACAACACCTCGTCTCTCGTATTCCATTCTATATTCAACGGCAGCTGCAATTTTGGCGCTTGCGAACCGTTCCGTGATCCAATGTCCCAAATCAATTCCTGAAGTGACTCCTCTTGCAGTGATAATATTCCCTTGATCGACAATTCTGTAACGAAGAAGCTCTGCCCCGTATTCAATGATTTCATTCTGCGCCAAATGGTGCATCGTCGCCTGTAGACCACTCAATAAACCGGAGGCAGCTAGCAGCATACCTCCTGTACAAACTCCAGCAACAATCGTTCCTTCGTTGTGCATCTCCCTAATCATTTTGGTCAGGGTTCCAAGCTCTGCTTGCTTTCGTGCCCCATGTTCAGCTTTATGATTCCAGCCTCCACCAGGTACAATTAACAGATCTGGACATTATCCATTCGTAAAAAATCATGAAGTTTAACCGTTACTCCAAACGAAGTAGTAACTTCTTGTTTTGGTTCACTTGATACGAATTCAACCGTAAACAAAGCCCCTTCTTCTATCGCTCTTTTGAGTACCTCAAAGGATGCGAAAGAGACAAGCTCTCCGAAGCCGTCAAACAATACAATTTGAATTTTCAATTTAGAACACCGTCCATGTACGGAAAGAATGTTGTACTCTTCTTCCAGCCAGTTAGCTTAGTTCCCATGATTAAAGAAAAGTTCCGATGCACAATTCGAATATAACGAGAGAATTAACAAATCCCTAAAATAATCCATGTGTTTGCTGTGGTATCAGCTACGCTGGTACTCCCCCCCATTGCGAATCTACGATTCATAATAATCTTGTCCTCTAAAGCCGTTAAACACCGATAGAAGCCCACAAAGACGAAGCCGATTTTGATCAATAACATGTTCGCCATATGCTTTCACAAATCGATTGGCATAGTCAGCGCTTTTCAAGTTGAATTGTAGAGACCATAGCGCCCAGAAGATATCATAATGCCGATCTCCTATCCCGCCATACCCTACATCTATGAAGCCATTCCGTTTATTATCTTGCAGAATTAAGTTCGGCAAGCAATAGTCGCCATGTATGATCACTTTGTCTTCTTCAGCGTATTTATATAGAGACACCATATCTTTATATGCGGATTCTCTACTGGTATATCCCATATAGTGAAGAAGGCTCTTTTCTGCCTTCCCTTCCCTGTAATTGCGCTCTGCCCGGATGAACATATCCTCTAATCCGTTTGTAACAGGGCAATCTGTACGTGCAATTTGATGCAAATGTAGAAGGCTTTCCGCAAATACATCGCATAAATGCTCTGGGTGAGCTATAAATTCATCGCTTGCTGCATGTAAACCGGGAATTCGTTCGGTGACCAGATAATCATTGATATCATTGGAACTGTAGTGTAGTACACTTGGGCATATGCCTTTATGATGCAAATAGCTTGTCATGATGGCTTCACGCTGCATTTGTTCTTTTGGAGTTACTTTTAGGAAGACATCGTGGGATTGATTTTTCATGTGATATACTGATGATCTTGCGGTTTTCTTAACGACTGTCACTTCTGCTTCACTGAAGTAGGCTTGTATCTCGATTGGAAATAGTTCGGTTATAACTCTCACCTCGATTCAACTGACAATATCTCACTTGGCGGACTGCTCATTCGGGTGTCAGGTCTATAGTATTTGGTTAGCCAGTGGTACAATGACTTTTCATTGAAACCAAGACTTTCATATAACTTCCTCGCATAATTGCCTTTCACAACCCCCAGCTGAACGATGGTATTGCCGCGACGCATGATTTCGTTTACAAGAAATGAAACGAATGGTCTGCCATATCCTTGAGATTGGAGATCATGCCGAACAGAGACATGACTCAGCTCATTGCCATCAATATGTCCAACCCCTGCGATTTCCCCTTCAACAAGAAGCACGTATATGTTGCTTTTGTTATCGTACATGCGCTTTCGTTCATTTTCATTCGGAGGGAAATAATAGGTTGGAAGCATTCCCAGATTATCATGCAACTTGTAAAAAGCGACCTCGATAAGTACATGACAGGTCTCATAATCATCATCTTCATAAGGTCTAACCGAAATATGCTGTTCAGGAAGATAGCCACCTTCCCGCTCCATGATGTGAGACGACCAACTGATGTAGTAACCATTCTTATATAAAAATTGCAAAGTAGAACGATCGCCATCCATGCATCCACCCATCGAACGTTCTACGATCTTATGTGGGGTGAGCAAGTGGTCTACCTTCGCCATGAGGGCAGTTCCAATCCCCTTCCTTCTGTATTCCTCGCTAACATATATCATTGTCTGTGCTTTTCTCTTTATCCCATCAATGGATAGGAAACCTACTGTTATGCCATTGTAGCGGGCGACAAATATACCATCCGGGAACATTCTCTCGCATTTTAGCAATTCTTTAATCTGTTCATCTCCACACAACATAGCTCTGATTGAATTTTTATCCCTTTTAGGTTGGTATGGTTCTATTATCAGATCTTCCACGCGTACACTCCCTTTCGTTAGCCAGTTGATTTTAGGGAGTCATATTTTACCACATGCATATGTGTAAGTACTAGTTATTTTTTAACAGTCTTCTACACGAACAATTAGGCAGCTGACCCCAAGGAGTCGGCTGCCGCCAATTATCTTTATTGAGTTATCGTCCCGTTAGCCAATTCATTCTTCGAGGCATGCAACAATGATTACTACCGCTTCAGAAAGCTCGTGATTTCTGCGCACAGCTCCTTGTGGAACTGAATTCGATCAAAGCCGGGAGGATCCTGTGATGGCAGAAATGATGGTGAACTCATCGAAGGTGGAAATGGGCTCAAAAAGGAAAAGTGTCCGGCATTTTGTACGGTTCTATACTGAACTTTATTTCGATCTGCAACCCCATTCATAATAATTTGCGCATGAAAAGCGGGTGTATATGGGTCTTTTTCGGCGTCAAGCATCAAAATAGGGATATCAACCATGCGTAACGCTTCTTCGGATTGAAACCAAACCGATGCTGGCGCTAGTAGTACGAGCGACTGAATGCGGGAATCTGGTATGACTTCTATGTGTTGCGGTTGCCCATCTGATGACTCATGAGGAAATGAGGTGGGCTCCCCACCTGCCGCTGCCAAAGCCGTGTATCCTCCGAGAGAATGACCGATAATCGAAACGTCATTCGGGTTCACTTTCCTAGCAAACCTCTCATTTTCAAAAAACAAGTCGATGGCCATCCGAATGTGACGGGGTCTGTTCGTCAGATTTTGAACTGTACCTTCCAAGCTATTATCATTTCTATTATTGTATGGATGTTCAGGCATCCCGACGATAAAACCGTTCCGCGCTAATGCTGAGCTAACATACGATAGGCGAATGGAGTGCTGCCAGTACCGTGAGAGATCAGCACCAGCGGGAACGTTCCTTCCAAGACTTCCGCATCCTTCGCTAGCTCAATCGAATAAGGGCCTAATTGAACGGTCTGCTCTGCCGTTCCCGTCGGATACATCACCCACATTGGAAACGTAATGCCCAAAGCCTTATCCGATATTTCGACTTTGCGGAGTCCTGCGTACTCTGGTTTCTTGCTTTCATTTACATCCATTTTATGTGTTCCCCCTGAGATAGTAAGATGTAGACTCGCTTGGAATGTGACTTCATTTATACTATACGGTAATTCATGTTAGCGTGTTGAACCTATTTTGCAAAGGTACAGTCGGATGTTTTGTGGTCTTGTTTATTTCACTTGTCCATAATGTACTGCGCTGCATACGGCTAATGAATTCCCGTCCGAATCAAAAAATCCACTAACTCCATTCATCGTTACATTCCGAGAACGCAACCCTATTAGCATCTCCTCTACATTGGCTGAGCAGAAGTCAATTACACTATGGGCTACATCCGTATATGTATTCGTAAAAGCAAGTCGTTGTTCATCTTGATTCTCAACCAAGTATAAGTTTGGAACTCCGAGACGTTCGCCTCCATCCAGATAAAGCATGGATGCCTCCCAATCTTCGTCCGGTTCTCCAAGAACCTTCATGCCAAAGGTCTCAGTATACCAGGCTATCGCTTTTTTTCAAATCCGATACAGGAATTTCGATTGTAGCAATGCGTGGTACAATTGCACGCAGGACTTCTCGTTCGATGTTTTGCCCAAATCCATCATGATTCATGAAATCATCCATTAATACAAACAGCTCCTTTTTATCTACATAGCTATGTTAACAATACGATCTATGTTAGATAATCATGTTCTACTTCATTGCTAGATTCATTTCCGCTTGGACGCCTAGCTCCTTATAGGCAAGCAGAATGGCACCGACTACGGGTGGAAATAGTGGATCAACCAAGCGATATTGCTTAACTGGATGCGCTATAAGCATTTCAGATAGTTTGCTGCGCATGTAGGAACTGCAGATGACGCTGCCGATTAGCGCGACATCGATGCTGCGTTCAGCGAAGTTGGAGCCGACAAGCTCAATCCCTAATCGGAGCTGCTCTACAGCGCGGTTGCATACGCTTCTTGCTATACTGCTGCCCTGTTCTGCCGCTGTGGTTACACATGGAGCGAATTGCCCAAAATGCTGATCGCGCTTCATCGTATCTGGCTCAAATCCCCGCCGAGCAAGCTCCTGCAACTGCTCTAAGCTATTCAACTGCCAATGCTGCATCATCTCCGCAATCAGTCCTTTATTCGAATCATCTGGGGGACCTGCAAGTACTTCATACACAGCATCATAGGCAAGATGACGTGCTGCGCTATATGCGTAATGGCGATAATCCAAGTTTCGGGTTCGTGTACCGTATTCATTGATGCCCATAATCATCGTTCCTGTTCCGGCAATGGCAATGATACCTGGTTGATTTTGAAGTGCTCCTGCGTGAGCAACATCGGAGTCATTCAAATGCAGCTTGGGACAGTCAAGCCCCGGTAGGTCAGTAAATGCATGAATCCATACGTCATCTGCTTCTGAGTCATAGCCCGCAAGGCCAGCAACAAGCGCGGCCACAGAGGTTGTATCTCGCCCTGCTATCGCAAGCGCATTCTTAATCGCCGCTTTCACATTCTCAGCTGCGTTCTCGTCTTTATACTTGGATGCACAGCCGCCTTCCGCATACGCAAGCTCATTTCCGTTTAGATCACAGATCATAACTCTTGTATTCGTGCCGCCTCCATCAATGCCGATAACAATATTCCGCTCCATCACAGCAATGACCCCCTAACCAATTATCGAAATCAAACCCATCATCACTCTATTAGCAGCTATCCCTTAATCGTAAGTCATCCATGAAATTCCATTACGTTTCATATTCTTTAAGGATTTCGATAAACCTTCTTTTCCGGAGCAAGTGCAGCAATCTGCATAAGTAATACATAAAAAACTCGGATGATAGCCTCTCTTTGTCTCCAGTGGCGTTCTTCCGGGTTTCTGCTCCATGTAGATGAGTTATTGGTAATTAAAAGAGCAGGTAGTTGGACATGGCTCGAACCTACTGCTATTCGCAAGCTGGTTGTCACTCATGTCTCATGACCCGCTCACGTAGTCTGGATTAGCTGGTCGTAGTTGATTGATAATAGTAATGGTATGGGAAAAGATAGAATTTATTTCTATATTAAAGGAGGAAAACTTATTAATAGGTAGAATATATTCATAAAAGGGGGTGATCATATGAACAAAATAACAAAAATGATGGCGGTTGTTGTGTGCGCTTCTGCATTCCTCGTGGCGTTGCCAAGCCCATCCCATGCAGCCTGGTGCGGCGGAAAAACTTTAATCAGAACCGAAACAAACTGCCTCAATGGAAAAACCTACATCACTAAACACTACATGCAAACCTGCAAGTATGACAACGGCCAATCGGAGACCAAAACATGGACAGAGACAGAAACCCGTAGCGGATGTATTGCCCAGAACTAATTCGGTTCGCTAACAATTAATTTCATTCTTGTACATAAGCGGCTCTAATAATTCGTCCCATACCATGATAATGGTTCATGGTTAGTTGAGGAATTGTAGAGCCGCTTTATACTCCCTATTTTCGCACTATCGCCGTTTCTCCCCTGTGTGAATCTCCTCTACATTATCCAAGATAATTCCATCGCTATACGCCTTTTTGCAGTTACAAGTTGCTATATTTATACCTGGTAGTACCCACATAGCATCTTTGTTTACCATCATTTTTCTACACTGATTCCTTGCCGCCGCTTTACCATACTTCTCCGTACGTACCAACTGTAACAGAGCGGCAGCAGGCTGGCAGCGCCGATCCATGCGCCGAAACCAAAGATGTTCAGATATGCCTCCAACGGCTTGGCAGGATCGCCGTCGTCCATAAGTCCCAATCCTAGCGCGGCACCGAGCACCAAGCCCACGTTACGCGTCAATGCAATCATGCTCCCGAGCGATCCTGCGTCTTCCTTCACCGCATGGCTCATAATGAAGCTGTTATTCGGCGAAGCGATTAGCCCCATCCCCGAACCGATCAAGGCCAGCGTACAAATAATTGCCCACAGCGGCAATACGCCGAATACCCCAGAGAATAGCAGGAACCCGCCTGCCATGGCGCATAATCCAAGCCCCATTAAGCGACGCGATCCAATCCGATCAGATAAGTGCCCTGCGACGGGGCCGATTACAGCCAAGAGCAGCGGATATGCCAGCATGACATAGCCTGTATCCGCCGTGGATACCGAGGTGGTTCCGGAAATATAAAAAGGCATAAGAACCAATGCAATATTGGCCATCAGGAAAGATGCACAGCTAATGATCAGACCGCAGGCTACGGCTGGAATACGGAACGCCGAGAGCGGCAGAAAAGGCTCTTTCTGCCGGGACTGCCACAACCAGCCCAAAGGGCAAACAATCAGCAGGACTGCATACAGTAGAAGCATATTCGGAGATCGCCACCCTATCGCGCCTCCGTTCACAATGGCGTATATTCCAATGCTGATGCTGCACATGAACAAAATGGCTCCAATTACGTCCAATGAGGCTTTCCTCGTCTTAATCTTCTGATCAGCAGGGATGAAGCGCAGCGCTAACCCGGTTGCCGCGACCGCCACGGGAACATGAATCAGAAACGCCCATTGCCAGCTCAACCATGCCGCGGTGAAGCTGCCTGCAACCGGTCCCGCCATGCCGCCTAGGGCAACAGCGGTGCTCACAAAACCGAGAGCCCGCCCTCTATGTGTGCCCGGCATATGAAACGTGATAATTGCCATATTTGTCGCTTGGAACATTGCCGTACCTGTCGCTTGCACAACCCGCATGAAGAGGAGCACGGTGAGATTCGGCGAGAGCGCAACCAGAACAGAACTAATTGTGAATAGGGCTATGCCGCAGTTATGGATGCGGCGATGCCCCCAGCGGTCGCCTAACTTGCCCATCAAGGGGAGGAGCGACGTAATAGCGAGGAGATATCCGGTCGTCATCCAATGCACTGTCCCAATATCGGACTGGAATACTGTTACGAATCGGGGAAGCGACACATTCACTACCCCGGCGGTAAAGTGAGACAAGAATGCGCTGAGACAAATCGCCATCATCATCCATGCCCGTTTTCCGTCAGCTGTTCCTAGTCTTTCGTGTGCAGCAACGCTCAACAGTTTTCCCTCCCCTCAGCGGAAGAGCGGCTTGCCGGGTATCGAATACCGGCCCCAGTTTTGCGCAAATGGTTCTTCCTACATGGCCGTAGCCCTCGATGACAATAAGCTCATTTTTTGCATGCATTGTTATCACCATATCCTGTAAAGTTTATAATTAATATACATTGCGTTATAAAATGCACGCGCTGTATTTTGTGTGCAAAGTATAAAAACCCAGCGAATATCCACTTTTTGTCACAAGTGTCTATATTCTGGGCTTTCATATACTCTAAATCTGGTTATTTCTCTATTTTGGTTTGTGTACGTATGATTATGAACCGCTGTACAGCGTGATTTTATTTATTATTATCTACAGGAATCGATATTTTCTTCTTATAGGTTTTTATATATTGGTAGCCGTCCACCAGTAGGAATTCTGGTTTATCGGTTGTATTAAACGAATACGTCTGTTCCCACAGAATGTTGCCGTTCTTCAAATCCCATTGTCTTTCTTTCGATTTTGACGATACAGGAATAACTTTGCTGCCAGCCTGTATGGACAATGTGTCCGTCTTCAAGAAAGTAAATTGTTTTCTCGCAATGACGACATCATGACCTGTAGCCGTTTTGGTAACGCTGCGAATCCAGAACTTTTCATCTCCAATTTGAATGGAGCGATCGGATGGTGATGCAAGCGAGATAGGCTCTTGTATGTTATGATATCCTTCAAAATTGACGAGTTCAAGCTCAATGGACTGAATATTGTCTGTAGGGAATGGATCAAATTTCAGTTCGAAGTCTGGATTACTTCCCCCTCCTCTAGTCCAACTAACTTCTTTTCCATTCACATAGAGCTTGGTTTGGCCTGAAAATCTCGGGTATTCCTCTAATTCATAATGTCCCTTCACGATGGTTGAGGTTGGGGAAGCCGTAATGTAGTCATAATGAATGGTTCCTTTATCGACAACGATGGATTCGGAAATATCCTCTTTAATGATACTCTTCATCGCTTTGTTCGCTTCAAAATCGAAGGAGATGGGATAGGATATCTTCTCCCCATTGTCCAGCCACTCAGTGAATGTAAGGGTTAATGTACGAGAAAATGGACTGACTGGTTCGAACTCATAATTTCCTACGAACTGGCTTTTGTTTTTTCCTGGTCTTCCGCCCCCCTCAATTGGGCTGGAATCGGTCAAGAACCCTTTCACATGTTCAAAACTATACCGTAGAAAGTCGTGATCCGTATAATCAGTGCCCGCGGGTCGATCAATTGTATAATATAAGCGGAATACGTTATCGTCCGCAATTACAGCATTTATGGTCAGGACAGTGCCGTCCTTAAGCGTTGTACTTTTGTTTACTCCTTGTGCGACTCCCTGCTTCATCACATCCGCAATGCTGTTAAAGTTGATGCCGCCAAATAACTTGCTCCCATAATATGCTAAGGCAGGGTACTCATATACACCAACCATAAGAATGAGTGCTGCCGCTGCCGATGCAACCCATGCGCGAGTCTTATTCTTGTTCCTTTTCTTGTCTGGAACATGTTGAAGCGCATCTCGAAGTCTGCCCTCAAGGCCTGACGGAGCCTGAATTTGATTCAAGGTTTCTTTATGCTCCTGTAACTTCTCCTCGATCGTTGTCATAACGATCACCTCCGATCATCAGTTTTAGTTTTTGCATCCCTTGTGAAATTCTCGATTTGATGGTTCCGAGCGGCGCACCGGTCATATCTGCAATCGTCTGATACGGAAGATCATGAACATAGCGAAGCTCAATTGCTTCCCGCTGCTGTGCATTCAAATGCGATAGCAGCACCTGCATGTCCATCTCAGACTCGGTCTCGCGATAGGGATTATTGTCAGTAAATGCATTTAGTGATGGCTCTTGCTCATCTTCCAGTGGTACGAACCGATCCTTTTTGCGAAGTAATGTTTTACAGCGATTGACGAGAATCGTTTTGCTCCAACTGTAGAACGCTTCGCTATTCTGCAATTGCTCAATCTTCTCATATAGTGCGACTATCATATCTTCCATTGCATCCATCGCATCATGCTCATTGCCCATGTAGGTATAGGCAAGTCGGTAATAAGCGTCCTTATCGGCCATAATGAGCTGTAATAATGCCTCTTTGTTGCCTTTTTTGGCTTGTTTGACAAGATGGCTTACTCTCATGTTCACTCCCCTTTTCATAGATAAGAGATCGCGGGGATCAGAAAAGTTCATTTTATAAAAAAAATTATACATAAACGTCAAATAGCCCACACCTTGTTACACAGATGAGGGCTCTATTAATCGTTTGATTTCACTGTAGATTGCTGCACTAGTTTGGCGCCACGTGGCGTTCTGACGAACAACCATTTTTAAACTCTTATCACTAAAAATACGATTCGTAGAGAATCGATTCGATTAATCTTGATTTGATCTTCCTGTTATTACATTTACGGATGAGAGTTCTCTTGAAAATGCTCCATCATGCCGCCAAATATAATACGCTTGGTTCCCAATATAACCGCATACAAAATCTAAGAGTTCTGCAATAAAGTCTTGTTGCCACTCATTATCTAAATTCTGATGTGTTGCTAGGAGGCGGTCATATACCATTTTTTCATCCAAGCCGCTATCATGCAGCATAACTAGATAATCGTATCCGCGCTTTACTAAAGGGTAATAATCTACATCATTCAATAGCAACGGCAATTTTTCAATTTCATTGAAAATCTGTTCATAATTACTCGGATGTTTATCTGTTATAATCCTCTCCTTCTGTTTAAGGATCAACGCACATTTGACAGGTTCGTTTTAACCGATAATTCAGTTTACAGAGTCAGGAGAAATGATTTCCCACTTGCCAAACAGTGTTAAACCTGCGGCTTTAGCCAAGGACGTAGACGCATAGTTATCAAGCTGGCATCTGTATTGGGGTTCGTATCCTTGTGCGTAGGCGTACTTGCTAATGGAGCGTACTACTTTGCGGGCATGGCCTTTCCCTCGATAGTCATTCAGCGTGAGCACTCCGGTATCCGCTATATGCGAATTCAGCCATGGGTACATGCTGGCGGCACTCACTAAGCGGTTATGCTCAAACGAGCCAAACACAGCCCAGTGATCCAATTCCACATAGGCGTCATCCAGATCCTGTTCCGAGGCAGCGGCTTGGAATTCGGAAAATACAGCATGGTCTTGCTCTGTCAATTGCCGCAATTCACCGTCCACGGCTTCTTGCAGTAATGATTTTTTATCGGCCTCTGTAAAATAAAAGAGATAATCTGCCCCATGCAGCGTAACCCCTGCTTCTTTCAGCTTCTGCCGAAAGAGGGCTTCAGTCAATTTTGCTTGCTGAGTAAGTCCCGCCTTATCAGCCATTGCCGGCGTCAGAACCGCCATTACCTTCCCGTCGGTCATTGTCAGCACCATTACCCGGCTGTCATCACTCAAGTCAGGATTGATGGTGAGTGTAAAGACTTCATCGTGATAAAGGACTTCCCCGTTTCCGAATTGCCCCTGCCAAAAGGCAGCAATCATCTCTGAAAATCTAGGCATGCTTGTCGTTTGGAGTGTTTGATTTTGTTGATTTGGCATCTTGATCATTACCCTTTTCTTTAGACTTTTCTCTACTCATTCGCATGTGCTTCCAGATATAAGAAGCCCTATACCAAACTGTAAATGAAAAGATTTGCTTTTACTATGTTGAATACTCCTATATTTATTTTCTACACATTCACTTGCTTCTGAATGATTCAAAATCCCATAAGATCCTTCACATGTTCCGCATTTTTTTTAGACGTTAGTTTTTCGAGTAATAGAAATGCAACAGCAAAAGCTGTACCTGGATTTGAAGATGTAATAATATTTCCATCCTGAACAATTAAATCATGTTGCACATCTGCGCCGAAATTCTTTAACTGCTCTTTTCGTTTACTCGTTGAATGATTGTATGTGGTCGCTTTTTTTTCTTTAAGAATACCGCTTTTGCCAAGTGCTAATGATGCAACACAGATACTAGCAATCGGTTTCTGATTGGAATAAAAATGTTGAATGATATGTAAAAATGGCGCACTGAAGGCATCTTCGTAAAATCCAGCTTCTTCAAATCCTCCTGGAATAGCGAGTGCATCAAACTCATCTAGTTGAATTTCATTGACCGTTTTTTCAGGGATAATAGTAAAATTCCATGTACAGGTTAATTTATTCCGAAGACCTACGGTTACGACCTCAGTTGAGCCATCTCCCTCCCACTTATTCCAACCTAGCACATCTGTAAATACACTAGCTTCTACTGCTTCAAATCCGTTAGCTAATAATAATAATATCTTTTTCATGTTCTAAATCCCCTCCAGATCCTTATTTTATAAAAATATAGAAGGCTCATGAACAGGCTAGAAAAGGATATTTTATTGTTTGGCTTTCATTTATTAATTATTTTGGTTATTCTATATTATAAAAAAAGGTTGGGTATGTTATGGATCAAATTGATAAAAACATCGTGAGAATATTACAGTCGAATGCGAAAATTTCCATGAAAGATTTGGCAGAAGCTGTTCATTTATCTTCTCCATCCGTAACTGAGCGAGTACGAAAGTTAGAGGAGCAACAAATTATTGAGGGTTACCATGCACGCGTTTCTCTAAAAAAAATGAACCGTCCAATCTCTGCACTTATTTTGTTTGAATCGAAGGATTGTAAATCGTTAGCAAGCTTTTGTCGTAACCATCCAGATGTACTTGAGTGTCACCGGGTAGCAGGGGAAATTAGCTATATTGTCAAAATAGCAACGTATTCTGTAGAGAGTTTAGAAAAATTCATTGATGATTCAATGCAGTATGGTACGCCCTCAACAAATATCGTGTTATCTTCTTATGAACAAAAAGTAATCGACCCTTTTACTAGTGAAGAATAAAAAATAATCAACAGGTCAAAAGGAGGAACGCTCGGATGAATTGGGCGTCTGTATTCGAAGTGTGCTACCAGAAATATCCCGGTTTGACGGAGCAAGAAGTGGAACATTTTATTAGTCATTGGAACAACCCTCTATCTGAGGAGGAGATTGCGGAAATACGAGAAAGGCAGCGCAATCCCTTCCCTGTAACCGATCCTTTACATAAGCTATACCACCCGTTCGATCCGGCAAAATGGTCTATTCCGAACAAGTGTCTTCCCGCCGCTTATCTTGATTTACTGCGTTATTCCAATGGCGGTGAATTCGGAAATGGTGCTCGGCATTTTCAGTTTTTCAGTGCTGATGAGTTACGAGCGATGATGCTGGCCTATGAATTTCCCGAGTACATGCCAGAGGCGATCCCCTTTGCTATGGATGGCTGCGGGATTCATTATGCTTGGGATATGCGCAGCATCTCAGAAGAAAATGAATATCCCATTCTTGTGTCTCACTCGGGAAATTTAGGCTATGCGGACAGCGCACAAGTTGCTTCAACGTTCTTAGAGCTATGTACGGGAACAATCTCGGCTGAAGATTTACTTTACGGTAATGATGAATGATTGCAGGAAGACCATTCGATTTGTTTTACGCAAATGAAGGCTTGAACGTCAAGATGAAGCGCCAGCGATATTGGACTGTGTGTTTTCTTTTTCAGGACGACGTTATAAGGAAAATGACCTCTAAATTCCACAATATCGTGGTGGCTTTAGAGGTCATCTTTTTATAAATCATAGTTCTATTCTTTTACGCTTTTACTTCAGATCCACCATACACTTTCACTTCAAGCGGTGCTGTTAAATAAGCCTTAGCTTTTGCAACAAAAGAAGTGAAATGTTCACTTGAATTGTGTGCTGCCACCGCTTCTTGGTCTTTCCATACTTCCACCATGATATAGACATGTTCTGTTTCTACGCTTTTATAGAAATCATAAGCAATATTTCCGCTTTCCGCTCTAGAAGCTTTCACTAGAGATTGAATCTCTTCAACGTAAGCTTGTTCTTTTTCTGGATTTACACTTGAAACAGCATGAATAATGATCATTTGAATCCCCCTCTGCTCGTTTATTTTCATTCATAATTCACACAAAAATTTATTTCCACTCTGCTATTGTCTCCACAGGAAGACGTACGGATTGGTATCCTGCACCATCTGCTTTTCCAATGGAAATGAGCATGACCGGAACATAGCGCTCTTTATCCATACCGAAAGCTTCAGCAATCTGATCTTTTTCAAACCCTCCGATTGGACAAGTATCATATCCATGGGCACGAGCTGTTAGCATGAACTGCATCGATACGAGTCCGCCGTCAATTAGCACGGTTTCTTTGTTTACTTCTGGAGACAGATTTGCATAGTAGTTTGTTAATGCTGCCATCTGTTTTTCTTTTACTTCGGTTGGCATATATCCTAATTCTACCGCTTTGTTATAGATCGCTTCCCCATTTTCAAAGCTATTCAGATCCCCGAATACTGCAATCATTGCTGAAGAAGTTTCAACTTGCAGCTGGTTAAAACGAGCGAGAGGTGCTAATGTTGCCTTGCCCTCTTCACTTTCAATGACTAGAAAACGCCATGGCTGCATATTGACAGATGATGGTGCACGAGTAGCATCTTCAATCATTTCTGCCATTACTTCTTTGCTTATTTTTACGGACGAATCATATTTGCGAATAGAGCGGCGTCCTACCAGTATTTGTTGAAAATCATTGTTCCTTGTTGTGTTAGACATGATGTGATCTACTCCTTGCTCATATAAATGTAAATCATTTGATTAATCAACAATTGACTGGTCAACGATTGATATGTCAAACAATATATATCAGGTCTAACATTAAGTCAAGTGAAATTCTATAGATAAACTCAGACGAATGCTTACTGTCCGCCTTGAAGTATGAGGTTATGTATCCTATAATTGACGCATCAATGATTGATTAATCATCTATAGAGGTGGGAAAACAATGCAAGTGTCTCATCAGGAAATGAAACAAATATTTCTTATGTTCAAGAATATAGAAAGACATGTCACCCAGCACTTTGAGAAACGATTAGGCATTAGCTTAACGAGATATGAAATCTTGTACAAATTACTTGAAATGGGCTTGCTTTCTCAAATCGGTTTGCAACAAGAGATGAAGATTGATCAAGCTGCAATTACAAGACATTTAAAAATACTTGAGGGAAAAGGCTTTGTTACCCGCAATCGCAATGAGCAGAATAATCGTGAAGTGATTGTTCAGATTACGGAGGCAGGCAAGGACATTTTAAGGAACTGTGATGTAGATAAAAACCAATTTATCGCTGAATTGTTTGGCGGGTTTTCAGAGCAAGAGGTAAAGCAGCTGCAGATTTTAGTGAAAAAGCTTGATCATAACGTAGAAAAATTAATATAAGTCATGACATTTTTGCTTTTGATGGCGGGAGCCGCCGTAAACACGATCCTATGTGTGTTTGTAGGTGGCGTCGTTTTTGTAGGCTTTGTCTTTTACCTAGTCGGGTTGGCTCCAACGAAATCCTCGCAACAAAGGTTCTCACCGGACAAAATCAAGTTTACATTATCGGTCTTTTTTACCTTGTCCATTTTATTTTTGTATGCGATCATTACCTATTGGAACGTACGAACGGGAGGTATGTTAGCTTTCGAGCGCCCAGATTCGACCGATGCTTACGTGATGCAAGCCAAGAAGCTGGCTCTTTGGGGCACGGTACAGAGTGCCTATGCGCCCATTGCTTTTTTGTGGCTACTGCCGCGGGTCATTGGAGAGGTGAAATTAGATAAAAAGCATATATGGATCATTTCAGCTGGATCTCTCTTGACGATTGCAGGTGGTGGTACTGCATGGCTGACGTCGGTATAAAATGAAATACAATCTATTAAATTCATGGAGGCAGCGATGAACCAAGTACATATGGATCAATTGAATCAATGGCATGAAGATGATGAACACCAGCGAATTGTGGACACACTGTTAGCCATACCCGAGAACGAACGGGATTATGAAACGATTAGTCGACTGGCCAGAGCTTATAATAACTTGGAACTCTATGAAGAAGCGCTTCAACATTTTGATAGCATAGCTGAATCGGGACAGCGCGATCCATTCTGGCACTATCGGGTAGGATTTGCGCTCTTTCATCTAAAGCGCTATGAGGAAGCAGTTCAGGCATTTCGTACCGCTGATCAATTACAGCCTGGTGATGAGGATGTCGAATACTTAATGGAATTAAGTCTTCAAAAAGCAGAAAAACAGCAAAGACAAGAACGACGAATTGCAGCCAAGAAAGAAGCAGCCTTAAAAGCGAGTGGATCTGAAGTAGTAGAGCCTTTTTCAGATATATCTCTTGATGATTTTTGGGAAGACAGCGAGTATGCGAGAGAAGAATATCAGTCCGAGCCGCCTACGGATGAGCTGATTGCCTCAATCGAGGAGGAATTGGGATATAAGCTCCCCTCCTCTTATATTGCACTTATGCAACACCGCAATGGTGGAGTTCCGATGAACACCCGCTTCCCTACAGAGGACGCTACTTCTTGGGCTGAGGATCATATCGCAATCACAGGAATTCTGGGTATTGGCCGTGAGAAGAGCTATTCGCTCTGCGGGGATCTCGGCAGTCAGTTCATGATTGAGGATTGGGGTTACCCAGACATTGGCGTCGTGATTTGTGATTGTCCATCAGCAGGCCATGATGTGGTCATGCTGGACTACCGAGCCTGCGGTAGAGATGGCGAACCTGAAGTAATTCATGTCGATCAGGAGCAAGATTATGAAATTACGTTCCTAGCCGATAATTTCGAAGAGTTTATTAGAGGTCTGGTGAACGAAGAGGAATATGATACTTCTGAGGAAGATAAGCTAGAAGATCTTCATAGGGTAGCTCATGGCAAATTCTCTCCGTTGCTGGAGGAGCTATGCTCGAACGTAGTTGAAGTCGACCAGATCGAACCGAAAATCCGTCGTATCTGTACATGCATTGTTGAAGAGAAGGGCCATTTTTCCTTTCATGCGGATGAACGTTCGTATTTGATGTATGATTTGCAGTTTTGGTTATATACAAAGTCATATCCAGAGACCAGCCGCGAGCAGTACCTAGGTATCTATGAGAAAATGATCGCCTTCGGCGGTGAGTTCGGGCAAGGCGGTTACGGCCCATCCTTTATTACCGATTGGCTGGATCGCCGCAAGAAAGAAGGACGGATTGTGCAGGTTAATGGACACCTTCGGTTTACTGAGCAATCGATTGAGGAACTAGTTCAGCAGCTGCAAGAAGCCTAACAAGACCGAGCAAGCATCAAGCAACCAATCAGAAGAGCCCACGTTCGGACGAGGGCTCTTCTTCTTTTTTAGTAATGGGAGATTCGCTATACAGCGGGAACAAGAACATTTCCTTCTGGCAGAAAAAAATAAAGGACTTATTTCAATTCAAAAGCATCGTCAAAAAACGATTTGAAATTAGGATACAAAAATCTCATCGACGCTTTCAGTTGATCACGCCCTGTCTTTTCTTCATCAAAATCAAATAATATTTCATGGTCAATCTCATAGATTGCATAGTGCTCCTCATCCGGACCAGTAAGATCCATGCATAATATGTGACCATACTCGGAATCCCAGGCGAATGGAAGGTAACCCCACTTGCACAGTAGTGGATTATACATATCTTGAATGCGGCGTAACGGCTCATCGACCGGTTGTGCTGGCACGATGTCGAAATAGTGATGATAGGTTGAAATGAATGCTTGATACCATTCCGGAAAGTCCAGCCCGAATTCTTTTTCCAGCGCACAAATGGCGCCATCAGTAACGGTAGAAGGAACTAATCTCCATATCGACCACTCCTCATTAGAGTCAGTTGCCTTCATTTCACCCGGAACATCTGGTTCCATCCATCTACCAAATCCATCCTCCGTTACTTGGTCATATCGGCGATAATAAGCTTCAAACCCTTTTTTGATGTAGTCCCGTTTATCCAATGCATAGCTTCCTCTCATTAAGTATGTATTCCCAACTGCTCTACGTAGTATCGATGTGCGATTTCCGCGATTTTATCCGGGTCCTCCCAAAATCGATTATCCAACTTATCAAGTCTCTCTATCTCTTCCTCAGTAAGGAACTGAGGAATATCCCAGAGTTCTGTAAGGCGCTTGTCTTCTGACAAACGTTCGATACAGGCATATCCGGATTGTATGATGTCGAGTGCATGAATCGCTCCAATCGCTTGTAACGCTCGAATTGCATGGAGATATGCCACTTCTCCCCAATTGCAGAAAAACTGAATAAACCCGCCGTTATATAAGTCAACTTCCAACAGCCACAAGGAAGTGATCTCTTGTTCCTCTGGAGTCAAGGCATCCCAGCCTGAATCATTTTTCTTATCCACAAAGGAAGAGGCAAAATCGAACCAAATGTCGCAGATATCCGTCTTCTCCATTTTGTTTCCCCCTTTAATGTATAGACCTTATAGATCAGAACATCATTTATACGCTTCATTTATACATGGGACGTCGCTGCTCACCTGATCATTTATTAGGTTAATATTTAATAGAATTAACAGTTCGAGAGAGTCAATAGCTGCTCCAGTCTTTCTTTTAGCGGCGACTCTGCTTTTCGTGCCGCTCCCTCCAGCTTCTTCACGCTTCCAAAGATTCGGCACACGACCATCTCACATTGGTAATTCTCTTTGTCTTGCAATGCCTCGATAAGCGCCTCGGCAAGCTCAGGACGGTCGATAGTCAGATTTTTGACCTTCGTCCCCTCGTCAATGCCTCCCAGCAACATGGATACGATTACCGGCATATGCTCTGCCTTGACGCCATGCGCCTCGATAAATGCCTGCGGATAGCCGTCCTGCACCATTTGATGCTCCGTATCCACCATGCCCATATAACGGGATACCAATGGGAAATAATCCTCACTGTACAAGCCGAGGCCTAGTACGGCATAAGTGCCCGGCATAGCCGATTTCTCGCTTGGCTCCACATCGCTGTACCATGCGAACTCCTCCATTGCCGTCTCCGCATATTCTGCAACCTTGGGGAACAATGCCGGATAGCTGAGTGCATTGGCAAAAAATCGATGCAGCTTGGATTTCGCCAGCTTTTTATACGGAAGCACATGCTTTTGGCTGCTTTTCAGCTTAAGGTTATATTCTTTAGGGAAATCCCGCCGCAACAGATCAATGATATAATCGAGCGCTTCACCGTAAGCTGCCTCCTCTTCTGAGAGAATGCGGATGTCGATCGTCTTCGTCACGTCATTGTTGTGAGCTTCTACTTTCTCTCCCCGATAGGTGCTCTCAAATTTACCGCTGCCTATTTTTAAATAATCTGCTGCCCGCTTTGAACCCAATTGCGCCGCAAGTCCCAGATATTTCAGCCGATTATCCGGATCAGTGAAGCCAATCTGTACGGCTGTATAAATAAAGAACTCCAATTCTCCAGCATCCACGGAAGAAGGAATTGCTTCCTCCTTCAACACCCATTCGTTTCGATAATAACCGGTTTGGTTAAAATGCTGCGGTAAAAAGTGATCTTCCGCCCAACGTTTGAAGGTATAAGTATATCGGCTGATCCATTCTTTTTTGCGTTCCTGGTTCTCCTTCAGCTTGTTATTGAGTAGTCGGATCAATGGCTCGATCTCATCTACTTCCTGCTTCATTAAATCAGGATTGACCAAATGTTTGGCAAAAAAGAAATAGTCATCCTTGGCTGGTTGCGCCAGTGGATCAGATAAAACCTTTGTTTGAATAAATTGCTCTAGAGTCTTTTTCAGTTGATCTAACTTTGGCTCATTGATGAACTGTTGGTTACGCGATAACTTTGAATTTTCCCATTCAAAATCCAATACAACCTCAAACTTGTAATCAAAGAAACGTGCACCCAACTCCTCAGAGAGGAACAGTCGCTCTACTCGCTCGCACAAGGCAGGAAAGAACTCCTCAATGAGCAACTCATTGGTCAACTCTGTTATGTAGGCGCCAGCTTCCACTTTATACGAGCTGTCGCTCCAAGATAATGGCTCGTAGATATCGATATGGATGCTTCCATTTGCCCATGTAAACTTGCCTTTTCTCCACGCTACTTTCAGATAATTGTAGACCCCAGCCTGTAAACTTCTTTTATCCTTAAACTCGCTTATCCTTTTGCTTTCTTTTGCGTAAATCGATGTGACTTCCTCCCACACATCATTCAGAAAAGCTTCTACAGCGTGATTCAACGGTGTCTCCTCCTGATTAAAAAGTGATTATGCTTTCAGCATTTATGAATCAGCTCTGCTGATATAATGTAGCCGTCATCCTATCCTCTGTACAAATAAACATATAGAAAATGCCTTCACCATACTTATCGAAATCAGCCCAGTCCAGCTGACCGATAAACCGCATTCTTTGGGCGCAGCAAGGACAATGTGGGAAGTCGGCATCCTGCACCCAACTTGGATGACCTCCGATTTGCGAATCTTGCTGTGTTAATGTCCAAGTCGCAGCATAGTACGGAGAGTGCGGCTCGGATGATAGAGTAAGCTTAATTTCTTCAACAGCAACGTTGCTGTCCTCGTCATCCCAATTAGGCAAATAATCGGGCTTCTGATTAAACCGGCTCCAGACCGGTTCTCCCTGTTGATCGAGCTCCATGTAAATCGTGCTGAAACCTCCACAGTGTTCGCATGTTGCCACTTGCAGGCGTTCCATCGGCAGGCCGAGATACGCCAAGGATGGATGAGTGGTGTCCGCGTCCATCAAGATAGTGAGCTTCCTCTTGCACCATGGACAATTGGAATTGCTCGACTTTAGGAAGTGCGCAGCAGACGTTTCTGCTACTGAAAGTATCGGCTGTTCCTCCGTTAACCGAATCGCATAGCATCGCTCACTGATCAAATCTCGTTTTTTTTCGTTCGATGCAAGCTCCCAGCCCCCCTCTAGAGCATACACGTCGGGATTGACGAATAACTGTCCCGCCCATTTCGGCGGATGCAGCCGCCATTCCTCAAATTGTCTCACAACCTCAGCGTCACCGATCCAGCTCAGTATGATCAGAATATGATTGCGGTTGTCGTCGTCCCATTCTACTTGCTGGAGGAATCGCTCCCGGATTTCAGGCGGCGCATCCTTGAATAAGATCGAGGGATAATACATGTCACGCTCTATAAGCTTGGGCAGAACTTTTGAAATATCATCATTCCGGTAACATACGAGAGATAGTAGAATTTGTTCCGCTTCATCCTCATTCCCTGCATCCAGTAGCTCCACCGCAAACTTCAGCATTTGCTCCGCCTCAGCAGCCGTCAAGGATACATAGATGTGTTCCTTGCTATGCGGGTAATCGACATATTGAATTAGCGGGCTATACGTTCTTTGTGCATGCATAACCTTCAAAATGTCTACTAGGTTCGTTAAGCCTTCATATAAATTCACCGTTTTACGATGCTGCTCAATATACGCTTGCTGTTCCTGACGTACCTGTTCCTGTTGGCAGGGCATGCAGATACCGCCTGTTTTAGCCGCCGTAGCCGGCAGGATCGTCGAGCTGCAGCCTTCCGTTTTGCATGGAATGCGTTCTGCCATAGTTGAGTACCCTCCACATGTTGTTCTATTATTCATCGATCTCGAACCGATTCATTTCGGAAACTGCCCTTGAAGATAGGAATTCCAGAGTCTACTAACAAATGCATTGGCGAGCTTGCTATCGAAAGCCTTAGCAATAAGACCGAGGTCGTCAGACACATAACTAGCCAGCTCGGAATTTTGCGTGAGCCGAAACGTTTGCTTGAACGCATATTCTCTAATATCTCGAATTGTCGCACTTTCAGTGGGGTCTTTCTTATGTATGGTTTCGTAGCTGGAGTTCCATGCCGCATCGAATGCAGTTGATTCTCTAGCGTCTAGTTGTGCGTCCCAGTCCCCTTCTTTTTCAAAAACACGTTCGAAGAAACCGTCAGCACGAATCATAGTTAAGATTTCATTTGGTGTTATCAAAGCACTCTCGCCTCTTTCATCTCTATTTGTCTCTCGTTCAACGCATCAGCATACAACTTCTTACGAGCCGATGAGCAATTTGTGCTCTGAGAAGATTGCGGAATATCCGAGCCTATACAGCTCGAAATAAGGTGCGAATGGGTCGCCCTTAAGTCCGTAGCGGTGCCACTGCAAATAATAAGAGATCCAATAATCGCAGGCCATCGAGTAATAGGCTTCATCCAGAATTTCAATCGGTGCATCGTAATCCTTGTGTGCACTGATAACTTCAAACAGCGCATCATAAACATCAGAATCGTGTGATTGGCGGATCTTGTTTATTTTCCCATGCGGCAGGATTTGAATTTCTTTGATTCCAGAAAGGTATGACGCTGCATCTGCCGCACCCTCAATTTGTTCAAACTCTTGAAGCAGCTCCTTCAGCCCTTTAATAAGCTGCTCGCCATGTCCTCTCAGCACCTCTTCAGGTACAGCTGCAACTTTACTGTTAAAATAGCCTGGCACCGTGTCTCCGCCAAAATCCGCGGGATCGAGGACGTCATACATCGGTACAATCCGCTGTAAATAGGCGTCTCCATCTTTCAGCGGTGCAAAGGTAGCCTCCACCCCTTCACCGCTTGGCATATACATTTGAAAATATCCATACAGCTCGTTATCTTCAATGACTGCATCATCGGATTCTACTTCTTCATCCATAAGCTGAAGTAAATATCTCGCGTATGACTGTTTATCCATCTGTACATTTCCCTTCTCGCTAATCCATAGTAACAATCCCGTCATTTTCATGCAAAATACAAATAAATATCAGGAGATCGGAGTCCTATGTTCCTTTGATAGATCAAGTAGAAGGAAGGGACTCCATTCCTGATTATGGATAGTATACGGGGTAAGGAAGATAGCAATCAACCTTACAGCCCACTAGTATTTAGGGAACGATACATTAGTCCTACTTGTTTGCGTCTTTGTTCCTTGTAAATATTGTTGCAGCCATTAGATCAAAAGACACATTCCCTTCTATTTATAAAATGAATGTGCAACAAACACTTGACCTTAGGTCAGACCTAAGGTGTATCGTTGAGATATTCCAAGTTTCCCCCCTAGGAGTGGACGTGATGAAAAGTGAAATTACAATTAGTGAATTAGCGAAGCTGATGAATGTATCCGTTCATCAAATCCGGTACTTTGAAGAGAAAGGCGTACTTCAACCGAGCTACACAGATAACAACCAGTATCGCATGTACGATATGGAGCAAGTATACCAGCTGGCGCAAATTCTGCTGCTTCGCAAGTTGGAGGTGCCTGTCTCATCCATTAAGGAATGCATGACCTCTTATTCTGGAGCCCAATACCGACAGCTGCTTCAATCCTCCCTACGAGATATAGAAGCGGAATTACAGCGTCTTAGGGATCTCCAACAGTTCATTCAAAAAGTGCTGCACGAACAGCAGAACATAATGAACTCGAATAGCACCTATCAAGTCAAGCGGCGAGAACCTAGGCATTTCACACGGTGGATTGAGATGTATCCCCAGACAAAGCTTACGGCCAAACAATTGGTAGAGCATCAGAAACATATTCCGGACTTATTCGAGATGGATATCCACTACATCGATGATGGTTCAAGTCTGAGCACCTTGTGTCTGGAAACGCAAGCACCTGGCGATTTTTCTGTGCCGGAGGGAGATTACCTGTCGATGCAGTGCGCCATTCAAGAAGTCGATGAGCTTGATCAAGTTGTAGAACAGTTCTATGAATATGCTGCTGCGCAATTTTATGTTGTATGGGGACCTTTGATCGTTATTGAGAAATCGTATTTGTCTCTGTTCAGCAACAACCAGCTTCACTACGAGCTGCAAATGTTAATAGAGCCAACTGCCAATTCTGAAGGAGGCAATGATCATGACTGCGGGACAAATCACGATTGAACCGATGCAGGTCAAGTATAATGCCAAAGTCGGACGTTTGCTCGTCCACGGGTTTCGCGGGAAATTCCAGCACCTTACGAACTTGAGTGAGGAGAATCTTGCTCTTTTTTTCGAGAAAATGCTGGATTCCTTTCCTGCTGAACAGGCAAGCTTGAGGGTTGTCGCGGTGCAAGCGGGAGAAGTGATCGGTACTTTATCGATCAAATGGAGTGCGAATGCAGAAGTTCAACAGGCAACGAGCAATCTTCCTTCGTGGAAGGATTATCCTTTCATTGGAAAATGGGCATTTCTTAAACTGGTGATCGGATTGTCCCTACTAGAGCATAAGCCGTTAGCTGAGGAATGTTATATTGCTGACGTGGCTGTCCACCCCGATCATCGAAGCAAGGGAATTGGAAGATTGCTGTTGGAATGGGCGCAGCAGTTTGCGCTAGCAGAACCAAGCCTGAGCATACTAAGCTTGCATGTCGCAGGTACGAATCCACGGGCAAAACAGCTGTATGAGCAGTTATCCTTCTCTACCCAAATACAAGAATATAGTATTCTGCGTCACTTCTTCTTCAATGAAGGAACATGGCTTTATATGACCCGAAAATTGAAGACATAGAGAGATTCACACAAGGAGAATAGTAGATGAAAAAGAAACTAGCGATATCCTTAATCATGATTGTTCTGATTTTTGGCGGTGCTGGACTGTATATTTTGAATCAACACGACTATGACATGGATGAACAGGCTGTTGAAATCCAGACGCCTCAAGGCAAATTAACAGGCAGCTTCGTACTGCCTAAGAACTACACAAACAAGCTTGGACTTGTGTTGTTCATTCATGGGGACGGCCCTATTAACGCTACGCACGAGGACGGCTATAAGCCGCTATGGGAACGGCTGGCTTCCCTTGGGTATGCTTCTTTGTCTCTTAATAAAAGAGGCATTAACGGTTCAGAAGGAAATTGGGAGCATCAAAGTATAGATGACCGTGTGGAAGAAGCCCGTCAGGCGATTGCCTGGGCCATAGAGCAGCCGATGATCGACGGTAAGCAGATTGGGGTATGGGGAGCGAGTCAAGCGGGCTGGGTTATTCCGAAGCTTGCCAAGCAGGAACAGCTCGCGTTTAGCCTTCTTCTATCCCCTGCAATCAACTGGATTAGTCAAGGTGAATACAATACACGCAGTGAAATGCTGGCTGATGGAAAATCGGAAGCAGAGATTCAAGACAAACTGGCCTATAACCGACAAGTACGACAGCTGTTAGAGAAACATGCCTCCTATGAAGAGTATGTCAAAATCGCACGTAAAAACAGCTTGATGTCGAGAGACAGATGGATATTCGCCGGCAAAAATTTGATGTCGGATGCCACACAAGATCTTCGCAACTTCAACTCGCCTGTACTGCTGATTCTAGGTGAAGAGGATATAAATGTTGATGTGAAAAATACGGAGCGAGTCTACCGAGACATCGTTAAGCCTGAATTATTGACCGTTGCTGTCTTCCCTGATGCTGATCATTCGATGCTCGGCAAGCAGACGGTGAACTCGAATCTACGAGCAACGTTCCTTAGTCTGTTCGCCCCTAGACAAATAACAATACCGGGTTATATGGATGCGATCGAAAAGTTTCTGAGGAAGCTTCCTAAATAACATCATACCCAGATATAGATAGATGGGTCGGGGTTATCCCCGACCCTAAGGGCCTATTGGTTTTTATTGACCTTGCGAACGGTTCATTCTTTTCTGCACTTTTGTCCAATCCAAGCTTGCGTCATATGAATATCCTGCATGGGAACAGAGAAATCGTGCTCATGGGGGTGTCCATTTATGCCTTTCTTAGGGCAAACTGTCGTTGCAAGCAATGCAAATACTTATGTAGCACCTGATCAACTCACAGCGATAAATTTAGCTGTAACAGGAGCCGCTGGTAACAGGGCTACCGTCATTTCTCAATATCCAGTTTGGCCAAACATTACCAAGTATAGTAATGATACTAGTGGATTTGGAACTCCCGAATATATTTGGGATTCAACAACCACAGATAACCAGGTAAGGGCATTTGCTGCCTTTAGTGGTGGGGTTGGTAGTGAAGTAAGTTCAGTATCGCTTGACGTTAGTCTTACTGTATTTGCAGATAATGCTCATGTTGCACGTCTCGATGTCTACGATCTCTCAGGCCAGAATCCCGCTTTTATCACAACACTCACTCCTCCCGTATTGACTGACGGCAGTATGGATGCCAACACAGGATTGGTTGAAATTCTACCTTATAATTGGCAGAACATTCGCATTTATAACATATCCAGTAATCCGCTGCCAGCAGGAGGAATATACGGGATTCTCGCTTCGTTCACTGTCGTGAACTACTTGGGTCCTAATCCGCCTGTCACGCCTGGTAACCCAGCCGGTCTTATGTTCTACGCCAATATCAATTTTTTCAATTAGATATGTTTGTGTATAGCCAGCCCCTCCACTGTCTTCCGACTTATATTAAGGAGTTCGTTCAGCAATCTGGAGGGGAACTCCTGGAACTTCCCGTCTTTCAAGTCGGCTAATGTCGGCTTACCCTTCCTCCTCCACTGGACTGCATATTCCTTTAAACGGTACGCACCAACTTGTATCCGGACACAAACCTGGATTTTCTTCACAAAGTAAGCTCGCGTAATAAGGATTCTTTTTACTGAGATTTTTAAAATAACAGACAATCTCGTGATTGCGATTGGCCAAACTATTCAACTGAAATGAGATCGGATACTTCGTCTTCACATGCTCATAGGTTATTCCGTCCTTCGTAAACGGAGGCGGATACGATCGTTCCGGCAAGGTTGGAATAATGTCATGAATATTGACAATGCGAATGCTGTTCTTAACCGTTAGATCGAATTTTGATGCAAACGTAGGGCTTGCGACACGTGGGCTTCCGTACGTATATACAATAGGTTTCGTAAAGGGAGTGTTAACTGCAATATCATAAGCAGCCAGTACGGCTAAGGCTCCTCCTAAACTATGGCCTGTCACGAACAGTGTTTTCGATGTAAAAAGCTTGCTAAGTTCTCTAATCAACGCTACCCTTGCTGAATGATAGATACATGTGAATCCGCGATGAGTACGTCCAGATTCGGGGACAAAAGGATACGGAATCTGATATAAATCTTGATCCGACTCATTGTCCTTAAATGTTCGGGTTCCTCTGAAGACGACAATGATTCGATGACTGGATTGCGCAATATAACCGAACACTTCCTCCTCCGGCTCTTCAACGCCAGCAAGAGCACGAATGATCAATGATACGGAAAATCCCTTGGGGAGTACAAATGGTTCTTGTGCAAATAGTTGATAGGCCTGATGGATCATGGCTGATAGCAAGATGGCGTCTTCTGCGTCAAAACGATGTTCTAGTTTGGATACTTTCATCTAGGCCGCTCCCTTTTCTCATCAATTCTTCTTCCTCTAGCATGTTCCCCCAAACGGAACACAAATTTCGGGATTGGGGCAAAAACCGGGATTGTTGCTGCATAACACATCCGCGAAAACAGGGGCTTTCTCGCTGAGAGATGTGAAGTAACATGCAATGCTGTCATTTCGAGTAACCGTATTCAGTTGAAAGGCAAGCGGGTACTTAGTTTTGACATGCTGATATCGTATCCCCTGCTTCGTAAAAGGAGGCGGATAATGCTGGGCAGGAAACGTGGGAAATGAATCATGGATGTTCACAATCCGCACCTTATTGGCAATCTCACGATTGAACCGATTAGCAAAGCGCGGATCTCCAATACGGGGACTGCCGTACGTATATATGATGGGATTATTAAACTTGGTATTTACGGCAATGTCTAGAGCGGCTAACGTAGCCAGAGCTCCACCGTAGTTGTGGCCGGTAATATATAGTTTCTTTGTGGCAGACAGTTGATTCAGCACCTGGATTAATTTGGATCTTGTTGAGCGATAGATACATGTAAATCCACGAGAGGTATTCCCGGCATTAGGAACATAGGGATACTGTACCTGTAATATGTCATAGGCGGCTAACAGATCTTCAGGATAGGCCGCATATCCTCTGAACGCGATAATGATTTGATCTGGGGACTCTGCAATAAAACCAAATACGATTTCAGTAGGATTCTCAACATTTGCAAGTGCACGAATCGTATAGATAAGCTTATACTCCGATGGCAAGACAAGTGTTCCTTCTAAGTACAATGGATACGTCTGATAGCACATAGCAGCAAGCAAGATTGCAGTCTTGCTATGAAAAGATGACCCCATATCAATGATTCTCCTCTTATATCCAAGTCGATCAATTTTTATGATGAACTTAATTATTAACGGGGTTAATGAACTTGATTCTCCCCTATTCTGAGTATATGCCCAGCTGATTGATATGGTGTTCTTCGTATATATGCCTGTTGGACCATACGACACTACCCTAGAAGTTTTTGTATACGCCACTGGTACCCTGTCGTGCATGCAAATGTATGCTTTTGGTTTGGAGCGCATTTCCAATTATATACTCTCCTGGTTCGAAATTTGACTGGCCCTCTTTTTTTATTTATCACTTTCGCCATACAGCTGTGAGGCCTGAGAAAATATGCTGAGTCCGCAAGTAGGTGAAATGGTGAAATTGCACATATTTAAGCTACCAAAAACAAACTAATTGCCACAGAAAACATATAATGATATATTTTTAATGCATAGAAATTTATGGGTATAACTATGTTGTTGTCACATGGTACTACCTACTTCAGCTCGGATCCTTCCTGCCAAGTTACGCATCCACTTGAGACCTACCTCATGATCAACTATTGAACTTCCTGTCTACGTTCACGATAACGCAACTCGATTCCGAAATCCCTCAAATTAACACCCAATCACTCAACGACAAGAATCAGCTACTGCTACTTCATGATGCCGCTCCCATCGCTCTAGAATACGTCTATCACGTTTCGACAGTATCAAATGCATTTCTTTTCTACCACCCTGGTCAACAGATCTATTCGTTATGCGGGGAACTGATATAAGCTCCTATGAGAGTTTATATAATCAGCATATGAAGGAGGTGTGATTTGATTATTACAGCGGTTATACATTGCCAATAAAATGAATGAAATGGAGGAAATTCATGATGTCTACTTTATGTTCATCTGGAGCAAAACGGTTTAACTTTCTTTTTGCTGTCGGCACTGTGCTCGTGCTTCTCTTCGCGATGTCCCTCATACTCGGGGATAAGGCATTCGCACACGGTAACGTGACCAACAGCCGTGCAGGTCTTTGTGCAGACGGCGTCAATAAGAACTGTGGAGAGATTATTTATGAACCTTATAGCGTGGAAGGACTTAAGGGGTTCCCGGCGGGAGGCCCGGCCGATGGGAAAATTGCAAGTGGTGCTGTTGGCAGATTTGCTCCTCTTGACGAGCAATCTGCGACGCGTTGGACTAAGGTTAATTTAAGTCCAGGACCGACGACATTTAATTGGAAAATTAAAGTGCCTCACGCAACGACAAGCTGGAAATATTACATCACAAAGCAAAACTGGAATCCTAACGCACCACTTACTCGCGACTCCTTCGATTTAACTCCTTTCTGCAACGTGCCTTACAACGGTAAATTACCAGGCAACACATATTCCGACACTTGCAATGTTCCGAGCCGAACTGGGTATCAAGTCATTCTTGCAGTTTGGGAAATTTCCGATACCTTGAATGCCTTCTATAATGTCATTGACGTTAATTTTGGTGGGAACGTTGATAATGTAGCTCCGACTGCCCCAGCTGGTGCAGCGGTATCCAATATTGGGGCGACAAACGCAACGATCACTTGGAGCGCATCCACGGACAACGTTGGCGTAACCGGCTACCAGATCTTTAACGGATCCAACCAAATCGCAACGACAAACGGAGCGTTAACTGCCAACTTGACAGGTTTAACATCGAATACTTCGTATACGATTACAGTAAAAGCTGTTGATGCCGCAGGAAATATATCCGCAGCAAGCAATGCGGTAACCTTCACGACGCTTCCTGTGACTGGTCCAGATACAGTAGCTCCTACAGCGCCAAGCAGCCTTCATGTCATGGGCAGCTCGACTTCCACAACAGTCCCATTAATGTGGAACGCTTCTACGGATAATGTTGGAGTTACGGGCTATCAAGTATTTCAAGGCACGACGTTGATCGCGACTGTCTCAGGTTCAACTGTGGAATACCTTGTCACGGGTCTGACGGCAAATACTTCGTATTCCTTCACCGTTAAAGCGATTGATGCTGCTGGCAACGTATCGTTAGCAAGCAACGTTCTAAACGTCACTACACCGTCCGCCCCTACTACATATCCGTCCTGGAGCGCAACGACCGTGTATGTAGCCGGAAATAAAGTAACGCATAACGGTGTGAATTATGAAGCGAAATGGTGGACGCAAGGCGAAACGCCAGGTTCTTCAGGCGCTGATGTGTGGAAAGTAATCCCTTAGAATCGGCGCGCTATCAATTAGCTATGCAAATAGCCGTCAGCATTGAGATGCTGACGGCTATTTTTGGGTTGTTCGGGATCTTATATATTTTCCTGCTTCAACGCATCGATAATGTTCTCCTTCTTTACCTTGGCACTGGAATATAACATGGCCGCACTGACAATTACGAATACGGCAGCGATGACAGAGAGAATACTTATCCAAGAAAAAGTAAACTCAAAAAGATAGCGTTGCGACAATGTTCTATGAATGAAATACATGACGACGAAGCTTAGAGGAAGGCCGTACAAGAGCGATTTCACTCCATAGAAAATGCTCTCATAGTTCATCATTTTCGCAAAGCCTTTAGGCGTCATTCCCACTGATTTCAGCATCGCGAATTCCCGCTTCCGAAGCGATATGCTCGTCGAGATTGTATTGAAGATGTTCGCGATTGAAATAGCTGAAATCAAAACAATAAATCCATATGTGAAGACGGACATGATCAAAATCCCTTGTTCTTCCATTACTCTAGACTTGTATTCATTCAAAAAGGACAGATTAGAATCTCCGAATTCTTCAATCTCTTGCTGTGTCTTCAAAGGATCTTTGCTTTTTAAAAATAATTGAGACTGACCATAAGCCTTAATCTTTTCGTCAATGAGTCGCTCCAAGACATGTTTGGATACGACAATATCTAACTCGCCTACTGCTGACGAACGCATCCCCATTGGCAATTGATCCGTCTTCGCAGCAATGGTTACCTCTTTTAAATCTGTTTCTTTATTTGTTTCATCGCTTGTATAGCTCAACTGAAGACTTTGTCCGATTTTTGCATGAATAGCTTTCGTTTGCACAAATTTATTGGTCGCCTCGTCCTTATATTGAATCGTATCCACCACGATCGCGGCGGGATGATCTGGATTCAACAGCTGCTCGACATTTGCGCCAACCGCTTTGGCATAGGCTTGCAAGCTCGAGTCGTTCATTGCATTAATCTTTATGCTATAAAGGTATTTCCCTTCCTTCAGTACACTCCGATCCTTCTTGACCGCTTCTTGCAGCTCATCGGCGATTGCCGCTTCTTCGATCCAGGCGTTGACCATGTAACTTTTCGTCACATTGTATTCGCTCACATCGTCAAGGGATACAATCGATTGAACCGTCGTCTCGTCCATTTGTTTCCCATTGTTGTACCAGACTTGAATGTCGTAATTAACACCTTCCTGTGAGAGTGCTAGGGATTGCTTTAGATTGGCGGTATAAAATGACACCGTTAAAAACAGGACGATGCTGATTATGAGTGAAAATACAGTGGCATGGTATCTCCGTTTATTTCGTTTTATATTTTTCAATCCGATTTCGGCTTCGATGCCGAATAGCTTGCGCATGAGCTTCGACGTTTTCACGGCTCTCCTTGTAAGCTTCACATCGGAAGTTTGGCGAATTGCGTCAATAGCAGAGATTTTGGAGGCTTTTATCGCCGGGATAAATGTCGAAATGAAAATCGTCAACATCGAAACCACACAGGCAATCAGGAGCGACATTGGAGTGATGATGAGAGTTAATTTTTCCGAAGTCCCAAGTGCCCCTTGGATAATGGGATTGATGAGCAAGAAGGTAATCCCTATCCCGGCAAGACCACACAGGATCCCGATGGGTATGCTGATTATCCCTATAATGACACCTTCGAAGAACACCGAATTCCGCTTCTGCCGCTTGGTAGCCCCGACGCTTGCAAGCATCCCTAGATGACGGGAACGCTCCGAGACAGATATCGCAAACGCATTGTAGATCAACGAAATCGAGCCGATGATGATGACTGCCATGATGATCGCCGATATGGAAAATAATTCGCTTTTCGATATGCCATAATAGCGAAGTAAACGGTAATTGTATTGGACGGAATCGATGTTGTTGCTTTTCGCCAGCTGTTTAGCATGATCGTATAAGGAACGATCAACGGTTTTCAGGACAACTGCCGCATTGACTCGATCTGTCGCCTTGATATAGGATTCATCGATATAGTTAATGATGGTATATCCAGGGGACCATGCTGGTTCCATGACAGGACGTTTGATGAAGCCTACCACCGTGTATTCCTTGTTCGTGATTTGCTGTATGGATTCAGTCAATTTTCCATCTTCACGGCGCAATGAACTCGTTTGATCCAGCGGTTGATCGCTGCCCTTCTCGAATCGTACACCGACTGACAGCGTTAAGTGGTCGCCGATTTCATAGTTCACCTTTGCGTTCTTCACTATAGTTTCCGATATCACGACTTCCATTTCCGTTTGAGGCAGTCGTCCCTTGCTCAACTGAATGGGGAAATGCGTAAAGCCTTGTGCATTATACGCCTGGATAAACAAATAGGGCTTGCTTGAATTGTCCGCCCCTACTAACGGGGCATATCCGAGGTCTTTGGTGATCGTGATTGATTTGGTTGCATCATCGTTCTGAATGGCTTCAAGCTGTTCTTTGCTTACATTTTGATAAAGGACATGCCATTCTCCACTCTCTGCGATGGTTTGCCTTTTCATGAGATCCAAAAAAGAAAAGCCAAGCGTTGCCACAGCCGTCACCATAGCAACCGAAATGATGACGCCTATGATCGTAACCAGCGTGCGCCGCTTATTTTGCTTCAAATGTCTGATCGTGAGCGTATTGACGATGTTCATGGACGGATCACCTCGTCCTTGGCAATCCTTCCGTCTTCTATGGAAATAATCCTATCGGCCTGCAGGGCGATTCGCTCGTCGTGTGTGATCACGATCAGCGTCTGTTGATAGGTTTTATTTAACATCTTTAACAAGTCAACGATCTCACTGCTATTTTTGCTATCTAAATTCCCCGTGGGCTCATCTGCAAGCATGATCGCAGGATTGCTAATGAGCGCTCTGCCGATCGAGACCCTTTGCTGCTGTCCGCCAGATAGCTGATTAGGCAGGTGGTTTAGCCGATGCTTCAAGTTCAATGTCCCTACAAGCACGTCCAATTGCTTCTTATCTACCTTTTGTTTATCCAGCAAAAGCGGCAGCGTCATATTCTCTTCCACGGTCAGGACGGGAATGAGATTGAAAAACTGATAAATCAGCCCGATTTGTCTCCGCCGAAAGATGGCCAGCTGCGTTTCGTCCAAGGCATACATGTCCGTATCCTGAACGAATACTTTGCCGCTAGTTGGCCGATCCACACCCCCCAGCATATGCAGAAGTGTCGATTTCCCCGATCCAGACGGTCCAATAATTGCGACAAATTCTCCTTTTCGTACGGAAAAAGATACATCGTCAAGCGCTTTTACCGCCGATTCGCCTTTCCCGTATTCTTTAGACAGATGTTCGATTCGTAAAATGTCCATGTGTTAACCTCCATAGCTTTGCTGATGGATATCATTTTATCTGTCCAACATGACTATCCAGTGACTGTGAAAGTGACGATTTAGTCACTTTGGGTTAAATGACCTGCTTATACAATTTAATCCGAAACTCGGTCCCGTTTTCGCCGTCACTCCTCACATCGATCACTCCGCCCTGACTTGCGATAATACTGTGAGCCATGGCCAGACCGATGCCGATACTCCCCTCACTAGCATGCTTCCCTTTATAAAATCGTTTGAAAATGTAAGGCAAATCTTCTTTTGGTATGCCCTTGCCGTTGTCGGCAATGACAATTTCCGTAAATAACGCATTTTCCGTATATGAAATGGCGATTGCTCCGCCTTCCTGCGTATGCTCGACGCCATTTTTCAAAATATTGATGAGCGCTTCACTTGTCCAATTGAAATCACCTATAAATGAGACGTTGTCACCTCCATTGATCGAAACTGTCTGTTCCTTAATATCCATCGGTATCAGGACAGGCTCTAGCGCCTGCTGGATAAGCTGTTTAACCAATACTGGCTCTTTTTTGAATGGAATTGTTTTGGCATCCATTTTCGAGAGCTTTAGGAGAGATGACACAAGCCAATCGATTCGCTCCAGTTGAATTCGAATGTTGTGGGTGAATTCCATTCTTTTGACTGGCGGCAGATCAGCGCTGCTTAACAAATCGGCCATTACCGTCATGGAAGTAAGCGGCGTCTTGAGCTGATGTGAGATATCCGAAATGGCGTCCGTCAATTGCATTTTGTCCCGCTGCAGCAGTGAGCGCTGCTCGGATAGCATAAGTGTCACTTTGTATATATCGTTCTTCAAAATGCTGAGCTCGCCTTCTTGGTTATCGCGTACGTCGAGCGAATCATTGCCGCTGCTGATTTCGCGCAAATAAATTGAAAGTTTCTCAAGTTCTCGATATCTCCATCTCGTACATGCCAAGCAGCTTCCTATAAGCAGAAGCGACAAGATAACAACAAGTGCCAATGCAGCAGGCGATATAAAAGCAGCGACGGCGATCGCTGCTGCACTGATTGTGACCATAACTGTCAATAGGATTTGTATTTCTCGATTGCGGAGCATCTAATCACCCACCTTGTAGCCGAATCCACGGATCGTTTTAATCATTGCCGGATGCTGTGGATCATCCTCCAGCTTTTCTCGCAGCCTCTTGATATACACAGTTAGCGTATTATCGTTTACGAATTCGCCGGCAACATCCCAAATCTGCTCCAACAGCTGATTTCTCGTGAGAACCTGCCCAATATGATTGGCAAAGATCAGCAGCAAGCGGTATTCTAATGCGGTCAATAGGATTTCAGCCCGATCCTTGTACACTTTGCCTTCCAGCGTATTGATACGCACATTCCCGATATCAATGATTGTTTTTGCCTGCGATGGTTTATGGTATCTCCGCAACACCGACTTGATCCGTGACAGAAGTTCGCGAACTCGAAAAGGCTTCGTAATATAATCATCGGCCCCCATATCCAGACCCATGACGACGTTGACCTCATCGTCAATCGCGGTTAAGAAGATAACCGGAATATCTTGCCGCTCCTTCACCATTTTACACAGTTCATACCCGCTTCCATCTGGAAGCGACAAATCGAACAGACATAACGCAAATTGATCAATGTTTTCAGTGAGCATTTTCTTAGCTGATGCGACATCATGGCACAACAGGGTATCAAATTGATCCTGCTGCAGTGAATATTCCAATCCGGACGCGATCGTTTTATCGTCTTCTACAACTAATATCTTCATCACTAGTTCCCCTACTCTATGACTGAATTCATTCTTTCATCTTCGTGTCGACATTATATACTCTATCATTTTCTGATGGGAAGAGGTTTTATGCGTAATCAATAAGATTTATCATACATTATAAAAATATATATTATTTATGACATAAAAAACCAAATTGCGACAAAATCATCGATATACATTTTTTGTATCATAAACTAGAATAAGGGTTGTAAATAACAGGGAACCATTTCATGGTTTACATTCTATTTACTGAGAATTAAAGATTGCCGTCGTCGCACAATTCCCTTTCATTTTCACAAAGGAGGATAATCAATGAACGAATCCGAATCTGCGCTTATTCAGGCAGTAAGAGATGTCCGCGAGAACCATGTACATGGAGTAACGCTCATTACAGGAGATCGGCAAGAACGGTTTTACAGTTACAAGCAAGTCTTTGATAATGCCCTTATGTATTTGCATACCTTGCAAGCTCACGGCATTCGTGCCGGCGACGAGCTTGTATTTCAATTGAACGATGACGAATCGGAGCACTTTATTTTTTTGTTCTGGGCCTGCATACTAGGCGGAATCATTGCCGTACCCGTCTCGGTCGGCAGCAATGCGGAGCACAAAAACAAGTTTTTTAAAATCTGGGGTACACTCCAAAACCCTTACCTTGCAACTTCGCCGCCTATAATGGAAAGATTGCGCGCGCACGCCTCCGATAACCGACAAACATTGCACGACATGGACATGATAGCCGATAAGACCGTGTATCTGGAAGCGTTGGAGTGCTCCCTCCCCGCCCACGGAACGATTCATCAAGGTTCGTCCCGTACGATTGCTTTCATTCAGTTCTCTTCCGGTTCAACGGGCAATCCAAAAGGAGTCATTGTGACGCATGAAAATGTATACTCCAACACGCGTGCGATCAATAATCGATTCGAAACGAGGGATGTCGACTCCTTTTTGTCATGGATGCCGTTAACTCATGACATGGGGCTGATCTCCTTCCATATCACCCCGCTCATCAAAGGTGTAAATCAATACATCATGCCAACATCCGTGTTTATACGCAGACCGACGCTTTGGTTCAAAAAAATAAATGACCACAATATTACCATCACTTCTTCCCCAAATTTCGGCTACAAATACTTTCTGAAAATGTTCAAGCCTGAGATTGCCGCCGATTGGGATTTATCTAGACTACGAATTATTGTAAATGGTGCCGAACCCATTTCGTCAGAGCTTTGCAATGAGTTTTTGGATAAGATGGCTCCATATGGATTACAGCGGACAAGCATAAGGCCAGCTTATGGCCTAGCCGAGGCAACTGTTGCCGTCTCCCTCACTGATGGCAAAACTGAGTTTGTGCCGATTCACCTGGATCGCAGCTTATTAAACATTGGCCAAGAGATTGTCATTTCGGACAGATCCACTGAACATACTCTTACCTTTGTCGAAGTTGGACATGCAATTGATGACTGTGCGATCCGAATCTGCGACGATCATGATCGCATTTTGCCGGATAAGGTAATCGGCCATATTCAAATACAAGGAAAAAATGTAACTGCCGGTTATTACAATAACCGAGAGACTACTGCCGACATGTTCACGGCGGATCAATGGGTCAGAACGGGAGATTTAGGCTTTTTCATCGATGGAAGTCTAGTTATGACAGGGCGTTACAAAGACATGATTATTGTGAACGGCCAAAACATTTATCCGCATGATATTGAACGGACAGCGGAAGAAGTCGAGGGCGTTGAATTAGGTAAGATCGCTGCCTGCGGCGTATACAACAAAGAGAGAGGCGAGGATGATATCGTCGTATTTGTCGTTAGCAAAAAAAATGATGCTCACTTCGCCTCGCTGTCCGAAAGCTTAGAAGACCATTTATTCCAGCGCGGAGGCTGGAAAATCGCAAAGGTAATACCGATTCGGCAAATGCCGAAAACGACAAGCGGTAAAGTGCAAAGATACAAGTTGGCACAGAATTATGCCGCTTCGCAGGCGAAGGAAAGCGACAACATCAGTCCTGCCCCTGTTTCCACGGAGCGAAAATCTTCAAGCCTAGAAATGATCATGTCCTATTTGCATCATCATTGCAATGCCAAGACCAATCTGAATGAACATGAATCCTTTGTCAGATTCGGCCTGGATTCGTTAGAGGCGGTCAGAATGATCGATCATGTTGCCGACCGGTTGGGCATGGCGCTGTCCCCGGCCTTGATCTGGGACTATCCGACGCCAAATAAGCTTGCGCATTACCTAGACTCTATTGCAAGTCAGCCTTCCGTCCAAGAGCCTGATGCAGATCGCGGCTCGATTGATGATTCAATCGCTATCGTCGGCATGGAAGGGAAATTTCCTGGGGCGGACGGCATCGCGGCATATTGGGAACTTTTGAAGGGCGGGAAGAACGCGATATCCGACATCGACGACAAAAGGAAAGCGCTATGCGGCATAAATCCCGATTTTCATATGTTCGGCGGATTTCTGGAAGGCATCGATCAATTCGACAGTGAATTCTTCGCCATCTCCCCTAGAGAGGCGGCAAGCATGGATCCCCAACAACGGCTGTTGCTGGAGGTGACATGGAGAGCATTCGAAAATGCCAACATCAACCCCGCTCATCTCAAGGGCGGCGGCACAGGCGTATTTATAGGGGCCAGCGCAACCGATTATATCTATTTACCAAAAACAAGCAAAACGAATGAGTCCGAGCCGTATCAAGTGTCAGGTGGTGCGCTGAGCATAATCGCCAATCGGATTTCGTATTTTTATGATTTCCGCGGTCCAAGCATGTGTATCGATTCTGCTTGTTCGTCGTCATTAGTAGCCCTTCATTATGCATGTCAAAGTCTGCTCAACGGAGAATGCGATGCGGCTGTAGCCGGCGGGGTAAATCTATTGCTTTCCGCCAGCATCACGGAAGGCTTGCAGGAAGCCAAAATGCTGTCTGAGGATGGAACATGCAAGACGTTCGACGACAGGGCCAATGGTTATGTCCGCGGAGAAGGCTGCGGGGTCGTTATCTTGAAGCGCTTAAAGGATGCGATTGCGGATGGTGACCGGATTCATGCAGTCATTAAAGGAACGGCCGTTAATCAAGACGGTCGCAGCAATGGCTTAACCGCGCCTAACGGGATTGCGCAAAGACAAGTGATACGCAGAGCGATCGAGCAGGCTCAGCTGAAGCCTGCGGACATCGGCTATGTAGAGGCTCATGGCACCGGTACGCCTCTGGGCGATCCCATCGAAGCTGAGGCAATTAAAGAGATTTATGGTTGTCCGTCGGCAGGGATCAAAGACGACGACATCTGCTATCTCGGTTCCGTCAAAACGAATATCGGACATCTCGAAGCGGCTGCTGGCATTGCCGGACTTATCAAAACGGTGCTGGCGATTCAGCACGGCGAAATTCCTGCCCATTTGCACATGACCAAGCTAAATCGATACATAAGTCTCGATCGTTCCCGCCTCCGCATCCCTGTTGAGACGGAAAGCTGGATCAAACCTGTAAAAGCAGCCGGGGTAAGCTCGTTCGGATTTGGCGGAACGAATGCCCACGTTATTGTGCAGGAGGCACCATCCCGTGCCGATAAACGAGCTAACAATGCCATGGGATCGAGAGCGCATCTATTGACATTATCATCCCCTACCACGGACGGATTAGTTAGACTCGCTTCCACGTACGATTCCTATTTACAACATGCATCCTCGGAGCAATTAGGAGCCATATGCGGAACGGCCAATACCCGCCGAACGGCATTTCTACACAGGGCATCATTCGTTGGCGACTCACTTGAAGAGATACATGAGAAAGTCCAGAGCTTCTCCGCTCGCGGGGTCAACGGCATTGCAGGCAGTCTCGTCCACTCTCCCAAAATCGTCTTTATGTTTACGGGACAAGGAAGCCAATATGTTAATATGGCGCGCGGCTTGTATGCAAGCTCAGAAGTGTTTCGCACGAACATGAATCGATGCGCCGATTTAGTAAAGGATCGTTTGGATCATTCTATACTGGATGTCATTTATGATATAGAAAATAATTCTGCGTCAGCTCTCCTTCACCGTACAGACTACACGCAGTGCGCTCTTTTCGCGATCGAGTACTCTCTAGCACAAGTATGGCTATCGCTTGGAATCGAACCTGCTGCGGTTGTCGGACATAGTGTGGGCGAATATGTGGCAGCATGCATTGCAGGGGTATTTTCTCTTGATGATGCTTTGGCCGTAGTTGCCGAGCGAGGAAAGCTCATGACACAAAAGTGCGATCCTGGAGCAATGGCGGCAATCATGGGAGATATGGATGAACTGGTAAGCGTGCTTCACGCCCATTCGAACGTAGAAATCTCCGCCATTAATAGCAGCAATAACTTTGTCATTGCAGGCGCCCCGGACGATGTGGCTGAAGCTACGAACCACCTGCAACGGGCAGGCGTTCATTCCGTAACGCTTGAGGTAAACTATGGATTTCATTCGCAATTAGTCGAGCCTATGTTGCAAGACTATTACGATATCATAAAACGATTAAAATTCAATCCTCCCCAAATTCCGCTTGTCTCTAACGTAACCGGCGATTTCATCGGGTCAATTACCGCCGAGTATTGGATCAGGCATACGCGGGAAGCTGTTCGGTTCAAAGACTCTTTATATACATTGGTAAATGACGGGTGCAATATCTTTTTGGAAATCGGTGCTCATGCCGTACTGTCACGGATTGGACAGCGAGAATTCAATAATGGTGCCTATAAATGGATTCCTTCTCTCCTAAAAGGAAGGGATGACGAATATTCGCTGCTCGAAGCTGTGGGCAATCTGTACGTCGCCGGCGGACAAGTCCAGTTCGAGGCACTCTACCAATTGGACACTCATGAATGCGCGCAATTGCCGAACTATCCGTTTGCTTATACAAAATGCTGGCAAGGCGGTCATATGAATCCGGAATCGCCAAAGGAGGAAAAGTTGGTGAAAACAACCCAAGATAGCAATATCAGAACTTCTATTATGATGGAGATCAAGGGAATATTCGCCCAGTTGCTGAATCAAGACGTGGCAAGAATCGATGAGAACCTGCCTTTATTGGAAATGGGCGCTGATTCGCTCATTTTGATGGACGTGATTCAAAAAGTAAAGAATAAATACGGAGTAACCTTTTCGGCGCGAGATTTTTTCACCGAAATCACGAGCATTTCCAAGCTATGCGCAGCCATCGAATCGGTTATGCCGCATGAAGAACCGCCAGCGCTGACCGAAGAGCTTCCGATCCCGACAGCCGTTGATTCGCCATCCCCGGCACTCTTCAATTCGACAGTCGTCAATCAACCATCCCTAGCACTCTCCAATTCGATGCGCAGCGAATCGGGGCTGCTTGGTTTCATGAGCGAACAACTGGCTTCCATGGAACGTGTCATCCAACATCAATTATCCTTCATCCACAATCAACCACTGAATGGAACGGCTGTTCATCCTAATACAACGGCAATCAACCATTCGCAGAATGGATCGACTGTTCTTCATCCTAGTACAATGGCGATCCGACCGGAATCTCCTGCCGCGCCTTCACTTCCGACAATCTCTGAAAAAGCCTGGGTTCCCTATCAAAGATGGCAGGATCAGAAAGAAGAAAGCGTAACTGGTATGCAAGAACAATATGCCAGAGCGCTCGTGGCACGATTGGCCGATAAAACAAAAAAATCGAAAGAGTGGATAGCCAAGCATCGCCCCGTGTTCGCCGATTATCGCGGTGCATCTGGTTTCCGGTTTTCAACGAAAGAAGTTCATTATTTGCCCGTTGTCGATCATGCAAAAGGTTCGCGTTTTTGGGATAAGGACGAGAATGAATATATTGATTTAACGATGGGCTTCGGCGTGAATTTTTTCGGACACGCTCCTGAGTTCATCGACGACGCTATTAAGCGTGAGCTTCAAAACGGCTATGCTCTAGGCCCGCAATCCGGCATCGCAGGTGAAGTAGCCGACCTCATTCACCAGATTACTGGCTTGGACAGAAGCACCTTCTGCAATTCTGGGACGGAAGCGGTTATGGCTGCCCTAAGGCTTGCGCGCGCAGTAACCGGCAAGAATAAGATTGCCATGTTCGCAGGATCGTATCACGGCACGTATGATGGCGTCCTGGCCAGCATGTTCAATCGTCCCGGATCTAATGGAGCTTCGCCAATGGCGCCAGGCATTCCTGCCGGGATTACGGAAGACGTCATGATTCTCGAATATAATAATCCGAAATCGCTGGAGATCATACGATCCATGTCCGGTGAGTTGGCAGCAGTACTGGTCGAGCCTGTGCAAAGCCGACGTCCTGACCTCGTGCCTATCGCATTTTTGGAAGAGCTTCGCGAAATCACGCGTAGCAACAATACGGCGCTGATATTTGATGAAGTGATTACCGGCTTCAGAGTTCATCCTGCCGGGTTTCAGGGCATATCGGGGATTCGACCAGATATGTGCGTTTACGGGAAAATCCTTGGCGGAGGCATGCACATTGGAGTAGTGGCCGGCAGCGCGAAGTTCTTGGATGCCGTGGATGGAGGGCAATGGAATTTTGGTGACCGCTCTTACCCGCAAGCTGAAACAACCATCATCGCGGGCACGTTCTGCAAGCATCCCATTACGATGGCCTGCACGCATGCCGTTCTGCTTCATCTGTTGGAGTCCGGCCCAGAATTGCAAGAGAGCGTGAATGATAAGACCTCCTATTTGGTGCGTGAATTAAACGAATTTTTCGAGTCCGCGAATATTCCCATGAAGATGGTTCACTTCGGCTCCCTCTTCCGGTTCGTCTATCAAGTGAACATGGATCTATTCTTCTATGGCCTGCTGGAAAAGGGAGTGTATATCTGGGAAGGACGCAACTGCTTCCTGTCGACGGCGCATTCCGACGAAGACATCCGTAAGTTGATTGGGATTATCAAGGATACGATGACAGAGCTTATTGACGCCCAAATGTTTCCGGGTGCCCGCATTGCGGCTGGACAGCAGACCTCCGATAAGGAACTTATCCCCGTATCCGAGGATCAGAGGGAGTTATGGGTGCTTTCGCAGCTAGGCGATCAGGCAGCCATCGCCTGCAATGAGACCGTAGTGCTTTCCCTTAAAGGCACGCTCCGCCATTCATTATTAACAGAGGCAATGAACAGTGTTGTGGCGCGGCACGATTCCTTGCGGGTGACATTCGATCATCAAGGCAATATGATACCCATTCGGGGGACGGTTCGCATCGATATGCCGGTAGTGGATTTGAGCTCCGCAACTGATTCGAGTCCGGAATCTGCTGCAATAGAATGGATTCGAGATGAGACGGTGCGCCCTCTTGCATCAGGGAGCTTATATCGCTGCACGCTGCTCAAATTAACGACCGACAGGCATTATCTCGTATTTACTGCAAGTCACGTTCTCGTAGACGGATACTCTATTGGAATTATTCTTGAAGAAATGTTCGCCGCCTATTCCTCATTGTTGAAAGGCATGCCCATTCATTTGCCGGAGCCTTTGCAATTAAGCAGCTACATGGCCTGGAAGGCGGAGCTGGAATCCAATGAGGAGCGTCAAGCCAATAACCTGTATTGGTTGAACAAAACAGGCAGCAATACGACCCTGGATTTGCCGCTCGATATGAGGCGTCCGCACAAAAAAACCTATAATGGCAACATTGTTCGGCATATGGTCGATCCTACACTTGCCGAACGAGTGAACCGCTTTTCACAGCACAATAAGGTCACTCCTTTCGTTACATTTTTAAGTGCCTATGCCCTGCTTCTCAATCGTTTGACGCATCAGACGGAGCTGACCGTCGGGGTGCCTTTTGCCCAGCGCTCTCTTCCAGGCGGCTCCAGCTATGTTGGATATGCGATCACATTATTGCCGATAACTATCGAAATGGATGAGCACGCTGAGTTTACGCGTTTGCTAAGCCAGGTGAAGACTTCTGTTTTGGAGGCCCAGGAACACGGCGAGTTTTCATTCAGCAGCGTATTTCGAAATCCCGATGCCTCTCATCGTCTATCGCCACTTGAAGTTGTTTTTAACTATGAGCGAAGAGTCAATATCCCGGATGCTGGAAATATTGAAGTCGATACCATCCCTACTCCGATTACGGCAACGAAATATGAGCTCAGTTTCAATGTCATGGAATTCAACCGAAATATTCTTTTGGATCTGACCTATAATTCGAATCTGTTCCGGAGAGATACGATCGAACGATATTTAACCTATTACGAAAATATATTACAGGCCATTATGGAACCGTCTGCCGAAAAAGCCCCAATCGCCTTGCTTCCTCTCCTTAACGATGCAGACCGGGAACGGTTGCTTTTTGCTGGAGAGCCGACGAATCTTCAGCGCGATCATCGCTGCCTTCATGAAGTGTTTGAGGAGCAGGCCCGACACAAGCCCGATGCTGTTGCCGCTGTATATGATCAACAGCATCTAACCTATGGCGAACTAAATGAGAGAGCCAATCGTCTTGCGCGTCATTTGCGTACGCTGGGCGCAGGGCCGGGTGTGCTGGCAGCGATATTGGTCGAGCGTTCCTTGGACATGCTCGTCGGCATTCTCGGCGTGCTCAAAGCGGGCGCTGCTTATGTGCCGATTGACCCCGCATACCCTGCGGAACGCATCCGTTATGTGATGGATGACGCGGCTCCGGCCATTCTTCTTACCCAGTCTCATCTCTTGCGCTCCTTGCCGCAGCATGAGCTCGCAACGGTGTGCCTGGATGAAGAGCGAGATACGATAGAGAAGCTATACGGCGAAGATTTGAACGTGGAGCTGACTTCCACCAATCTTGCTTACGTGATTTACACCTCCGGTTCCACCGGGAAGCCGAAGGGCGTAATGATCTCGCATGAGAATGTCGTCCGGCTGTTTACGTCTACCGAATCCATTTTCGGTTTTCATGAAGACGATGTCTGGGCACTGTTTCACTCCTATTCCTTCGACTTTTCCGTATGGGAAATGTGGGGCGCCTGGTTCTATGGCGGACGGTTGGTGGTCGTGCCCCATCTGACGAGTCGTTCACCGGAGAACCTGTATCACTTGCTGGAGCAGCACAAGGTTACCGTCCTCAACCAGACGCCGTCGGCATTTCGGCCATTGGCACAATATGAGGAATCACAAGACTCGTCAAAATTAAGCCTGCGTTATATTAATTTTGGCGGAGAGACGCTGGATTTTCAGTCATTAAAGCCTTGGATTGATCGACACGGTGATCGTTCACCTCAATTTATCAATATGTACGGAATCACGGAAACGACGGTAGTTTCTACTTACCGCCGAATAACCGCTGAAGATATCGGGCAGGACACGGGAAGCTTGATCGGAATTCCATTTCCGGACACGAAGGTGTATGTCCTTAACCGTCATATGCAGCCCGTTCCTCCTGGTGTGACTGGCGAAATGTACGTAGGAGGCCCCGGAGTCGCTAAAGGGTACTTGAACCGGGTCGAATTAAATAGCGAGCGCTTCGTGCTCGATCCGTTCGCTAATGATCCTGATGCACGCTTGTACAAAAGCGGCGACCTGGCCCGCATTCGGCATAACGGCGAACTCGAATATGTAGGACGTGCGGATCATCAGGTGAAAATACGGGGATATCGCATCGAATTGGGGGAAATCGAGGCTGCGCTGAAGGAACATCCGTCTGTAAGGGAAGCTCTCGTTATTGCGGACGTTGATCCACATGGAGACAAGCGTCTGATTGCCTACGTGGAAACGGATCAATCGGGCGATATTATGCCGGTGCTGCGAGCGCATCTCGAAAGCAGGCTTCCAGATTACATGATCCCTTCCCTCTTTATGTGGCTGCAATCGATGCCTCTTACGAATAACGGGAAAATCGATCGCGATTCGCTTCCGAAGCCTGGTTACGAAAGAACGGATCTGCAGCCGACCTATGTGGCGCCGCGCAATCCGGCCGAAATGAAAATGGCCGCCATCTGGGCAGATGTGCTCGGGGTAAAAGAAGTGGGCGTGGAGGATAACTTTTTCGAGCTTGGAGGCCACTCTCTGCTCGCTACCCGGCTTCTCTCCCGCATTCGGGAAGCGTTCCAAGCAGAGCTCCCTTTACATGCCCTGTTCGATGCGCCGACTGTTGCGGCTTTAACCGCCAAGCTTGAAGACATGGGAATGACGGAAATGGAATCGGAAACAGAAATGGATCCCGTTCTCCTATCCGAACTGCTGACCGAGCTGGAAAAATTGCCAGAAGAAGAACGAGAAGCTGTTATGCGCGAACTGCCCCATAAGGAGGATGCATGGGTATGACGGATTTGCGGGATCGTTTGGCCTCGTTAACTCCTGAGCAGCAAAGAATGTTGGCAGCCCGGCTTGCCAAAGACAAGGCACCTCGCAAACCACCCATAAAGCCCCAGTCAAGGAAGCTGGCGGGATCCGTTATGTCATTTGCTCAACAACGATTATGGCTGCTTCATCAGCTTGAACCGGGCATGAATCATTATCATATTCCGTTAGCGTTCGAATTTATCGGAGAGTTGGACATACCGGCCTTACAGCGGGCGTGGATCGAAGTCATCCGCCGCCACGAATCATTGAGAACGCGTTTTTCAACAATGGAAAATGCGCCAGTACAAATCATTGAGCCGATCGACACCGTTCAACCAATGAAAGAAATCGATTTGTTCGCAGATGAACGCGTCGAGGACAAATACCTGGAAGCTCGCCACATCATCGATGAAGAGGCAGCCAAGCCGTTCGACTTGGAGCATGGGCATCCGTGCCGGAGCTTGCTCATCAAAACCGGCAAACAGGAGAATTTTCTCCTGTTTGCCTTCCATCATATCGTGTTTGATGGTTGGTCTCTGGGCGTATTTCAACAGGAGCTGCTAACGCTCTATTCCTGCTATTCGCAGGGAAAGCCGTCTCCCCTGCCCGAGCTCCCCTTCCAGTATGCGGATTATGCAATCTGGCAGCGCAAATGGTTAACGGAAGAAGAATTGGATAAGCAACTGCACTATTGGCTGGACACCCTGCATCATGCTCCTTCGGCGTTAGAGCTGCCCACGGATCGTCCCCGATCCGCTACACAAACTTTCCAGGGCGATACCGCTCAATTGTGCATACCGGAAGCCGTAGTGCAACCGCTCCTGCAATTGAGCCGTCGAGAGGGCTCGACATTGTTTATGACCTTGTTGGCAGCTTTTCAAGCTTTGCTTTATCGCTATTCGGGACAGCATGACTTTTGCATTGGCACTCCGATGGCCAATCGTGGAGTGTCGGAAATAGAAGGATTGATCGGCTTTTTTGTAAATACGCTCGTGATCAGAAGCGATCTGTCCACTAACCCGACATTCCGGGAGCTGATGCAGCAAACCAAGAAACAGGTGCTGGGCGCATATGAGCATCAGGATCTTCCGTTCGATCAACTGGTGCAGGCACTGCAACCTGATCGCGTAACGAGCCATAGTCCGTTATTCCAAGTCACGTTCGCAATGAATGACGATTCATTTCAGCGTATGGTGCAATCGGACGGTCTCAAGGTAAAGCTATTACCGATTGTCAACAAGACGTCAAAATATGACCTTTCCCTGGTGATGAGCCATGTCAGGGATCACGGAATCATTGCCGAGCTGGAGTACAACACGGATCTTTTCGATTCACAGACCGTGGAGAGGATGCTGGAGCATCTCCAACATCTATTGGAAAGCATCGTGCTCAATCCCAACTTGTCCTTGAGCAGTCTGGAGATAATGGGCGAATGCGAGCGGCAGCTTCTGCTATCGGCATGGAATCGGACAGAAGCCGCTGATTTAGGCAATATGTGCATCCATGAAATTGTTGAGAAACAAGCTTCCTTATTCCCAGATGCAATTGCGGTGACATTCGGGTTCGAGAAGTTCACCTATCGGGAGGTCAACATTCGCGCGAATCGGATGGCCCGCCATCTACAGCGGCTCGGTATTGGTCCAGAAGTATTGGTAGGCTTGCTGGCTGACCGTTCAGCCGAGCAAATTATCGGATTGCTCGCCATATTAAAATCCGGCGGGGCTTATGTGCCGATCGATCCGGCGTACCCTGACGAACGGATCGCTTATATGATCGAAGATGCCCAAATTCATGTTCTGTTGACTCACAAGCGGCATGCAGAGCGGGTTCGGCACACGAATTTGACCGTTCTTCCGTTGGACGGAATCGGCGCCAATCCGCAAGATGGCGATGAATCGGCTCCCGACAGCGGCGCTGCGTCCAGCAATTTAGCCTATGTCGTCTACACTTCCGGTTCGACGGGCCGCCCGAAGGGAGTCGAAATCGAGCATCATAGCTTGCTCAATTTAGTGTCCTGGCATCAGAATGCGTATCGCATATCCAACTGCGATCGGGCGACATGGCTGGCAGGCCCCGCTTTTGACGCTTCCGTCTGGGAGCTGTGGCCTTATTTGGCCAGCGGCGCCTCAATTCATATTCCAGACGAGGATACCCGCTTGGATCCGGATCGCCTGCGGGATTGGCTCGTGAATGAGCGCATTACCGTCAGCTTTTTGCCCACGCCGCTGGCTGAGGCGGTTCTCTCTCTGACCTGGCCTGACGAGTGCTCGCTGAGGTGCATGCTTACCGGGGGTGACAGACTGCGTTATTTTCCGCCGGAGACGTTGCCTTTTGCCCTGTTCAATCATTACGGGCCGAGCGAAGGAACAGTAGTCTCCACGGCATGCCGCGTGCCTGTGAAATCACGATCCTCCGCGGAGCTTACAGCACCGACGATTGGAAGACCGATCGCCAATATGAGAATTTATTTGCTGGATCGGCATCGCCATCCCGTTCCTGTCGGCGTTGTTGGCGAATTATACATTGCAGGCCACGGCCTAGCTCGCGGTTATCTGAGAAGGCCCGAGCTTACAGCTGAGCGGTTCGGGTACGTTACTTCCCTTCCAGGGGAACGATTGTATCGAACCGGCGATCTTGCTCGTTATTTACCGGACGGATCCATTGAATTTATGGGGCGTGCCGACGATCAAATAAAAGTAAGGGGATATCGCATTGAACCCGGCGAAATCGAGGCGGCGCTTACGCTGCATCCGGCTGTTGAGCAGGCGATCGTTTCCGTAAAGGAGCCTGGGCCGGAAGACAAGCGGCTGGTTGCATACGTGATTCCGTCAGCCGATATCACTCACGGATTGGATATTAGCGAGCTTCGGCTGCATGTGCAGGCCCGGCTTCCGAATTATATGGTTCCTGCCGCTTTCGTCGTTATGGATGCTCTCCCATTGACTCCTAATGGTAAAGTGGATCGCAATGCGTTGCCGTCGCCGAAATTTACGGACAAGGAGGAAGAATATGTGCCTCCCCGAACGCCGACCGAAAAAAAGTTGGCTGACATTTGGTCTCAGGTGCTTGGCATTGAACTCGTCAGCATCCATGATAATTATTTCAGCTTAGGCGGCGACTCCATTTTAAGCACTCAAATTACAAGCAAAGTACGTCAATTGGGTCTGGAAATGAAGCCGAAATATCTGTTTCAGTATCAATCGATAGCGGAGCTGGCTCCCATGTTAGAAGCTCTGAAGCCGCTCGAGCCAAATGAAATCGGGCAGCAAGAAGTGACGGGCTCGCTGCCGCTTACACCGATTCAGCGCTGGTTATTCGAGGAGATGTCCGTTCCCGAGCATTTCAATCAGTCCATGATTTTGTCCGTGAATTCCCAAATAAGCTATGAAGTTCTGCAGAGAGCGATCGCCCATCTCGTGGCACATCATGATGCGCTGCGTCTCCAATTTACGATGGGCCGATCCGGTTGGGAACAGGCATATGCCGCTTATACGGACGAATCGCCTCTGAAGCGCATTGATCTTGGCGATCAGCCTGCAAACTTACAGGCAGATGCTTTTGCGGCCGCGATCACAGAGGCTCAAACCGGCTTCGACTTAAGCGAAGGCATACTGCTGCGCGCCATCTATTTTGACTATGACACCGGACAGCCAGGAAAGCTGGCATTGGTTATTCATCATTTGGCGATAGATGGTGTTTCATGGCGCATTTTGCTGGATGATCTAAGCACGGCTTGTCAGCAAATAGTAGACCGTGAAGCCATATGCTTGCCGTCGAAAACTGCTTCATATCGCGATTGGGCGCACAGCCTTGCTGCCTACTCCGCTACGGATCAATTGCGGGCAGAGCTGGAATACTGGTTACATCAAGTCAGTCCTCCCCCTCCCCTAATTCCGCTCGACTTCCCAGACGGAGCCAATACGACGGCCTCTTTGGCAGTTGCGGAATCGAATTTGTCTTCTGAAGAAACGCGGATTCTGCTGCAGGAGGCTCCATCAGCATTCGGCGCGCAAATTGACGCTATTCTGTTGGCCGCACTCGGCCGCGCTGTCTCTGGATGGTCGGGAGAAAGGAAAATGTATGTCCATATGGAGGGGCACGGCAGAGAAGAATTATTCACTGACCTTGATATCTCGCGTACAGTAGGTTGGTTTACGAACATGTATCCAGTCATGCTTGAAGTGACAGATAGCGCGGATATATACGCGGACATCCAGGGGGTAAAAGAGCGACTGAACGTTATTCCAACCCGCGGAATCGGTTATGGCTTACTGCGCTATATGACTGAAGATGACAGTATTTCGAATCAGCTTCGCAAGCTTCCACGACCAATGATGAGCTTTAATTACTTGGGGCAATTCAATGCTGATTGGAATAAGGAAAAGGGGGCTTTATTCACGCTGGTTGCGGATACAGCAGGACTGGATCTTGCGCCTGATTCCGAACGGGCCCATTATGTCGACGTGGCGGCATTGGTGACGTCAGGCCGCCTGCACATAAGTTTGTCATACAGCGAAAATGTGCATCGTAAGCAAACGATCGAAAATCTGGCTCAAAGGTTTGAGGAAGAGCTTCGAATCATGATCGGATTATGCCAGCAATCAAAATCCCATTCATCTCTCAACGAGCAGAAGATGAACGATGTGAGCGGTCTTGATACAAGCAGCAAATGGTTCGTTCGCAATAAGGTGAATCAGAAAGACACAATACGGCTGTTTTGTTTGCCTTATGCTGGAGGGAACGCCTCTATTTTCCGCGCATGGCATGACTATTTGCCAGCGTTCGCGGAGGTTTGCGCAGTTCAATATCCAGGCAGAGGCGCGCGGTTGCGCGAACCAGCCTACACAAGCATGTCACCGCTGCTGGAAGCAGTCGCACATGCGATGAGGCCCCTATTGGACAAACCGTATATTCTGTTTGGTTACAGCATGGGAGCCTTATTGGCCTATGAATTGTCGATCTTATTATCGAGGAACTTGAATCGTCCTCCGTTAAAGCTTATTGTCGCGGGATTGAATGCCCCGTTTGTTCAGAGTCCGGTATCTCCCATTCATGGTTTGCCCGAGGAAGAATTCCGCAAGCGGCTTCGACTGAACGGGGGAATACCAGAAGAGCTAATTGATGATGAGGAATTGCTGGAACTCCTGTCCCCTTCTCTGAGAGCCGACTTTTCGGTCTGCGAGACTTATGAATATACACAAGGCATCATACCTTGTCCCATCGTTGCATTAGGGGGACAAGACGACGAATTTCTGTCCGAACAATCGCTGACATCTTGGCGCAGCTTGACCAATTCCGATTTTTCAAGCAAGCTGCTCCCGGGAGGGCACTTTTTCTTGCACTCTCATCCGGAGCAGCTATTGTCGGCAATTCGAGAAGAAATCGAATGCGTCAATACCGGATCTATTTTACTCAAGTAAATCATGAATGGAGGAACATGGGGAGTTTGCTGAATTTTTTCAGTAGACTCTCCTTTTTTTCGTTGGTTTAACACCTGTCAAAATAGGAAGAAAGAAAAAGTCGAGTCTTCCGACGACAAGGAAACGACTTTTAACTTTCGGTATACGCCTTGCCACTGCATATATAAAGTATGTTGAATAAAAATCGTACATAAGATGAATTCTACACATGCGTCATCCAATTTCTAGGTCAGGACGAAGCCCAGAAATATTGATTTTAACAAACAACAACAGTTATTTGGAGGCTTGAAAATGATCTTGTTCGTGACCCGCTCCATGATATTCCTTCTCCTCCTTACCTATTTTTCTGTTAGCAGCATGATTGTCCATGCTGACTACAAGGCGCCATCTGCTGAAATGAACATAAGTGTACGGACAAGCCCCTCCGCAACATATGAACATAAAATGGTTTTGAAAAATAAGGAAGCCCTTCGTTTATATAAGGATGGCAAGGAAGAACAGACAGAACATCGCCCTATACTCACCGACATATATGTAACGATTACAAAAAATAATAGAACAAAAAATTTCCGTATGGAGCAATCCGGTTCCTTATGGAACGAGGCTGAATCAACACGTCTTATCCTTACACCTAAAGCGACCAAGCAGTTGCTGGTACATGCAAATTTTCTAAGAAAACATCATTATGGGACGATTATTCCTTGGGGTGAGGCGAAAGCCTTGCTTCCTAGAAAAAGCACTTTCTCAATTATTGATTTGGAGAAAGGGTTGAAATTCCGTGTTCAGCGTCGTGCGGGAAGCAGGCATGCCGATGTGCAGCCGCTAACCAAAGAGGATACGAAGACGATGAAGCAGATGTATGATAATCATTGGAGCTGGAATCGGAAAGCGATAATCGTCGTTACTGATGACAATCGGAAAATCGCTGCTTCTATGAACGGAATGCCTCATGGCGGCGATGGGATTCCGGACAATGGATTTTCAGGACACTTCTGCGTACACTTTCTTGGCAGCAGTACGCATCGATCCTTTCACCCAGACTTATTGCATCAGGTGATGGTGTACACGGCTGCTGGAAAAAGAGAGGCTTTTTTACATGGCTTATCACCCGAGTTGCTCTCGGAAGTATTTATCGGAGCCTTGTCTCAACGGGATAATAATTTACTTATAGCAGTGTCTGAAGGTGCACATTCTGAAACGGTAAACTACTTTCTTAAGCAGATGGAGAACGGAACGACATATCGGATGATGAAAAGAAAAGAAATCCCCGATCCAGACAACGGGCATCGATTAACTACAGTGTTAGAACTACCTGTTTTCATGAAACAGAAGAATATGTCGGAAAAGAGCATAGCCATTCGATTTGAATTTGCAAGGGAATCGGTTCTTTCTCCATGGAAAATAAGGAATGTGAGCCCCAGAAAGAAATGAAGAGAGCGTAGGTCGCTCTCTTCAACTGTACTTATTTTTTTATATCAATCTATGCATTTGATTTAAATCTAATTAATCATGGATGGATCAGATCTATGCATATCAGATATTTCATTTGCTTAGTTCACCAGTTCGAGCGGATGCCTTTTCCGTATGATACGCTTCGCACTTAATATAACAAGCGATACGATAATGCCCCCGATTTGAATCATACTAATAGAGATTAAGTAGCCGAGTAAGGGCGCTGATTCTTGGTAGCTTATAATTGGGGGTACACCACCGCCATAGCCATGCGGAAGAGCGACAAACCGCATAATTTCTAAGTAGGTAAGGTGAAAACCGATTGACGCCCAAAGACTTCCGGTCCATAAACGGAGTAACTGCAAGCCTATTCCAAAACAAAAAATGACTACGATATAAAAGATATTAAGCGTTAATCCGGGTGTCTGTCCAACGAATGCTTGAAATAGGGCAACCGCTGTCGTGACGCATACAAATAGTATGGTTTGAAGGAATACGGATAACCAAGCTGGGAATCGATGACGTAGCACATCATACAGCAGCCCTCTTAACCCTAGTTCCTCCGGCAAAGCTTCAAAAAACACAGCAAACAATACATTGATAAGCAGCGCAGCAAACCACTGATCGGGGGCATGCCATTTTTCAATGACAATCCAACCTTGAACACTTGCTATAACGAAGCCCAATGCACCCAGTCCACTTGCCAATAGAACCCCAGTAAAAAAGTGATATCCTCTTCTCCAGAAATATACCGGTGTCTTCGGTTTTATACCAGTCATTCGATAGAGACGCTGATATAAATACAAAATAATAGGAACAACCAGGCCGCTCATCACAAGACTCTGAATCAGGTTCCGAACATGCCTTGATGAGCCGAACAATTGTTCAGCAATATCACCAGAAAGACCGGCTAAAAACAGGGCAGCACTTACTGTAAACCATCCTGCGAACAATAAACCTATCCATTTCATATTCTGATTTTCTTTCTTTATCATTACATCACATTCCTTTCATTCCTAACATGATTCAATTCATTTTCTGGAAAAGATATTCATAATCACACCTATTAATGAGGGCAAGAGTAAGGTTACGATCAAAAATGCCGTAATTACATTAGATATCGGCAAGTCATATGGAGTGAACCATTCTGTAAAAAGCTCGGAGTTCAAAATTCTACCCATAATCGTTCCTGGCTTGAATTCTCTGTACAGGTTCCATGAAAATCGATCACAGGCAATAAAATAGAGTTGTGCAACAAGAAATCCCACAAGAGGCATTACCCAGCCTTTTATTCGACTAGGACGACCTTTTTGAGTATGCATCCTGTCCTATCTCCCTTTTTTGTATATCTTTTGATCATGCAACAGCAACGAACTCTTATAATTCCTTTTTCGTAAACAGAGCTGCAGCTATAAAGTAGGAAGCAATGAACAGCAATAAGATGCCGATCAGGATCAAATACAAGATTGGGTTACTATGTAATCCGTTCTCGTTGATCATTTGCATAAATATTGCCGTAGGCTGCGCCAGTGCAATTAGGATTAATGTGAATACCCCTTGAATAATAGACGTTCCTTTCTTACTAAGCGTATAAAACAGCGGCAAATAAATGGAAGCAAGGGCTAGCGTGATGGCTGCTGGTCCTAGTATATCCATGACCGTTAATTCTGGTTTGTTAAATGCCGGGAATACATTTGTAACGATCAGGTGAATGCCATAAGATGCTAGGACGCTGACAAGGCTAATAATAATGCCCGTTATGTATTTCGCTTTTACGATATTTTTACGGCTAATCGGCAGCGTGACCAGAAAATTGTGGTTATGATTCTTTATATCGATCAGGGTAACGTGACTAAGCGTAGCGAATGCCGTATAAATACCCACAAGGTGAACAGACGATGAATGCTTTGGTATAAAAACAACACTAAATACAACAAAATACATGAGAGGTGTCCAGAGCGAGCTTTTAAAAGCGATGAACTCTTTCCGAAGCAAGTTAAGCATGTACACGTCCTCCCTTGGTTGTGAAATACACGATGTCTTCTAATGATGGTTTGTTGAGAACCGCATAATTTCCGAATAAATGCTCAGCCTCCTGCCGATTATCGACTAAGCCCTCAAAACCAACGGCTGTCTCACGAATTCCGACAAATTTTTTGCGAACATCGGAATCTAGTAGTTGGGAGTCACCTTTCACGATTACGTATCTATCGAGGACATCATCTTTCGCTTCATTGAATACGAGCTTTCCGCGATTGATGAAAGCAATGTAGTCGGCAATGCGATCCAAGTCTGTTGTGATATGAGTTGAGAAAATAATCGAATTTCGCTCATTCTGCATCATGTCCGCAAGAATATCGAGCATTTCCCTTCTAAACACAGGATCAAGCCCGGAGGTTGGCTCATCCATGATGAGGAGCTCTGCCTCATGTGAAAAAGCAACGGCAAGGGCAAACTTCACTTTCATCCCCTTGGATAATTGTTCAATCTTCTTATTTGGGGACAGCTCGAACTGTTCCAGATAGTTGTTAAATTTCTGCTCGTTCCACTTTTGATAGAAAGGCGCGATCACCTTCTTCATGTCACGAATCGTAAGGTGATCATAATAGAAGCAATCATCTGACACGATTCCGATACGCTGCTTGATGTCCACTTCTTGTGTGGGCATATCGCAGCCTAGTATCTTTACGCTCCCGGAGTCAGGGCGAATCATGCCGAGCATCATTTTGATTAAGGTGCTCTTCCCTACGCCATTGGGACCAATCAATCCAGTAATGTAACCCTGCTTCACATCCAAAGATACCTGATCAACTGTAAATTCAGGGTATGTTTTCGTTAAATTACGTATTTCGATTGCATTCATGATGTGTATTCCTCCTCAAACAATAGCTTCATATGATCAATTACATCTTGTTGACTCATACTTAATTCCTTGCTTTCACGAATGATCTCTATCATTTTTTCTTCTAATTGTTTCATACGCTGCTCCCGAATGAAGTCTTTATTGGCCCCTGATACGAACGATCCCTTCCCTACCACGGAGTCGATCAGTTTCTCTTTCTCCAGCTCTTCATATACACGCTTGGTTGTAATGACACTAACCTGCAAATCCTTAGCCAGCTTCCGGATGGAAGGAAGACTGTCACCTGCACGCAATTCCCCGCTCAGAATGCTCTGTCTGATTTGGTTCAATATTTGCATGTATATCGGATCGCTCGAGGCATTGGAAATAATAATTTTCAGCTTCTATCACCTCAATGCTGTTTATATCCATATAGTGTACATATACAATATATACACTGTTGCGATAAGTGTCAATAGAGTATTTAGTGTATATATATATTATACACACTGTTAAACCCAATGTGCCTATACCGATTCGGGTGCAGCATCTAATAACAAGCTACGTTTTTAATACTTTTAATACAACGGATGAGAATATCCCACTCCAATTAATCTCTGGATGCCTCGAGGAATTAATCAACTATTTAATGTGGTGAAATAATAAAACGGCCGAGCGTCAATATCGACTGCTCAGCCGTTTTTGTTATGAAAGGCATAATTTACGAGTTCAGTTGTTCAATGCAAGCAATAGGTCAAATAGGTCACCTTCGATGAATTTGCCCCGCTTTGCTACGCTCCCTGGTTATCGTTGACGAGTGTTCTCGCTTCAGTGTCCCACCGCCACGGTACAGTTTGTCCGGTCAGGTGCACACCACCCAGCCACGTATCGATCCCATTCAGTGATACCCAGTCTGCTTGGCCTTCCAGCACTCGTCGCCCCGTTTCCGTTAGTGACACCGTACATTCGCGGAATGAAGGCGGTGTGCCTTGGAAATTCGGGAAGGTCTCTACTCCTTTAACATGCAGAAGCGGATAGGTACCGCTAGTCAGGTTGGCCAACACATGCCAGTATTGCAAATCCCCCATTCCAAGTTCATGCAGCCTATTGCAGACATGCTTAAATAATTCATTCGGAGAAGCAATGCCAAAATCAATCTGCTCCAAAGTGAATTGCTCGACAATGCCGAGCCCATTGTGGACAGATGGGAAATGGGCAAGATGCTGCTGGAATGCTGCATTCGCATAGGGCAATGCCGACGTATCTTCTCGCAAAAGCTGTACGAGCTTGCTAGGATCAGGAGATGTATAAGCCTCCCATAATGCTGACCCTAGATCGAGCTGTTCACGACCGACAGTTTGCCACGTCCCTGATAGTGACGCTAGCTGCTCTTCATTTAATTGGCCGAGCCCACGGAATAATTCAATGCCGGGGAAGGATCCAACGCATAGCAAGCTTAGTTTCGTATGTCCAAGCGGCTGCTGTGCAAACCAATGGAGCAAGTAGCAGAGCATCGTCTGGTCAAATAAATCATGCTCGAACCACAACACAATCTCTTCGTATTCGGAAAAGCGAGTGAGCTGCTGTTCTTGTTCGCCAGAGAGACGTGTGAATTCTGCTGCGGGAATGCCGAGCGCCTGCTCCAAGTATTGAGCCCGTACCTGCCGATTGGAGGCTTCTGTGGGATTGGCGAAGTTCGGCCCTTCCGGGTACACTTCCCTCCACACGAGAATGTCCCCCTGAGGTATAACCTTACGCAATGTGTTCGCTACGTGATCTCCATTTACAATATGCAGCATATGCTTTCCCCCTTCATATAAGCCGTTGCATACATGGGCAAAATCAGCAACTAGCAGGATTCCTTTAAGTTTGCGTCGTGCGTCGAATAACCGTTTTTTCAATACAGGGATGGAAGTGCCTAAGTACGCAGAGATTTCCTGCAATGAATAGCCGTAGAAATAAAACAACTGTACCGCCACTCGCATATTCGATGACAATGTCGATACGGATTCATGAAGCAGCCTTCTCAGTTCTTTTTGCTCGACGATGTCGGAGATGCTCTTCCCACTTTCGGCTAAGCCGGTCATATCATCCAGTGGGACAGACGGATAACGTTTGCGCCGAAGAATACGGTTCGCTTGGCGAACGACAATCACCTTGAACCAGCCAGGAAATGCTTCGGTTTCTTTCAGGCGACTGAGGTTGATGAATGCTTCCGCGAATGCTTCCTGCACGGCATCCTCCGCCAACTGAACATCTTGCAGCCGTTCATAAGCTACAGCATAAGCCATTGAAGTGAACTGTCGGACGATGGGATCGAACGCTTCGCGGTCTCCTTGCCTTGCTGCCTCTATCCAATGGTGCACGCCCCCCAACTCCTTTCTTTCTATCCATCTATATAGTAGTGCCATGTAAATAGCAAAAGGTTACTTCAAATGATATTTTCTGTTAGGGTTTATTTGTGCTGATTGTGAAAAGACAGAAGGCCGCCGATTCAAGAGTGAATGAAAGCCACTGGAAAAATCAGCTGAGGAACGAAAAAGTAAAAGTCCCGTAATTAAAAATCCGCCTATCCTCAGACAGGCGGGAACCATAGACTTTCGTAGACATTATTAACTTCTTTTATCGAAGTATTTTAACCCTGATAATCAAGGGATAAAAAACTATCTAATTCAGTTTATAATGCCTTGTTCTTTTCTCAGACACTTTTGTTTCACAAGAAGTGCATGGCGTATAACAGTTCTGCAGAGTCTTGCTCTCTGCAATGAAGAATCTTCAGCGAAAAAATCATCATTTGAGCTCAACTCCAACAGGGCTGCTTTGGCCGCATCCAAAGCAAGTTCTTCCTCTTGCAGCAGATAATGCGCAACTTGATACCCGTACGTCTCTACCCCTCTTAAAACCTGTACTTTGTGCCCAAAGCTCACCGTTCGATTCATCGGGCTGTACCTCTTTTCTAAGAAGCCGTCTCTCGAATGTTCAGGCTATATAACCGCAAAAAATCCATCTCTTTATCACGTTCAGATTCAGGTCCTTCGTAGGTTACTTGACCCACGTAGCGTGTTTTTCCATTGGATGCATCCACAATCACTACGTGATGTGTTGAGCCTTTCTGACTCAAGATGTAGACACGATTGTGAGTGAGAACAAAAGATTGGATCTCATCAGCGCCAAGCTCCGAAGCTTCGATCTTTACATAATCTCGCTCTTCAAGACCTGTGTCTAAGTTATTGCGTGATAACTGAATTTCATTTTTATCGTAATTTGCGTAGACCAACGAATTGTTCTCTAAATAATAGGGCGTGTTAGGATTAAATTTCGGCTTTGAGTCTGGCAAGGCAAACAGCTTGCCAGTTTTATATGAATAAGCATATCTAAGCATGGCAAAGTTCGAATAATCTCCCCTCGATGTGACCTTATTCTCTAAAACTAGAAAGACCATATATTCATTCGGAGCAATGTCATTACTTAATGAGCGAACCTCAATTTTTATTTTTTTATCTGTGCTGTTCTTCCAATGGGTTACTTGCTTCCCCTCAATGAGTACGCCGCTCTTCAAATCCAGCACATAGTCAAAATATAGCGACGATTCATCCCTCTTACCCTGCATAATTAGTACATGCAGCTGATCATTGATGCGTTGTACATCGTCGACATAGATATAATCAAATGTGCTGTCAGTAGGGATTTCGGTGACATACTGCTTCTCCTCATTCGTCTTCACATTCAACAGGTCTACATGCAGCTGAAATTGCTTCTGTGGGGACTGACCTGAACTGGTATTTCCTTTCGCATAAAGCAACCATTCATTATCCTTATAAAATCCATTAGGATCACTACTCTTGCCCCTCATAAATTGGCGATAATCCCGAATGAGCTGCCCCATGCCTTCCGAAAAATTTCTCCATGTTGATACGGACGAGATCTGATCGCGAAACGTCTCCCGACTCCGATATTTGCTTCCTTCTATATTAATGGATAATGGTTCCCTTCCTATTCTACTGTAATTACCGTAAAGCTCGATACCCGCTCCCTCCTTCGGGTCGCCTTGAATCGTTACGAGCTTGTAAGCCGGCAGATGATCCGCCGCACCGTAAGTATAATAGGTACACAATATCCCTAACGTACAAAGTCCGAGAATGATCGATAATAAGTAACGTTTCATTGTAAATTTCTCCTTTACACCGTGATCTTCTTGCGAAGAAGCCAGCATCCGAGACAGCCGGAGATCGCAGCAACGAGCAAGCAGACACCAAGCTGCATTCCGTATATTTCATCCGGATACCAATACTCATTCAGGCGATCAAAGCCTACGAAAAACACGGGATACACAGTCAAGATCGCACAACATGCGAAATACGCAATCGCGTATAGAACACCGATCCTCCGATAGCTTCGCTCGAGTAGAACCGCAGTAAAGATAACCATTACAGCAACGATGCCTAAACCATAGGAATATATAAATTGCTCAAACTGTTTGGGCAGTAGCATTTTTAATGCATCATTCATCGAAATCGCTTCGACGAATGTCGAATCCGTCCGCAGTTCTGCCGGAACCATCGCCTTGAAGATCATATTCTCGCTGACGAGCAGCATCAATTGAAATGCAATCATACTAAATACAAACATAATAATAGCTGTAAGCTTCGATACGTATAACATCCATCTCTTTGATGGAAGGATCAGCAGCCGATAGATGAACGTCGATCGCCCGAACCAATCCCGATACCAGATGAGGATGGTATATAACACCAGAACCGTTATGCTAAGCAAAATCGGAAGAATGAACCATTCCTTTGTTTTGAGGATAACCCAGGGGAAGGTGAGGATTTTAGGTAAACCTATATCAACATAACCTAGCCCTTTTGCCGCTTTAATCGATAATGTACGCTTGATTGTCAGAATGAATGAACTAAACTGACAGACCATCGTCACCACCATTAAGGATGCCAAAATATATCGGAATCGATGGATTTCCATATGAACCAATTTCAAATAGCGATTCATCCCATATACACCTCCCTCATCACGTCAATAACGGATTTCCCTTCTGTCGTACGCATTTCCTCGCAGTCAAACGCAAGGTGAACCGCCCCATTCTGCAGTAGAATCGCCTTATCGATCAAATGCTCCATATCGTCTATTTCATGTGTCGTCAGCAGAACGCCCCGGTCCTCGATAAGATCCGACGAGAATACTTCAGCAATGATCTCACGGCTAAACATATCAATGCCTGAGAATGGTTCATCCATTAAGATATAATCCGAATCTTGCGATAAACCGAGCAGCAGACAATATTTCGCAGTTGTCCCTTTAGACATATTACCTACGCGCTCCGACCGATCCAACTTAAAAAAATCCAATAATTCCTTCGCTCGTGCCTCATTCCAATTCTGGTAGTAATCTTTCATAAATTGCATCCCGTCGGACAGCTTCATTCCCATTGGTACTGTCACATGATCTGGTACAAAAGCTACCTTCTCATATATCGCTGGCCCAACTGGCTTGCCATCAATGCGAATCGTGCCGCTCTTTGGTGGGGTAAGTCCCATAATTGATTTCAGAATCGTGGACTTCCCAGCTCCATTGATTCCGATCAGGCATGTAATCTGCCCTTTTTCGGCTGTGAAGGATATACCGTTCAGCACATTTCGCCCACGATAACGCTTATGTAAATCGACAACCTCAATCATCAGAGTTCACCCCTTCTACTTGGTTCGTACGCGTACGTTCCTCGATATACTTCGCCCGGACAAGATCCAGCAGTTCATCGACAGGTACATCAATTCTCCCTACTGACACGACAAAAGCCTCTACTGCATCTTCTATAAGTTCCGAACGAATTGCTCGCAGAATATCCGCTTCCTCCGTAATCCGACTCGGTGAGTTCCCTTCCGTTATAATCAACCGCTGCTCCTCCATTTCCTTGTAGGCTTTTTGCGCCGTATTTGGGTTTATTTTGAGCAATGCTCCGAGCTCTCTGCGGGAAGGAATAACCTGCCCTGCCTTTAATCGGCCTGTTGCGATCCGCTCCTTGAAATGCCTTACGACTTGCAAATAGACAGGGTCACGGTTATTAAGGACCACACTCGTCCACCCTTCATTCATCTCTATGATCACCCCTCGCATTTATCACCAAGTGTGTGTACTATGTGGTTCATACACTTCATGGGTGTATTATGCACGTAGTACACAACAACTGTCAATAGTTAGATTTTATCCCTTTCCCTAATTGTTAGCACGAACCTACCCACTTTTCGATTTGTTGCCAATGTTCGTCTCTCTTTTTACGTATATGGTACCTGTGAAATTGATAGGAGAAGCGTCCTTTTTTATTTGAAAAAATATTTCATCTTTTAAAAATATATTGAAAATTTTAATCGAAAGATAATATAATAGTTACCAATCCCCATATTATGGAATGAAGGTGATAAAGAAGGAAGCGCAAATGTGGATGCCAATTCTGTTTTGAAAGCGGTGTCATCTTGTCTTAGTGATTATCATTTTGGGAGGGAAATAATTGAAACGATTTCAAACAATCCAATGGAAAAAGCTATCGCTCACTCTCACTGTCGCCTCATTGGCGGCCGCGGGATTTGCGCCTGCGCTGCCTGCTCCATTCAACAGTGCACCGTCTGTCTATGCGGAGCAAGTCAAGTCGAATTCGCAGCATCTCCAGCAAGCCTTCGAATCTGCAGCGAAAGAGTTCGGAGTGCCTGTGAACATTCTGATGTCCGTCTCCTACAACCTGACACGGTGGGAGCATCATAATGGCGAACCAAGCACATCTGGTGGCTTCGGCGTTATGCATTTGACCGACATACCGATGCCGAAGCAGCAGCCAGAGGAACAGAATGCAACCGCTGACCAAATCAGCACATCGGATTCGCTTGATGATCCAAGCCATCATACTCTTGCTGCAGCATCTCAACTCCTGAAGGTAAATCCAATCTTTCTGAAGAAGGATCCAGTAGAGAACATTCGAGGCGGAGCTGCGCTGCTGGCAAAATATGTGAAGGACATTGCAGGCAAACTGCCGGTAACAGAATCCGATTGGTATGGTGCAGTTGCCAAATATAGCGGCTCTCAAGAATTGTATTATGCACAGGATTTCGCCGATCAAGTGTTCCACACGATACAGCAAGGGATCGCACGGCAAACTCCGGAAGGTCAGGCGCTGCGCCTCACATCCAAGGAAGTAAAGCCAAACCCAGCCACTTTACAGAGTCTGCAACTGCATTCAACCATTTCAAGCAGCGCTGATTGCCCTTCCCTACTACCTTGCAGGTCTATTCCTGCAGCCTATCAGCAGAACGGGGATGACCCGTCAGACTATTCCAACTATGATCTTGCAGACCGTCCTAAATTCGGGCCAGATATCCGCTTTATTGTCATTCATGATACGGAAGAAACATATCGAGACACCATTGGCATTTTTGCAAATCCGAAGAAGAGCGTGGCCGCCCACTATGTTGTTCGCTCATTTGATGGCGATGTAACGCAAATGGTTAACAACAAAGACGTGCCATGGCATGCAGGCAACTATTACTTCAATATGCACTCCATCGGCATCGAGCATGAAGGCTATGCGATGGAAGGAGCAACATGGTACTCCGAACGGCTTTATCGCTCTTCTGCCGCACTCGTTAAGTATTTGGGAGAGAAGTATGATATTCCGCTGGATCGAGCGCATATCATTGGGCACAACGAAATTCCGGGGCTTACTCCGAAGCGAACACCGGCAATGCATCAGGATCCCGGTCCATTCTGGGATTGGGAGCATTATATGGAGCTGGTTGGAGCACCACTTGGCGCCACGCATAGCCTCAAGGACATCGTGACAATTAAGCCTAATTTTAAGAGTAATTTACCTGAAGTTCAGGATGCTCCGCTCCAACCGACGAACTTCGTTTATTTGTATAAGGAGCCGCAGTTTGATGCTGATTTAATTGATGACCCTGCCCTTGCCATTCAAAACAAGAAAGACGGACTGAGCATAGGCGCTAAAGCTACGACAGGGCAAACCTTCTCGCTCGCAGGAGAACTGGGGAACTGGACAGCAATCTGGTACGGTGGACAAAAGGCATGGTTCTATAATCCGGCAGGAAGCAATGCGGTTGCGGGTTCAGGAGAGCTCATTACTCCGAAAGCGGGCACAACCTCTATACCGGTTTATGGTGCGGCCTATCCAGAAGCGGCAGCATACCCTGCCGATGTAAAGCCGAACGAACTCGTACCGCTGCAGTACACAATTGCACAGGGACAATCGTATGTTGCCATCGAGAAGGTCAATGGCGATTATTACGAAGCCCCAGTATTCACGAAGGATCCTTATGCGACGAATAAGCACATTAAAGGCAAAGAGGCATTCTTTCGCATCTTCTTCAATCACCGCTTCGCCTTTGTGAAAGCTTCTGATGTCGAGAAGATGCGATAACATTCGCTAAATGAAGAAGAGTATGGTGACTGAATTGCACGTAAGGATAAGGATATCCCATACGTGTGCAATGCTCTTCTCTCAGATATTGATTGAAATGATATTGTATTAAAGAAGAGGCTCTCAGGCTTTCAACAGGCTCTCATATCATTATTGGTGCACAGAAATGTCTCTAAGTTGTTATTAAAAACGAATGTCCTCAAGTTCTTGTCAAATAAAAATGACAAGAACTTGGGGACATAAAATAAATTGACCCATTTATTCAGAATACGGATAGATAATCTGATGACTTGATTCATCTGAGAAAGTTTAGGGATCAAGGTATCACAATTTTATTTGCTATAACCTTATCATCACTGTCACACGCTCGATCTCCGTTTCGACACCAATTTCGTTCCTTGCTTCTCCTCCTCTTGGGTAGCTGCCCATTTTATAGGGGCAAGTGCCCTTTCCTCAATCTCAGCATATTGTGAATTATGCCTAGCGGTAGCTTCCAAGCGAGCTTTGCCAGAAGAGGATTCACGATGCAATGCCCCTCAAAAGATTAGGAGGAAAACGATGATATACCATCAACCTTACGTTCAGAACCCGGCCGGCGTGCAGAATTCCGATCCGTCCGAGCAAGCATTTGAGCAGCAAGCGAATAATCAAATTAGACCTCGCGATGACGGTTATCAAACGTCACACTATCCCTGGTGCCATATTCCTCATCATCACGGATACCACCCCATGATGTGTCATCCTTGTGGTAACGAGCAGCAAGCTGTAATGGCTCATCCCTGTGAGAATATGCACTTACCTGCGATGGTTCAGCCCCTGGAGCATGAGCAGCACCCCGATATGGTTCACCACTGGGAGCATGAGCACTGTTCTTGTATGATCCATCCCTGCATGCATCATCCATGGAATCCGTATATGGATGACCACCTTCATCCTTATCTGTATTCAGGGTGGGACTGTTGCGAGTTCGATTACCATCATGATTGGTTCCATCCATGGGATCATACTCACATGCATTGCCATCATCCGTGGGATAACTATCATTGCTAAGAGAAGTCCGGTCTCCCTTTCTTGAAAGGGTGGTTTCATCGCTGAGGACATGACCGTTCGCGTCAATGTCATTAGCGATGATTTTTTTTAACGGCTTAAGCTGCCTACCAATCGCAATCGTTGACGGTAGGGACCAACCGGTATAAAAATCAGTCCCGTTTCATCTCGGGAAGCCGTCCCGTAAAGCGCATCGCTGGAATTGGCGTCAAACCCGAGAAGGGGGCGCCCTCCCATCCCGAGAGCGGATGCTGCCAGCAATAATCGGTGCACGAGCATCCCGGCTTCCATTTGCTGTATGCGGTATCCCCGCTTGCCGAGCTGCGATTGATAGAAACTCCTCTTCCCTGCCACATGAAAGCTGAGCGGTACTTGAAACAAATTGATATTGGGAAGTGACATTCCCTCTTGCATCCGTTGCCGGTGATCTCCAAGGCCAACCGACTGCAGCGCATGCGCAGTGCTATCGTACCGATAAGCGCCATCCGGAACGTCTTCGACCCCGTAGAAGCAGCCGTAAAGACATACACGGGGTTCCGGCCTCTTCTGCGGGCCATCCAGGTCGTTGCGATAAGTGAAGGAAGCCGTCGCTTCCCGAAGCAGAGATGCAAGCCGCGAAATACCGATCGGCTTCCAGATAAATTCCGTCTCGGGTGAGAAACGGTTGCGGCAAACCGCCGCCAAATCATATGATAAGCGATCTACAGGCGGCAGAGGCAGTACGGGCGCTTGATTCGGAATTGCTTGCTCCTCCTGCCGGATCTGTTGAAACAATCGCGCCGAATCAAATCGGGACGCATCGCTCATCCGGAGCAGCATTGGATAATCGGCGCTCCTCCGCGACTTTACATAGTGATCATGATTGACCGGCGACAACTCCCGGCACAGCTCGGAGGCGGACACGATGTCCGTATCCTCGTTCCCACTTTCCATCCACCGGATTGCCGGATTCACCGATAACGGGATTACCGCATACACGCTCTCCTCTTGTTCTGATAGACCGAGCAGATGATTGATGGCTTGATCGAGAAATTGAAAATGCACGCCAGATGAAAATCTGAATCGTTTTGCGATTTCGAGCAGCTGTCCAATCAAAATACCGGCGTCCAGTCCCTGAAGCCGGTAGGCGAAATTATTGTATTTGTAAAAATTCTTCCAAAATACCGTAGATACGAACGCGGCTCCGAAGCAGCCGTTCGCGTCGCATCGATTACCGAGCGACCTCGCCAAATAATCGTCGAAATTCCCTTTGCGCAGCAACGCCAACCGATGATGTGCCGCATCGTAATGGTATACGCCTGCAGGCAACTCATCGAGCTTAAGATAGAGATACAGTTCACTCGGATAGAGCCCGCCTCCGGAAGGAACGAAGCGCCGGCACATCTGCAAGACGCCTCCCGATTCCTCCGACGCATCCCGTTCCATGACGGACTGGGTCAATTGTGCAAGCCCGTATACATAGTAGAGGAAATGTCCAATATTGCGAAGGGTTGGCACATCGGGTGTATCCATTCCTTCGAGCGTTATCGGCACTTCCCTAGATAGTGGAAACATTGGCAAGTCACGATAAAGCTTGTAAGGAAGCGGCGCGTACTCCCAATCCGTCTCCCAATCCAAGGGCTTGACCTTATCCGGATCATATTGCAAATGGTGAAGAAAAACGTCCAGATTCATTAGACTCATCGCTTTCCTCCCTGGTTTCATCCGTGCCGTTCCATAGCCGTATTTATGGGAACGGGTGCGGATATGGATTAAGCTGCTCGGGTGACAAGGGCTCCGGCGAATAAGACAGCTCTGCAGGAATCCTGAGCACTCTATCCAGTCCCGTCAACCGGATGAGATGCTGCCCGAACGTCATCGGCAACATGCCGGGAATGAGTACTTTCACACAATGCAGTCCGTTGCGAAGGGTCTCCGGAGTCGTCTGGTCGACCACGATCACTTCAAGATTCAATCGGCGAAAAACAAGCAGCATGACCTTTAGATCATCAGTCAGATCGGCGTTCCAGCTCGTCGGTTCAAATGCTTCTTCGAACGTTTGCATCGGACGATCGTCGTTCAGCAGAAAATCGAGCCTTTCCTCTGCCTGTTTCAACCCGTACAGCATGGAATGATCCTCCATCTGAACAACCTGGTACGGATCGTGAAGCATCCGTTCGTACAGCTCACGGTTTTCCTCGAATTTCTCGCTAACCGTGAGGAGCATGCCTGCCAGCTCGTGGATCGCGCTCTTTGCCGCACGAATCGGATCCGGATGGGCGCCCGCGGCGCAAATGAGGTTCACGCCCTGCTCTTTCTTATTCTTCGCGAGCGCCCACACGCTTGGTATGCCGTGCTCCATTGTCGATTTATACAAATACAGTTCATAGCCCGACACCGTCTCCAGTCGCTCCGTCATCCAATTCAATTCCCGATCCTGAACAGATCGGAGATCCAGGCGAGGCAGGGGCAGACGAGCATACCAAGTCATGAGGAAGGAGTCGCGCTCCACCACTTCCAGCATCCCATAGAAGATCGCTTCCTCCAGACTTCCGCCCAGCGCGCAGCCATTGGAGGTTTCATAGACGAATCCGTGACCGCAGCCCGAACTGTAATAAGCCAGCTGCTCCGGTACAAGAATCGGACGCTCCTGCAGAAACGAATAGCCCCATACCCAATCTATAGGCCTTTCGGGGTCGAATGACTTGAACGGGAAGTCAGAGCGTTCATACTGTTCCTTAGCATATAGTCCTACACGGAAGGGATCGAGCGCATGGTGCTGTACATTGAGGAAACTGTCATGAACGACGGATCGTTTCCCATGGGGCGACAGACCGCAATAACGCTCCAGTCCCTCCAGGATGGCTGTCATTTCGCTAACCGCATAGGAGTGGGTTCGACCTGCACAAGCCTCATCTCCGCCAAACAAGGGCAAATTAATGCTCGCATCAGCGAAAGGCGACACAAGATCCACCATTTTCCCATTCAAAAATCCGGTCCTGGCATCCAAGTATTCTTTGGCTAAAACATCTTTCAGTTCATCCATCGAGCGGCTGCGATACGTTTCGGTGCCGATTTTCATGCTTGGCTTCAGCGCAATGCGGGCCAGCTCCTCATCATCTTCCGGCAATCGGCCGCAGATTGGACATAGCGGAACGGGCAGGAAGAAGTGCAATGAGGTTTTCAACGTACGCATATCGATCAAGTACATCCTGCTTTCCGTCTCCGGCTGCCCGCCCATCAGCATCTTCACGGCTTCAGCTGCAACAAGGCGCGCCACCTGCAATAATCCCGTGCGAGAGGCCCAAGCGTCCCGGGCGATTCCCCCATTTGACACCAGCTTCTGCTGCAGTTTCCACGATTCCCTACGGTCACTTCCCGCCATCAGGAGCCGGGTATCCGCACATTGTGAGCACCCTTGCCCCTCTGGACGAACCAGTGGACCGACAATCCCCTCTCCGAATGCAACAAATCCGCGCAGCCAAGGCATTCCCGACTGTCTGAACCGATCTTCTGCCGCAGAATGAGAGGAAGGATCCCAAGCATCGTTCAACACCAGCGCCAAGTCTCCCGTTGCTGCTTCTCCAGACTCTATGTTCTTCTGCCGGATTAGTCGATAGCGATCATCGGCAGACAATTGCCTGGTTACCAAATCCGCGAGCTGTCCTCCCCCGATGACCGTTACAATCGCGCTCAATGCGTCTCCTCCTCTCTCAACGACACGCCGAACACGCCTGCCAGCTCTTCTTTCATGAACGGTTCTATCGACAAATCAACGACCGCGATCCGCTTACGGTTCCAGTGCAGAATCTGCCGTACAGACTGCATTATCATGCCGTATTCCGACTCATCGAAGCCGGGGATCGTCAGACTCTGCGCCAAGGCATCTTCCACCATGACCGAAGAGCGTTCTAGGATTTGGTCTTGGATGTCCGCCGAATCGTTTTGTATTTTCATCAGCGCTTGTCGGAGCGCTTCTCGCAGTGCCATCGTGCGGTTGACTCCGACCCCGCCGTACCAGTAACCGTTCGTACCGACCCAGAAGACGGGGAAGCCCGCCGCTTCTTGTCCCAATCCGATTACCGGGGTGTCCTGCATCGTAGTCAATGCACGCAAGCAATAGCGGCAATATTCGTCTTCAACCTCGCTTAGCTTGATTGGATTAACGGAGGGTATGCTGGATTCGGAATGACTTTTCAGCTCCTCGAATAGACACTTCCGCAGTCCGCGAAGGACCGCTTCCGCAACGGTCTCTCCCGCTCCGACCCCTACATATTCATGGGACTGCGACTCGAGCGGGCTAGCAGAATCCGGCTTCGCAGGACTGGTAGCCTTCAGAACACCGGCCATTCGCGAGACGTACGCCTCGATGCCTGCCAAGCCTGCTTCCTTCCTTGCTTCATGGTGCGTCATTCCCGAACAGACGATCTGCGGCAGAAGCTCAGCGGGGCCTTCCGACAGCGGGTCGACTGCCTGGACGCGACACTGCGAGAGCGGAAGCTGCTTCGAGTCACCTTCCTCCCACCGGTGAAGAATGCCGGTTTCCGTCGAAGTCAAGCGATAGAAATAGGAGAAGAGTCGGTCTGATTCCTGCCGCTCCGCACATGGATCGATTGGAAGGTCAAACGGATCCGTTGGCTCGACCTGACGAAGACCTGTGACTAGCGGATGAGGTAGTAATGAATGCCACTCGCCAACTAATGTTTCCGGATTCAGCAGAAACAGCTTTCCGTTCAATTCCGAAGCCGTCCCCGTAACGGTCTTAAACCATTCGAATACGAGCACATTCGCTAGCATGGCTTCCGGCGTGGTAGAGACGGCGGACGGCCGCTCCGCATTGCCAAGGGCGGTTCGGTGTATCCTGCGCCATGCGGATTCGAAGCAGACATCCGAATCCGGGTGCACCAACGGCCCTGCTATGCCCAACTGTGGCAAATAGATGGCGGGCAGCAGTGGCTTCTTCGCGTCCCTGCAGGCCGCATGCAATGCTCTAAGCTCTCGGGGATCGTCAACCTGAGCGACATATAGAACGGAATCCGCCAGCTGTACGACTTCTTGCCAATCGAGGAAGCCGTCATTAGAGGGTAAGATCTCCTCTACCTCGATCTCGCTGTCCGATAGACGTGCAGTCGCCGTCAGTTCGGAGATCCGCTGCCGATCCGTGGTCGTCTGGTTCGTGATCAGCACACGAAACCGGGGTAATCCGGATTCAAACAAGGCAGCAACGAGCGAGACAAATATCGGACCGGAACCGACCGCAATCGGATTAGCCTGGCGATAGGTTTGAAAGCGATGAGCGCCCGAACCGCCCAAGCTGTCCAGAAATTCGATCTGTGCGGCATATTTCCGTTCTACTGCTTCGGGTAGGTCGTGCGGTAGGTCTTGGCTGGAATCTCGGACAAAGCCGTTATTGAGCAGTACTTCCGCGATTTCATAAACCCGTACCCTGTATGGTTCCGGCAGCCCGTCCGTCAGTTCCGACATGGAATAATCCCCACTAAACATGGGCATCAATTTTTCGATCCACTGATCAACCATGTCGCCTTCCATTCGGAACGAACCTGTATTGTTGCGAAAGTAGACGCCTCCTTTCGAATCTGGAAGAAAGAACGTATCCCCTTTCACTTTCAGACGCATAGAAGGATTCAAGTTTTTATTCCTCCTTAAGGTTTTGCCGGAGGCAAAACCGCATTGTAAGCAGGCCTTCGGTTATCCGTCATTTATAAGTTATGTAGAGCATTTTGTCCGTCATGCCAGAAACTAAAAAAGGAACAGCCCCTACAGGAAGAGACACTGTAGGGGCATACCGTTTACGTATCGCTAAGGGAGCTTTTTGGTACTCAGCGGCAGCGAGCGCAGCTTCCGCAACGTGCGCAGCTACTGCAGCGGGCGCAATTGAAGCAGTTACTGCAACGTGCGCAGTTGAAGCAGTTGCTACAGCGAAAACAGTTGCTGCATGAACAAAACCCTACACAAAAAAAGCAAAAGCCAACACATAAGCGTGAATCCCCTGCTCCGTTCTGATTTTGCCCCGACGCAGACGTCATCCCCGTCGAATTGAACTTGCCGACATTCAAGTTTTGCAGATCCTTCTGAAAATCGTTCATTTTATACCCTCCTTATCATTCATTTCACTGTACATGCATGTGACTATCGTTAAACGAAAATGTTAGAGCTGGATCCGACCGGCATGCTGCCCATCATCCATCTCGACTAGATAATTTATGAAATTGGCTCCGCTAGTGTTCCTATGACACCCGCCCACCAAAATATGGTTAGGCAGGTATCCCTGCTGACCGAACTCCACTATGAGCTTTTGGGATTTCGATCCTTCGGATTGGGCGTGATTCCTAGATTCCCTCTTCGCTGGCATCGATTAAGGGAAACCATATAAAAAAGCCTAATTTCTCGTTTACAACACTGAGAAATTAGGCTTTTGCTAATTTATTCTTCGCCAAAGTGATTTTCACTAGTTGTCTCAACGAATCAATTTGAGCTCGTATCCCCCGCTGCACCACAAAAGCCGCAGTCTGTTATCCGCGGTCTTTACATCTAGAAGCTTAAGCTTGTGGCCGATTATTAATATCGTCAGGAGCTTTACCAACGCGCTGCCGACGATCGATATTGCAGATTTGCTTGGTGTCCCATCGGAGGATCGCTTCCTCTTTAAGGAATGGGTGGATGTCATTTACTAGTGAACACGTTCTATTCCTTTTTGCATGATATCGATTAGATCTATGCTGAGATACAGGCCAATCGCGAACTTCTTCCGAATACAATCGAAGAAATGCTTCGTTACGGCTTCCATGTTACCATGATGGATAATAAAGTGCTTGGCGAAGAACTCAAAAAAGGCGATGTCGTCGTCGCCTGGATGAGCGCAGCCAATTTGGACAAGGTGGTATTTGTGGATCCGTTTACACTGAACATTCACCGTCCAAATAACAAGCAGCATTTAACCTTTGGATACGGCCCTCACTTCTGCCTTGGAGCTCCACTCGCACGGCTGGAGGCAAACATTGGTCTGAGGTTGTTTTTGTTTCATTTCCAACGTATTGAGCCGGTTCCCGGATTCAAATTGGAGGAAAATCTGACGCCTTTTGCCGCTGGGCAGACGCTGACTGATTTACCAATGCGTGTACAACGCTGATAGACGATTCAGCGATTAAATATCAGAATCCCCAAAAAATACCAATCTATGCGGTAACATCCCCTCTGAGCAGACAACGAAAAAAGACATCTGTAAAGATGGTCTTATACGCTGCTACCGGAGGGGATTTTTTTATGGGGCAAACGAGCCGTACGAATAATAGCTGCTCATTTTAGGAATGTTCTTTTGTTATGTTACTTCTTATCCAACAACTGATAATATGTTTCAAATTTCCATCTAGATGATTGCCATTAATAATTATATCGGCGAATTTTTTAGTAGGGAGCGCAAATTCTTGTTCTCTATGTTTTGCAGCATCTAGATAATAAGTTGCAACTTCCTCGAGCCCCATTCCCCAGCTCTTCATATTCCTACTGATTCTTCTATACATGCGCTCATCTGCATCAAGTTCAGTAAAGATCTTGACATCTAACAATCGCCTCAGCTCTTCAAAATAAAGTGTGAAAATGCCTTCTACGATAATTACATCAGGACGTTTTTTAGAATTCAGTATATTGTGTAAGTACGCCATCAACTTATTATAGTCCAATGCATCTGGATGGTTGTAATCGTCATATTCCACATTTGAAACAGGTGATATCATTTTGGGTAACACTTTTTTATAGAAATGGTCAGTAGAGACTACAGAAACTTGGCAATCACTCAACTCATCATGCAATAATTTACAAAAAGTGGACTTACCACTGCCCGTACCGCCGGCAATTCCCACAATAACAGGTTTCAATTCTATCAGCTCCTCTTTAATATTGGCAAAAAAGACCTTTGAGTATTTTGATGAGATTCATTTCAGACATTTTAGCTACTTGCACTGTTATATTTTTTTATTGCAAGGTTCCAAAAAATCCTTATTAGCAACAGAGATAGAATAGGTACAAAAATGCACCACCAGATGTAGAAATGGTTAAGTCGATCAAGAACAAACAAAGGTGCAAAATTAGTAATCAAAAAAATAGGGACAACAAAGGTACCTAATCTTTGCATCCATTTTTTATAAATCATCATCGGCATGACGTTAAAATTGGATAAGGCCGATGTAATTTCATTGATTGCTCTCGTTTTTGTGGTCCAAAAAGCAAGCAATTGAGGGAAAAGTAAAATACAATACATTATAATTACACCAATGAAGATAAATCCAATGTAACCCAATATGTTGAACCATTCTATAGGAATGTTCATTGCTTTCCAACCTTTCATCACTAGGATGATTCCCGCGGTCATATTGGGGATAAAGGCAGCAAAGTCTACCTTACTCATAGTGGCCATAAATTGAAGAGATACAGGCTTAGTCATATATAGATCCAGTTCTCCATCTGAAACAAGCCCCTGAAAGGTATAGAAATTATGCAAGAACAAACTTCCGTAAATAGCTGAGATAATAAAAAAAGTACCGGTAAACATAAGTATTGCATCGGGCGGCAGTCCGTCAATATCAACGCCAGTACGATAAATTACTACAACATATAGTAGTTTCGAGATTAGTATTAAAATCTCAAGTATCAAAAAGGAAAAGAAATTTCCTCTGTACTCCATCTGCGAGATAATATATCTACGAATAAACAAGAAGTATAATAAGATATGCTTATGTAATTCTTTAATCATAATTCTCAGCATACCTATCCCCCCACCGCGACATATTTTTTTAGCCCCGTTTTCCAAAGGAGGTTGGCTGCAATCAACATGACAATGATCCAAACAGCCTGTATGGTTATGCCCCTCATAATTTCAAGAAAATTAATTTTCCCGCTGATAATATTGATAGGCAAATAAATAATATACTGAAAAGGGAAATATTGTAATATGTTTGTGATTGTCGAACCAAATATTTCAAGAGGAAAAACCCCACCTCCAAGAATACTAATCAAATATCGTATCCCAAAAAAAACACTGCCAACTTCTGTCATCCAGAATGCAAGTGTGCTAAAACAGAAAAAAACAAGGAAGTTGATGATCGTCGACAAAAAAATAGCACAGATAAAAAACAAAAAATGAACTGGATTTAATTTCATATCCGCTGATATTTGTAGGAATATCAGTAAACCAAATGTAATGATTAATATAATAATTGTTTGAAATGATTTACTGCCCAGGAATCCACATATTTTATGACTGAAGTAATTGATTGGTTGAACAAGAAATTTGCTTAAGCCGCCATTTTTAATTTCACTTGCAATTTCATATTCGAAACCTGCTGATGAAAGCTTGGATATGATCCCCGCCATTATGATATATATGATCATCTGGTTAAATGTATATCCAAACATTTCTGAATTTCCAGAGTTACTATAAATAGTACTCCAAAGAAAGAACTGTATCATTACTGGAAAAGATATGCTAAAAAGACTTAATAGAAAATCAGCTCTATATGCCATTGAACTCTGAAGACCAAGCCTGAAAGCCATAAAATATTTAAGCCACGGTTTCATGAAGGAACATCACCATCCATTTTGTAAAGCTTCGCTATCCCTTCTTCTATCGAAATGTCTTCAATGGTGAAATCAAATACTGGAAACCGATCTAGTATTGCCTTCAAGGTCTGCTTTATCCCATTTTTATTAACTTCCAGCAAGACATTATAACCACTATATTCTCTAATAGTTCCATAATCTATTAAGCACGCCTGCTCAACAAATTCAGAGAACTGCAAATGAATTAATTTCCGATCCATGAAAACACTATTGACTTTATTCAATTGGCCATCATAGACTACTATTCCTTGATTAATTATTATTGATCTTTTACATAGATCCTCGATATCATTCATGTAGTGGCTTGTGAGTATTATGGTTGTTTTCTTTTGTTGGTTATAGTATTTTAAAAAATCTCTTATTTTTTTTTGTGAAATAATATCGAGTCCAATAGTCGGCTCATCTAAAAACATGACTTTAGGTCTATGTATCAAGGCAGCGATAAGTTCTAATTTCATTCTTTCACCAAGAGATAGCCTTCTAACCTGTACTTTGAGTAGATCAGCGACATCCAGTAACTCTGACATCTCGCTAAGCGAAGATTGATAATCCTTGTCAGGGATCTCATAAATGTATTTACTCAACAATAACGATTCGTTTGCCGGTAGATCCCACCAAAGTTGACTTTTTTGACCCATTACAATTGAAAAATTCATCTTGTATTGTTTTTTGCGTTGCCAGGGAATAAATCCCATTACAGATGCGGTTCCTTCTGATGGATAAAGGATGCCTGACAGCATTTTTAATGTAGTTGTCTTTCCTGCGCCATTTGGCCCTAAAAAGCCTACAATTTCACCTTCATCAATTGAAAATGACACTCCCTTTACCGCTTCCTTGGAAAGTTCATTTCGCTTGAACAAGTTCTTGAACGAATTTCGAAGACCAGTTTCTTTTTCGTAATATGTAAATGTTTTTGTCAGGTTGTTGGCTTCGATGATGGGCAACTAGTTCACTCTCCTTCTTTTTTAAATGATATGAAACTACGAAGAGAGTTCTTGAAATGACCTAATACTCGAGAAGCCCTTATTAATCAAGGGCTCTCTCCAAATGTAATCCGAGTCATCAATTAATAAGAATCTTTATCCGCAAACATGCGAGTACAACGATTACACATCATGAGATTATGCATTTTTAGATGTTCTCTAAACTTAGTCGCTCGTTCTCCCTCCCAAATTTCTTCAAACGTCGAACTATATATATTGCCCAGTTTATAATCTGGCAGGTCAACACAAGGATAAACATCTCCCGTTCTACGAATAATTAGTTCATGCCATGGAGCCACGCATTTTGAACGGCCAAAAAGATTTTCTATATCCGTGTAATAATCATGAATATCAATAAATCCCGAATAATCGACCCCCTCTGAACGCCAAATTTCTTCAAGGTCTCTTTTCAAAATATTTGTATCGATATCAATCGAATCTTCTACGAACCCATTCCATGCTGGAGACACGTCACAATCGAGATACTCCTTCATCTCATTAGCGTAAGCGAGTCCTCTTTCACGTGTCGTGTAGAGGAGAGGCGCGAAATTAACAGAAAGATCCCTTCGTTTCGTCCATGGATTTTTTGTGTCATGCAGAACAACTTTGGCATCTTTAAAACGCTCGCGCAATGCATGTAAAAAGTCTTTCGCACTTCTGTAATTATATTTGGAGAGCACCATTGTGATATTGATTATCGGAAACATCTTATTCTGTTTCTTTTTTTCTCTTATTAATGCTTCAATATTTTCACAAACCGTATTAAAGCTGTTTTTGCCTCTTATGGAATCATGGAACTCCTCTGGCCCATCGAGAGAGATATTCATTGCAACAATATTTTCTAAAATAAATGGGATTCTATTTTTTATTAATGAGCCATTCGTAAGTAGATATACGGAAGCCTTTTTCTTGCGAAGATGTTCCACCAGTTCAGTGAAATGCTTATAAAGCATTGGTTCTCCGCCAGTTATTATAACGCCAAGATTCTTGTTGACCGCAGTGACTTGATCAATGAAATTTTTGAGCACATCAATATCTAGCTGTTCCTTAATAACCCTTTGAGGTTCCTTTAAGGCCCAACCAGTTTCTCCCCATATATGGCAGAATGTGCAACGATAGTTGCACAGTTCAGATGGAAATAACGTTAGCTGTTTAATCTGAGGAGCTAAATTCTGTACATATTCCACCAACTTTTCATCTCTCAGTTCTCCGGCTCTTACTAACATAGTCTCCCTCTCTTTCAATGGATATGATGATTTCGATCGGGCGGAATCTACTTTCCATGTGTTGTACCGCTTCTATCTGATTGATACTGGAGCCATATCATTTCAATCTCTTGTTCTAAATATATCAGAGTGATTCGATATGGCTCTCTAGTATGGTAAGTGCATCACTTTACAAAGTTGTTGGACTCACATTTACCTAAGCAATTGCATTGGTTGAAGAAATATAATTTACAATGTTGTTGATTGTTGAGAAGTTGCTAAAATCTAAATCTTCGTCCTTCCATTTCAGTCCAAATTCCATTTCTGCTGCGATAACCAACTTAATGAAGGTGAGTGAATTCACACCGTAAATTGACAAATCCTGATCAGGATCGATTTGATCCATTTCATTGATATCCTCCAGATTTTCCCTGAGCAAGTTGACTACCTTCTCCTTAATATCGTTTACCATGATAACTCCTCCTTAAATACTAGAGTATTACTGCTTTGCCTGCTCGGGCAGATTCCATCCCCGCTAATGCAATTTCTATAGCTTTATAGGCATCTGATGTCGTAACTAATGCCTCACTATCATCACGAATACAATCAACAAAATTCTTAAGCTCACAATAATACGGATTATCAGTATAAGATTCGACATGGCCCTCGTCTACTGGTGAATCTGTACTATCAAAACGTACCTTTCCTTGTGAACCAATCACCTCAGCTACATTTAAATAAGAACCAGGTGCCCCCCAATACGCTTCTAAATTTGCTGTTGCACCATTCTCAAACCTCAAAGTACTAGTCGCATATTCCAATTTTTCAGTGCGGCGCATTATGCATTGTATCGTTTTCACCTCCCCCAACACCCAGCGCAAGTAATCGATATCGTGAATCATTAAATCAAAGATTACGTTTCCACCTTTGTCACTGTCTCGATACCAACTAGATTCCGGAAAAGCTACTGCTCGTCTCGTATTTGCTTTTTCAACGATTCCGATCACGTCACCTTTGATTTTTTCCTTCATTTCAGCATAAGCTGGAAAATAACGCAGTACATGTCCAACGAACAGACGAACCCCTTTCTTTTCACAATGCTCAATCATTTCTCTTGCGTCTTGAAGTGTGTGTGCAATTGGCTTCTCACAAATGAGGTGAGATCCATAGTCAGCTGCCTTGACAACAAATGTTTTATGTAGATAAGTGGGCAAAGTGACACTAACTACATCAGGCTTAATCTTCGTCATCATTTCATCAAATGATTCAAATGCCTGGGTTCCAGTTGAATTTGCTAGCTCTTCAGCCAGAGGGAAATTAGAGTCGCAAACGCCAACAAGTTCAACATCGGTCATTTTCTGATAGCACATTGCATGTGTACGCCCCATTACTCCACAACCAACGACTACTGCTTTCATAGATTCTTCTCCTCCATTACAATTTTCTTTACAGTTGATTTTGCCTTGTGACATGATCCAATTTTGCAAACAATGTGATGTGAAATGATTTTTCATCAGCTTCAAGCTCAAGTAATTTCTCATAGGCTGGTTGAAACATATCAGTATGATAAATAGGCTGATACTTGAACCTAAGAACTGATTTTCTAATATGATCCCATTGTGCTATCAATTTAATTACATGAAGCACAACTTCGTCATCTTCACCAAACAATAATGTTAAACGATATTTCTCGATATACTTAGCATTTAAAACATCATTGAAAAAGCTGATCAAAGTATCGAGTTGGGATCGTAATTCTAGCTCATTGCTAGCTAATGTGATGAAATATTGATTGAATTGGTGCAAAGCGTTCATGCTTGATTGTAGTTTATCTCTATGATTTTCTATGTTTTCTGCAAAGATATCGACATAGTCAGGCTTTCGCCGCTCCCTTTTTTGATGACTGAAAATATAATGACTCGGTTTATTTTCACTCGAAAAATTTCTCTTGTACCCTTCCGAACCATTTATAATATCAGTGAACGGCATGATGCATTTCTTGTAGGAAAGGTTTTCGCGTCGATCATGTTCAATTACGTGGAAAAGCTCATTTTTTTTATCGTAACCATATACAAGTATGGTGTGATCCAAATGTTGTTTGAGAAAGGTGTCTTTTCGAATTGATTCGTAATAGGAGTCGACCCACACAACTACCGGCCTATCCCCTGAGATGCCTTCAATAATGTCTTCAATTATTTTTTCATGATCCCATTTGCTCTCCACGACAAGATTCGAGTCTTCGAACAGGTCTTGCAATTCATGCGATGCGCAATATTCGACTGAATAGATTTTGCCGCCATCATCACCTTCCATGAAAGTGAACAAGATGAAATCATCAAGTAGAAAAGGAAAAATATCTTCTTGAAAGTGTGAAATAATCGGAAAGACAGAGTTATAGAAGCAATTTTTGAAAAAAACATCATTAAACGGATTGAATCTTTCCAAAAGTCTACTGTCCTGCAACAGGGAATCCATAATGATCTCATCTGACAGGAAGTTGTTACTTACATTTTTTGAATCTAACTTTTCCAATTGTTCAACTATTGCATGAAGACTCCGATAGTTGTATATCATTTCTGAAGAAACGGAAATATTCAGTCGTTCCAAATCAACTTCCATTTTAACAGCTAAGATAGAATTCCCACCTAGGTCAAAAAAGTCAGCATAAACATCGATTTCAGTAAGTCCCAATGTCTCTCCCCATACAGTTGCTATTTGTTTTTCTAGCTCTGGATAATCATTATCTGTCCTTCCTGTCAGCCTAACCTCTGTATGGTTCAATTGTTCATGAACTGCATCATTCGTATCAATCCAGCATCTGACACGTTGAAATGGGTAGGTGGGGACTCGAACTTTTCTCCTGTTTTCTGTCTTATAGTATAATTCCCAATTAATATTTGCCCCCTTGATATACAATTGGCAAATCGTATTTATGTTGACCCATTTATTATTGTTATCTATATCCAAAAGTTGTTCATTCGCTTCATCACTTAACTGTCTGCATTCTTCAGTTGTGATTATCCCCTGTGATCTGTCATTTCGAATCACAGTTACCGCGCGATGTTCGCCAAAGAAAATTCCGTTATTAGGCGGGATATTGAAATTTTGAACTAAGATTAAATTGAGCTTTTTTATCAGTTCTCTTCTGTCATCCGCAATGATAGCCAATCGAACATTGTAATGCCCTCGTCCTGTGTTGGCAGTGTAACAAATGTCATGTAAATTAACTTGGCTGTCCTCTAAAAACGGAATATATTTTTCGACTAATTCTTTCAAAGCCGAATTACTTTTAGCAGATAATGCAAGGACAATCTCGCCACTGGCATCAATAGATTGATTCTCATCTAGAAGGGGAGATTCTTCTAAAATCACGTGACAATTCGTACCGCTAAATCCAAAAGAACTTACACCACACCTTCTAGGGTTATATCCTGTCTCCCATGTCTGTAATCGATCATTCACATATACTGGAGAATCTTCAAACCCAATTTTACTGTTAGGCTTCGAAAAATTAATTGTCGGGAGAAGTTCTTTATACTTTAGTGATGCGATAGCTTTAACCAAACCTGCGACTCCAGAGGTGCCGTCTAGGTGCCCAATATTTGTTTTAACGGAACCAATTCCACAAAATTGTTTTTTATCCGTAAAATGACGAAACGCCCTTCTTATTCCATCAATTTCAATAGGATCACCCAACTTTGTTCCAGTCCCATGTGCTTCGATGTAGGAGATTGTTTCAGGGTCTATCCCAGCATCTTTCCACGCATTCATTAGTAATTTTTCTTGTGAAGCAGCATTCGGTGCAGTAATTCCTACGGAAGCCCCATCTTGATTCATGGCACTGCCTTTTATGACTGCGTAGATATAATCATTATCCGACAATGCTTTTTCCAGAGGCTTTAGTAATAATGCAATACTGCCTTCACCCCAAACAGTACCATCTGAGTCAGCATCAAAAGTCTTCGTCTTTCGGTTAGACGACTCGATTCCTATTTCGAACACGCCTTCGGCGGGTATAAGAGAAACCTTTACACCACCTGCGATAGCTTGTTCACATTCGTTATTCTTTAATGCCGTGCAAGCTAAATGGATCGCAACCAATGATGATGAACAAGCTGTATCAACAAGAAAGGCTGGCCCTTGGAAGTTAAGCAGAAAGGAGATTCGGCTTGCAATGATTGAAGGGGTGTTGCCAACGCTAGCTGTATTAATAAAGGTTGGACAATTCTTCGAAACATATTGACCGTAAACAGGCCAGTCGGCATAACCAAGATAAACTCCCGTTCTGCTTCCAATTAGTTTGTTGCCTCCGTAACCAGCATCTTCAATTGCCTCCCAACAGCTTTCGAGGAAGAGTCTCTGATTGGGATCCATATACGCTGCTTCATTTGGAGATAAATGAAAGAAACTATAATCAAAATGATCAACGTTATCTAAATACCCACCGTAACTGTACCTTATGCTTTTTTTGTCAAGATGTGTGAAGTTTAATATAAATGATTCGCTATCTTGCTTTCTAACATTAGATAGTTCTCGAATGAATTCACGTTTATTTCTAATATTCCTCCAAAATTCATCCAAGTTGCTAGCTCCTGGCAAATTAACGGAGAGGCCGATAACTGCAATATCTTGGTTGTTTGTTGTGTTGATCTCTTTTAATTCTTGTAATATATCCAAGCCAATTTCTTTCTCTAATTCACCTGAAGAAACTTTTTCAAATATTATCCGTGCAATTTTATCCATGCTTCACCCCAATTGCGCGATATAATGTTATAGCTTGTTCAATGGTTATTTCTTCTTGTGATACTCGCTCGAACAATGCTGAGATATTTGATCTGACATTATTGCTTACTTTAGGCTGACTACTGGATGTATAATCATCCTTACTGATATGCTCAGATAACTTGGCTACTGTAGGGTAAGAAAATAGATCTGCGATTGTTGCTTTATTAGGAAATTCCTTATCAATGATGGAATGGACTCGAGTGATCATAATCGAATCTCCACCAATATCAAAAAAGTTATCGTTTACATCCAACTCTTCATAACCAAGAACTTGACGCCACGCCTTTGCAATCTGTTTTTCTACATACGTATATGCACTGGATTTCCCTTTAAGTTTGACCTGTAATTGGTTTCCTGTAGGAACCATGTCCTGTGTGTTAACATTTCCTGTTACTATTTCCTCCCTCACCTTAGGAGATAAGCGGAATGGAAGAAAATCGCCTAGTTCAAATACATCACTATTTACATTTAAATTACCAATGAACATCTGTGCCGAGTCACTCTGGATCGCATTATAAAATGCCTTAACTGCATCTTCCGGAGATAGCATGCTAAATAATTCCTTCTTTTCATCAACAATGCTGCTATTATCAGCTAAACTTGTTTTCTGCCATGACGGCCAGTTGATCACCATTGTTTTTCCAATTTTGCTCCCCCGGTAAGAAGGAAATGCATCCATAAACGCATTTGCAGCTGTATATGGACCGGAACCTAGTCCCCCGATTAAAGTAATGGCTGAGGAGAATAACACAAAGAATTGCAAATCTTCTTCGTGCAGATATTTGTTAAGTAACCAGGTTCCTTGCACTTTAGGTGCCATCACCTTTTTGAACGTATGAAGTGATAAATTTCTTAACAAGTCTCCCTCAGCAATTCCTGCTGCATGTACGACACCGTTGATTTTCCCATATCGATTTTTTAGCAAAGCGATGGCAGTCTTCAATTGCTCTTCATCTGTAATATCTGCTTGGATATACTCTAGCTTGGCCCCCATTTGTTCAATATTTTTCATTGCGGTGAATTGTGCGAGTTGTCGATCCCTATCGCCTGTTGGAGAGATGGATCCCTTCGGCAACGGAGAGCGATTTAATAACGCCAACGTAATTTTTTCTTTTGCAGCCAAAAATGTAGCTATCTCTAATCCGATACCACCTGCTCCTCCAGTAATGATATACACACCATCAGTTTGCAATTTAAATCCTGCTTGGCTTGAACTTGGAAAATTTTTACTGATAAGCCGTTCAACGTATCTTTTGTTATTTCGATATGCCACTTTGTATTCTTTATCTTGAGCACGGAATTCATTGATCACATTGTCCAAATCAGTTTTGTCATCGATGTCGATACAGTTCACATGCAAGGTTTTATTTTCCCATCCGATGACTTTGCCTAAACCAAATAAAGCAGAACGTTCAGGGCGTATTTCCGTTCTTTCATTACTTACTTGAACCGCATAAGTGGTTACAATTTTAATATTTATCCCATTACTTATTTGTTGAGCCGTTAAAGCTTTTATGAGATAGAACAGACTATATACGCCACGTTCTAAACCTTGCTCCAAATTGTCCAATGTATCTTCATACTCATTGCCAGATAATGAGCAAATATGAATAACTCTGGTCACCTTTGTCCAATCGATATCCTTAATCAACAGATTATAATCATTAATGTCTCCTGCGATAATATAAGCTTCTTCATTAATTTTTTTGAATGTTTCGCCTGCTTCTACTTTTATTACTGTTTCGCCATCTTTTCTAAGCTTTTCAGCGATTATAGTACCTACTCCATGACCATCATTAATTAGCAATGATACTATCGGTTTTTTCTCAACAACCTTTTGCAGATCTTTTATTTCCCATGTGCTTGTGTAAAATCTGTCCAGCTTATTTTCAACGGTTGATATGTTCTTACGCGGCTGAATATCCAACCAGCATCGATTCTTTACAAATGAATAAGCCGGAAGATGTAACCTGTATCTTTTTTCCCTACGGTACAGACTTTCCCATTCAATATCGGCTCCTTGAACGTAAAGAGTGGCTACTTCTTGCAGTATTCTTGTTTCCTGCCTCTCAGTCGCCAAATAATTGATTATTTGTTCGTGTGCCAATAGAGTCTGTTCTTTATTAGCCACATGTTGTAATGAAAACTCATTATATTGCATCGTGCTTCCGTATTCTGTGTTCAGTCCATTTCGCTCAATCAGATTTAACTTTTCCAGAAGATCTTCTGTACTCTTTGCAATGATAGCCAGCCTGTAATTGTAATGACCTCTTCCTGTGCTAAGCGTGTAACATAAATCAGCAATATTGATTTCTTTATGTACATGTAAGTAAGATATAAATCTTCTAACCAGTTTATTGATAGAGGTCTCCGTTTTAGCTGAAATAAGGAATATTTCATTTCTTGGTACTGGCGCAGATGTTACTTGTTCTGGAGCTTCTTCCATTATTACATGACAGTTAGTTCCGCTTAATCCAAACGAACTTACGCCACATCGACGTTTGTCATTTCCAACTTCCCATTTTTTTAACTGATCGTTTACATATAAAGGTGATGACTCAAAGTTAATTTTACGGTTAGGTCTCTTGAAATGAAGAGTTGGAAATAATTCTTTGTATTTTAGAGAAATGACGGCCTTTAACAATCCCACGATTCCAGAGGTATTGTCTAAATGACCGATATTGCTCTTTACAGACCCTATGGCACAAAATTGTTTTCGATCTGTATACCGTTGAAAAGCTCGCTGTATGCCTTCTACTTCGATAGGGTCCCCCAATTTAGTTCCTGTCCCATGAGCCTCAATGTAAGATATCGTTTCAGGATGAATCCCAGCTTTGTTCCATGCGTCTACTATTAATTCTTCTTGCGCCTCAGCATTGGGTGCAGTGATTCCTGGTGAATTGCCGTCTTGGTTAACTGCAGTTGATTTAATTACAGAATAAATATTATCTCTGTCCTCTATTGCTTTGGTCAGCGGTTTTAACATAATGGCAATTACGCCTTCACCGGTTCCTGTCCCGTCCGAACTATCGTCAAATGCGCGCGTTCGTGAAGTTGACGATTCAATGCCTACCTCGAAATCCCTTACGGGCAATAAATGAATTTGTACGCCCCCAGCAATCGCCATATCACATTCTCCATTACGTAATGCCTGACAAGCGAGATGAACGGCCACAAGTGATGAGGAACAAGTCGTATCTACAATCATACTGGGGCCTTTTAGATCTGTAATATAAGAAATTCGGCTAGCGATGATCGGCCTTACATTCCCTGGCATAGACAACTGAAGGGATTCCGGATCAACTTCATGTATTATTTTTTTATAGTCCGAATCGGATCCGAATCCCAAATAAACCCCCGTATTGCTTCCTTCAAGCTTCTTGCCTCCATAACCTGAATCCTCAATTGCACTCCATGCAACTTGAAGAAAAAGGCGTTGGTTGGGATCAAGTAGACTTGCCTCCTTAGGGGATATTTTAAAAAAATTGTAATCAAACTTATCTATATCCTCTAAATATGCAGCCTGACCGTAACGGATTGCTTTTGATTCTTTGCCTAAACAAGCAAAATAGTTATCAACATCTTTTTTTCTCGAAGTCGGAATATCTCGAACACCATCAAAACCAGTGCGAAGGTTGTGCCAAAACTCTTCAACCGTATCCGCTCCAGGAAGGTTTACACCTATCCCAATTATTGCAATATCCGACACAATAGAATCGTCAACGTGTACGTCATATTCGCCTTTTACCGTAATATCTTTTAATTGAATTGAATTTAGATCTAACATGGTTACCTCCGAACTTCCTAAGGATAATGACTAAGATAAAATATCCGAGAATAAAGAAGTCGTCCCAGTTTGCTCTAAAATCTCTTTAAATCGTTCTTGTTGTTCTTGTAGAGGTACTTGCTTTGTTTCGAAGATCGTTTTCAACAGATATATTGCTTCCTTTAATTCTTCAACAGTTGGGAAATGATCATACAAGTCGATTTTCTGCTGTATTTGTTCGATTTTCTTGTATGATTCAATGACACCCGATCGGTAAGCTTCATTATCCCAATTATTATTTTTTGTGCACACAGCTGCAGCAAGGCATTTCGTTATCAAGTTCTTTTGTTCTCCATTAGAGGTATTACTCATCATTTCGATTTCGAATACTTTCTTTGCGAGCTCGACATCTTGTATTTTCCCAAAAGCTAGACTTACTATTTGCTCATTATCCTTTAGTAATTTCGTCAGTATGTTTTGTGGCCCTAACTCCACAAAGTGGTTTATCCCCATCTGAACAAGATACTGCATAGATTCATTCCATCGTACAGGTGAGGTCATTTGAGCGGTAAGCGTTTCAATGACCTCGCTATCATCACGGTATGGTCTTCCAGAAACATTGGATATAACCGGAAAATCAAACTGATTGTATTTATAAGTAAGCAATTCTTGATGTAGCTTACATGCAGCCGGTTCCATTAATGGGCTATGAAAAGGAGCACTGACTCGCAAGAACGAAACACGGGCACCTCGATCTTCAAGTTGTTTAGCAACTGAGTTAACAGCTTTCCTATGTCCAGAAATAACCGTTTGTTGTGGAGAATTGTAGTTAGATATTACAGCAATTCGATCTGATTCCGAGAATTTCTTGCATTCTTCCTCAACAATTTCTTGCCGCATACCAATGATCGCACACATCGCACCGATCTCTTCTGCAACTGCTTCCTGCATGAATATTCCTCTTTGCCTCACTATCTGCAATGCATCCGCAAATGTAATAACTCCTGCACATGTTAACGCAGAGAACTCTCCTAGGCTATGTCCGGCGGCATAAGCGGGTTGAAAGCCAATGAGCTCCATATATAGCTTGTACGCGGCAACACTCATTGTAAGTATTGCAGGTTGTGTATTTTCAGTGCGAGCAAGCTCATCTGAAGCACTGTCAAAACATAATTTTACAAAATCAAGCCCTAGTGTATCACTGGCCTCCTCAAAAACATCTTTCGCCACTTTATAGTTGTCATAGAACTGCTTACCCATGCCTACGAATTGAGATCCTTGCCCAGGAAACAAAAACGCTAAACGCTTCATATTTCTTCTCCCCTTATGAAAAAACATGATTGTCTGCAAGTTGTCCAACAACATCCAAATAGCCATTAATTAAGGAGGATATTTGTTGCGTTCCAAGTCGCCTATTGTTAAATTTGCATACGAATAAGAACTGTTCATCCTCGTAGTGTTCTTCTAGAATTAGAACAAGATCAAATATTTCTAATAACTTTGAATTAATAGCTAACTCATCACCAATCGAAACTAAAGGTAAGATTTCATCGAAACCTTTGTTTCTTCGAATCGTATAGGCTTGATCCAAGTGATACGTTTGGTTATAGAAATCATCATTTCTTTTCTCACTAATGTATTGAAATAGTCTAGGGAACTCTTGAAACTGTGATAAATCTATGAGCAGAGGAACAGCATATCCATTAGCTCTTGTAAATTGAAGGGTCACTGTCTTCTGCTTATTAATCTGAGAGAATAGAAATACATACATCGATAACAGTACATCTAAGAGTTCAATATTGTTGACTGTAGCTACTTGTTTCAATGTTTTGAAACGTTGATTTTTCAAGTAAAACTTGATTGTTCCCTCACCGTTTGCATTTGTATTATGTTGAAAGAAGTTAGAGGGGAGTTTTTCATAATTTAAGAACACTTCTTCACTGAGTTCTTGTTTTTTGGTCGCAACATATTTTGCAAGCTTGGAAATCGTAGAGTAGATAAATAAATCAGGTATAGAAACACCCCAACTATACTCTTTTTCTAATTTTGCGTGCAGCTGCATTAATAGAATTGAATTTCCTCCAATATCGAAGAAGTGGTCATGCAACCCAACATTTTCAAGCTGTAAAATATCCACCCACACTCGACGTATTAAACTTTCAATTTCATCGGGAGTGTCGCTACTTTCTTCCCCAGCATGTAAACTGCGGCCGCATTTGATCAAAGCTGACTTATCAATTTTTGCATTTGAGGTAAGTGGTACAGCATCAATTTTATAAAAGTGGGAGGGAATCATATAATAAGGCAATTTCCCTGCCAAATAATCTTTTATTTCACTAACCGTTAGTTGAACCTTTGACTTCAAATAAGCTGAAATCGATTTGTTGCCTGTGTGATCATTTACGATCAAAACGACTGCATCCTCGATACTTTCATAACTTGAAAGATGATGAGCAATTTCACCAAGTTCGATCCGAAATCCCCTGATTTTAACTTGCTCATCTTTCCGCCCCATAAAATGTATGGAACCGTCAGGGAGCCACTTTCCGAAATCTCCTGTCCTGTACATTCGTAGACGGGAATTGAAAGGATCTGAAATAAATTTTTCAGCAGACAAATTCGGATTATTTCGATATCCACGACCGACTCCTGCACCAGCAATGCATATTTCACCAGGTATACCAATAGGCAAAATCTGATTCTCTTGATTAAGTATATAGACGTTGTATCCTAATACTGGACCTCCAATAGGGATACTATTATCATCGGTTCGATTGCACCGATAATAGGTGGCACACACAGTTGTTTCAGTAGGGCCGTAAGTATTATAAACTTTCGAATGTCCAATCAGATTAGAGATATAGTTTGGCTTAAGAACATCTCCCCCACTGATAAAAGTATGAATAAAAACAAAGTTTGCTCTTCGATTCAACTCGTTCAATAGAAGAGGTGAACAAGATACAATACTGACCTGATGGGTGTGGAGCAAGTTTTCAAGCTTTTTTAAATCCAGAATATCTTCTTTATCCGCAATAAGCACAGTCCCGCCGTTAAGCAAAGCTGGGTAAACTTCCTCCACAAATACATCAAAAGAGCAAGAGGCTTGTTGAAGAATAACATCCTCCGTTGACAAGCTGAATTCCTGTTGAAATGCTCTTACATAGGCAAGTAAATTACGATGCTCAATCATTACCCCTTTGGGTATGCCAGTGGAACCTGACGTATAGATCATATAAACCAAATGTGATGAGCAGTTCAGATTACTGGGATTTGTGGCGTCAGCTTCACCAAAATCATCTTCTACGAAAACAGTGTGACCTGAAAAATGCATGTCTTTCATAAACTTTTGCTTCGTTACGAGAATGTTTGCCTCACAATCAGCTAAGATTCTTGAAATTCTGTCGGAAGTGTATTCACTGTCAATCGGAATATACGATCCACCAGCTTTTAGAACACCTAACATAGATATAATTAAGGTTTGCGATCGTTCCATCAAAATTGGTACAAAGCTCTCCTCGTGCACACCTTTTTGTCTCAACATTCGTGCTAGTGCATTCGCTTTTTCATTGATCTCACGATAACTATATTTTATCCCTTTATAGATAATTGCCGTTGCATCAGGAGTTCTATCTGCCTGCTTCTCAAAAGCCTGATGAACGACTTCACCATTATCAGGCAAATGCAAATCTTTATTAAATGCATATAAAATCTGATTTTTCTCAGTAGCTGTAACGATTTCTATTTCACTAAGTCTTATTTCTGGCTTGTTAATCACCTGTAACAAAATATTTTGAAAATGCCCATACATTCTTTCTACGAACTCCCTAGTAAATAAACTAGTATCGTATATGAATTCCAGTTCTAATTTTTCTTTCAAATTGATTCCAAGAGTTAGTGGATAATTCGTAGTTTCGTACATTTGGTAACTCTCTATATTTAAAAAACCTGCTTGTCTAAGCTTCGAGTCTACAGGGTAATTCTCGATCACAACAATGGAATTAAATAGTGGCGCGATCCCTTCATGATTGCAATATTTCTCTATTTCCACTAGCGGTGTTTGTTCAAATTCTTCCCTTATTCGCAAGGTTTCATCTACATAGCGAATGAAATCATGGGCCTGCATGCCGAAATCTGATTTTATACGCAATGGTACTGTGTTTATAAAAAGGCCCACCATTTCCTCAATTGCTTCAATTGAGGGAACTCTCCCAGATACTGTAGTTCCAAAAACGATATCACATTGAGAGTTATATTTGATTAACATCAACGCCCACACACTATATAAAAGCGAAGAAATGGTAAGTTGTTGCTGTCTTGCAAATTCAACTGCAAGGGAAGTGTCAGATAAAGACAACTCCGAAATAAACCTATCTACGACCCCTGATGGCTCCCCACTCCAGTCATATGGCAAACTGGATGATTCTTCAAAGTGACAAAGAAAGTTACTCCAGAATGTCTCTTGTTTAGATCTGTTCTGCCGTTGGTGCCACTTGATGAATTCCTTGTATTTTGTTTTATTTGTTTGTTTTGGATGATTACCAAGATAGTAGGAGTTGTACGCATCCAGTAATTCTTTTAGAATAATTGCATTACTCCACCCATCAAATAAGATGTGGTGCCAACGAACGATCATCTCGGAAGTGTTATTCGTTAATTTGCACACTGTTACTCGGATTGGTTCAACTTCAAGGTTTAATCGAACATTACGTTCTTGCTCTCTAACGTTTTGTACTAACTTTTCTCGCTCTTCTTCAGTAAGAACCGAAAAATCGTGAATCGTTACGGGAATTGTATGTTGTTTCAATATAATTTGAAGGGGATGATCTAGGTTTTCCCATCTAAAAACGGTTCGCAGCAACTCATTTGTTTCGGCTACAAAATTCCAAGCTCTTCTTATGGATGATAAGCAAAGCTGACCCGTAAGCGTTAGGTCGAGATGCTCAAAATAATAATCAAGTTCTCCATGTTTTAAATAATGATATAGCAATCCTTTTTGTATCGGTGATAGAGCTACTATGTCTTCTACATTAGATTTATCAATCTTTTTAGCATTGTCTCCTAACATATATGGTCACCGACTCTCCATAGATTTCATTTCAAACAACCTCATCTTGTACAAATTCAGAATCAGCCTTCAACTTCATTTGTACAATCTTCCCCATCTCCATCTTTATAAATTTGTCAGCAACATGATAGAATCGGTCATCATGAGTTACAGCAATGATGCACTTCCCTTGATTCTTCAGTTCAGGGAGTAACGTATAGTAGAAGAATTCTCTGAATTCAGGGTCTTGATCTGCTGCCCACTCGTCAAAAAGATATATAGGACGATCCTCTAGATAACTAATTAATAGAGCTAATCTTTTTCTTTGTCCCGTTGAGAGTTTTGTAGTACTTAATTTACCGTTTTGGATATGAACCTTTTCATTTAGAAGCAATATTTTTAAGAAATGTTTTATTTCATTTTCTTTTGCCGAGTAATCAACCCCGTACAATTTATCAAACAAATAAAAATCACTGAAAATTGCTGAATAATTCTGACTCAATTGATCGTACGTAATTTCCTTACCATTTACTGATATTTCTCCGCAATCCGGCTTATATAGACCAGTGAGCAACTTCGCCATCGTCGACTTGCCACTGCCGTTCCCGCCAGTGATAAACGTTATTTCACCTGATTGAAATACACAATTTATCGGTCCGATCGTAAAGAATTCTTGTTCTCTGTTTTTATAACTATATTCAACTGCTTTCAACTCTAACGTTATTGATTGAGGCTTGCTATTTTCATTATGAGTGAGTCCTTCATCCTCGTTTAACTGTTTGGAAAGCTGGTTGATTCGGCTCCAACTTATCCGAACTCTAAGAATGCTTGGAATCGTACGCAATATCCCATGGACAGGCCCCGTCATATACAAAAAAATGAATACATAATTTCGTAGAGAGTCTATTGTCAATTGTTTCTTAAATAGTAAAGGGAATGCGAATACAACAGCTCCTATTACAAATGTAAAGAGTAATTCCCCAATAACATTAATATTTGCAAATTTAAGGCTTCCTAATATTTGTTTATCACGATAGTTCTCACAACTAATCTGTAAATCTTGTTTGAAATCCAACTGTTTTTTTCGATGTAAACTAAGTTCTTTGAATCCACCGATCATATCATGAATAAATTTATAAAACGTATTCTGTATATCCCTTGTTTGCTCCCATAATTTGTTCGCTTGACGACCTATGATAAAGTGGAGACCAGCTGCTATAACAATGACCATGATAGACGCAAACATACCGTATGAACTAATCGATCCCATGTAGAGAAAACAACAAATGAGAGTGACGAGACTGGTCGCACCAGTAACGATAATATTAGAAAAGTCGCTGACTGTTTCCGCATCATTTATTAATGTTGTCTGAATATTTCCCTGTTCTAGAAGTTCTATTTTTTGATAAGGGGTACCAAGTATCTTACTGATTAATTTGGTTCTTTGGTCATAAATAATATTGTTCGTGATCGTTATCATCCGCGTTCTAACAAGTTTCTGCCCGACAACGTAGATAACAATGCCAAATATGAAATATAGAAGTAACCCAGATTGGAATTGGAGTTCATTATCGCTTCGGTTTAAGGTCTCATTGATAACAAAAATGATAAGTGAGTTTCCAAAACCGCTTGCAAGACTCAACATAATTAGTACTAAGAGAGATTTATCGCCTTCTTTAGGGAAAAGTGAAGTCAGCAAGTAGTAAATATTAAACAACAAAACGGAGATAAATAAACTAATTACAGCATATATCAGACTATCTGGTGCCCATACCCGAACGAAATCCCAATTTAAGTCGAAATACAATACATCCGGGATCTTGTACAGGAAAAACGCAAAAAATATGGTGAAAATCAGCAATAACATAAAACTCTTTATTACTCCACTAGGTTGCCCCATAAACTTACGTTTTTTTCGAAATGTTTGATTAATAGCGATGGATGTAAAAAACAATATGATAGGGATAAACGCAAAGGTAACAAAAATGACTACGGAAGCAGTGATATCAATGTTTTTATAGGTATCAGCAACGGATTCATGAGGCTCAATACCTCGCAATATATCCATTATCCCTTGTCCTATGATTTTCGTGTTAGCTGAGTTCGAATTTGCCAAGACAGCGACTCCAATCTGATCTTGGGGTCTGAATACAATGAACGACGAAAAGTTCGGATTACTCCCTTCATGGGAAATCTCCCCTGTCCCTGACTGGAATACTGACCATCCTGCAGCATAGGAGGATCCACTTTCACCTGGAGGAACAGTACGATCCGGCAAATGTGACTTTTCAACTAGTTGCATATTGAAGTTTTCGTTATTTCCACGACCGATTTGTATTTTTAACCATTTTGCGATATCTATAGCGTTTGTAATGACATATCCAGCCGGCACATTACCTCTGTATATTGGTGCATCATATTCTTCAAGTGTTAGTAAGTGAGGCTTATAGCCCTTGGCCATGCCATGAAGTTCAGCTTCATTTCGGAATAAATAGGTGTTGTTTAAATCTAGTGGTTTTAATATTTGATCACGTAAATAATTTTCAAAAGATTCACCCGTTACCTGTTGTATAATGAATCCTAATACATCGTAATTTATGGTTGCATAATGAAATTTTTCTCCTGGCATAAAATCTAAACTCTTATTCATTAATGTACGAACCGTTTCTTCTAATGCATGATTCCCACTTTGTATCGGGATGTCCCCTATTGTCTTAAAGGGGATTCCACTAGTATGATGCAATAGATGTTTTAACGTAATATCTACATTTTCCCCCTCATAATTCATTTGGAACCAAGGGATGTATTTCGTAACCGAATCGTCTAGATTGAGTTTTCCTTGATCTTCTAGTTGTAAAATAGCAAGTGCGGTAAATGCTTTACTCGTAGAACCGAGTTCAAACAAGGTGTCCGGTGTCACTAATTTTTCTGCCTTTATATCGGCGTATCCGAATCCTTTACTGTATATTGTCTCATCGCCCTTTACAATAACGGCGGAAAGCCCCGGAATTGTAGCATCGTTCATGGTGTCTCGTATAAAATTTTCAATTACAACTTCCTCGGAGTTAGGCAAGACAGTTGCAGCTATGACCTGTTCTTGATTAAGAGAGCAAATTAGAAGCATAAAGAGCATTAAAATAATTACTTTACTTCGTTTCATATTCTGCTCCTTTTTCTACTGTGAGATAATCGAAAACTTGGATGTATAGTTTATTATTTCATCAACAGCGTTCGCTATACCGCCAGTATCAACAAATGATTCATGTATTCTTTTGCAATTCAACTTATATTGGCTATCATTCAATATTCTCTTTACTCCCTCTCTCAACTGAACCGCATCAGCTTCACGATTGCGAATGTATATCCCAGCTCCGGCCTCCTCAACCATCATTGCACCCATAAATTCATCAAAAACTTGCGGTACAACGACTAAAGGTACATGAAAACATATCGATTCGTAGATACTGTTTGCTCCACCATGACTGATAAATACACTGGCACGTTTCAATATTTCGAGCTGCGGAACATAACTTCGGACAATGAAATGATTGGGAATTTCCCCTAAATCATTTAAATCAATTTTGTCTCCGACCGATAATACAACTTGTTGTTCGGAATTTTTAAAAGCTTCAAAACAAGATTTGTATATATGCAGCAGCTCATTATAAATAGTACCAAACGCTATATAAATCAATGGCTTATTTGGATCTAGTTTCTCATAGGGAAAATCAACATGTTCTACCCTTGGATATATGGAATATCCTGCAAACAAATACTGATCACTGAATGCATCAGCGTGAAGTTGAAAACACCTAGATGTAAAAAGGATATTTAATTCTTCTTTGCTGCAAAAGACATCATTTATTATGTTGATTTCTTGCATTCCATATTTATGCTCAATGATTCTAGCCAATTTATGCATGAGATTGGAGTATATTTCTTTTGGGTTGTTAAACCGTCGACATATAGGGTCATCCGATGCTCTCACAACATGCTGCATAAAAAACGTTGGGTCGATATCGGCCATTTCATCGATATATGGGAAATTGGCAATGACAGAGATACCTGGAACGCCAAGCAGCTCCGCGAACACTTTCCCCCAATGGCAAAACGAATCGTGAATAATGTAATTCGGCTCTAAGTCTCTAATTTCTTCCATAAAATGAGTGACGATGATTTGACTTTTACTTAAAATAAAATCAGCAAATACAAGAAACGTATCAAGACCATGGCCATCATATGTTCCAAATCCAAGGAGGCCTTCATAACTCCTAAAAATAGCTCCTGTATCTTCAATTCTATGCCGAAATTTTTCACAAGAGTAATAATAGATTTCTACCCCTCTATCAACCAGTGATTTGATCAAGCCGAGTGTAGGATTGACATGACCATGCAAATCGACACTAAAATAAACAGCCCTTGGCATAATGACCCCTCCCAGCATCATTGTCAATTGAAGAGTTGATCAAGTTCCTCTTGTGAAATATCAATCGTTTCAAAATCAGAAGGTGTAAAGTCAATTCCACTTTTACTAGAACAATGATGGATGATCTCAGTAAGAAAACCAACAAAACTGTCAATAAAATGTACAATTGTATGTTCTTTAAACTGTTTTTGCCCAAAGGTCGTATGGATACACAAATGACTATCTACGATGAAAATATTAATATCGATTAGAGAAGTAAGATGATTGCTTGAATCATATTCAGAGCCTGTGTTCTCTTTTGCAAAACAAAATAAATCGTTATTAAATGCGGCCTGGAAATCTCCAAGATAATTAAAACGAATCCTTTTTTGTTGGCTAAATGCGGGAATTTCATCTAATAGGTGGGTAAGAACTCCAAAACTTCTGCCACCATTAGGATTATGCCGGAGAACTTCTTTAATTAATTTGATTTGATCTGCGATCCCCTTCGTTAACGCTTTGGTTAATTTAACAGGGTAAATACTCGTAAACCAACCAATAGTGCGTGAAAGATCATAGTTCTCGCCTAACTCTTCACGACCGTGGCTTTCCATTTCTATGACAACATCGTCTATTGAAAATACATTGAATATCGCCAACGCAAGTGCAGATACGATCAAATCTTCTGATTTCGTCGCATACGCAGTGTTTGCTTCAAATAACAACTGAGTTGTTTTCTCTTTCGATAATTGTCGAGTTAGCGTACATGAATTCAGAACCGTATCATCATTTTGATCAAAATCCAATGGGATCCTAGTCTCGTTTTTCAAAATTGAAAGCCAGTATTGTTTCTCCTTTAACGATTCAAAATGCAAATGTTCCAGTTCAAGCGCCCAACTTTGCATCGAACACGTTTTAAGTGGTAAATTCGAGTTGCCCCCATCTTCCAAGCATTTCATTAAAGTGACAAAGTCTTCTAGGAGGATTCTCCAGGATACCCCATCAATCACTAAATGATGAGCTGTCAATAACAATCGTTGACCGTTTCTGCCAAGGTTAAATATTGCGCTTTTGATCAAAACATCTGTATAAATATTAAAACTCGACTTCAATAATGCCCCATACATACTCATTTTATTTAGCTGCTCGTTCTCATCATCTTCCGATAAATCATAAACAATAACTTGACTTTGCTTATCATTCGTGTAAATTAATTGTGAGTTGTTCATGTCAACATTGAGGCGTAAAGAATCGTGGTGTTTCATTAGCTCATTCATAATAAATTCAATCTGTTGAGCCGTTATAGATCGCTTAAGTTGAAGTAATATTGATTGATTATAGTGATTTGGATTCTTAAAGTTTTGAACAAGAAACCAAGAAATCATAGGAGTCGATCTTACGCTGCCTTCACAAACTTTTTGATGAATGGATTGTTGCTTTACATAGGGCTTAATATTAGACGACATGTGTTCGATGACTGGATTGGCAAGGAGATCTTTAACTCTTACTGAATAACCTTCATCAATAAGTTTAGAGGCAACTTGAATAGCTTTTATTGAGTCACCACCAAGATCATAAAAATTATCCGAAAGGCTAATATCAAGACAGCCTAAAACAGCACTAAGTATCTGTAACAACTTTTCCTCTGTTTCATTTCTAAAAGGAAGGTTCTCATGTTTACTTGTGGTTCTTCTTAGTTCCGGAGCTGGAAGTAGATTCCTATCAAGTTTTCCATTTGAACTAAGAGGAATATCTTGAATTTCGACAAAATATGCAGGTATCATATGCTCTGGCAAGAAAGCTTTTAGATAATCTCTAAGCATATCGAATGATAATTCCGCAACTTTGTCCCGCTTCACAATGTAAGCGCATAAATATTTATCATTATTATCATTTTCGCGGTCAATGACTACTGTATTATCAATTGATTCATGCTGGATAAGGTACTTTTCTATCTCAGCTAATTCAATTCGAAACCCACGTATCTTAACTTGATGATCAATTCGTCCAAGATAAATGAACTCGTCATTTTTCATTTTTGCCAAGTCGCCACTTTTGTACATCATAAGACCCGGAACAAATGGATTCGGTATAAACCTTTCTTGAGTTAGCTTCGCCTGGTTTAGGTAACCTCTCGCTACTCCGTCGCCTGAAATATATAGTTCACCGATGGAGTTCTCCGGTACAGGTTTTAGATGTTTATCAAGGATATAAACTTTCACATTGTGAGCCGGAACCCCTATCGGGACAGATACTCTTGAATCCATGAATGGTTCGTACTTCCTAATCATGCACCCTACCACAGTTTCTGTAGGTCCGTACTCATTAAAAATTTCAACGTTACCTCGAAAATTATTATGGATTGCCATAGCAAGCGTAACCTTCAAGTCTTCTCCTCCAACAATAAATCTTTTGACAGAAGAATTACTGCAATCCATATCCCTTAATAACGACAAATGTGAGGGAGTTAACTTAATGACCGTTGCTTTGTTTTCCTTCATTATTCGGTACAATACAAACTGCTCTTGGTTATCCTGGTATACCATGATCGTGCCACCACAGATAAGAGGTGTGAAAATAGAGGTAACGGTTAGGTCAAATGCGAGTGATGTAAATAACGGAAATACTGCATTTTCGTTATTTGCGTACATCTCTTTTGCCCACCAAATGTAATTCATGAGCCCTTGATGTTCGATCATCACACCTTTAGGTCTACCTGTTGATCCGGATGTATAGATGACATAAACCAGATCTCTAGGCGTATTTATCATCCCAAGGTTAGTATCGTTTCCGGTATAGATTCTTGCATCATTAAGATCAATAACCACTCCAGGAAATGTTATTTTTTTCACATTTTCGTTTGTAAGTAATATTCCTGCCCTAGACTCATCCAATATGTACGTAATTCTATCATCTGGGTAGGAAGGATCGATAGGTAGGTAGGCACCCCCTGCTTTAAGGATTGCCAGTATACCTACAACTGTTTCGATTGAATGATGTGTCATGATAGCGACTATACTCTCAGATCCTATACCTTTATCTATAAGCAATCTTGCCAGTTGATTAGACTGTTGGTTAAGTTCCCTATAGGTTAAGCTATATTCATCCCTACAAATCGCAATATTGTTTGGTGTTTTTTCTACTTGTTGTTCAAAAAGTTGTTCTATCGTTTGATTTTTAGGATATTGGTAATTTGTAGCGTTAAATTCATATAGCTGTTTTTCCATTTCATAATTTGACAGAAAAGTAAGATCACAGATTGGGTGATTTGGATAATCGATAATTTGGCCAATGATGTTTTCAATTCTGTAATATAATTCATCAATTTGTTCATCTGTATACTCACTTAACTGGTAATCGATCTCCAATTTCAGACTTCCCGACTCAGACCAATCTTTAATAATCAATTGAAGCGAATAGGCTTGGTTCCCATTGTAAAACTCTATATTCTCAGTAGGGAAATTATCTATTTCAGTATGTAGTTTTGTGTTGTAATAATTTACACAAATATCGAATAACTTCCCTGCCCCTTTTTTTCTAAAATCTAATTCCTGCAATAGAAGATCATAGGGGAACCGTTGATGAAAGTAACAATTCGTTAACTCTTTATTCACAGCAACAATGATGTCGGCAAAAGTGCTCTGTTCATCAATGCAAAATCGAAATGGCATAGTACTTGTAAACATTCCAACCGTACTTTTTTCCTTTTGTCCAGTTCGGTTTAGAACAGGTATTCCTATGATCATTTCATTTTCCTGTCTAGATTTATACAAGTAAAGTAATGTTGTTACAACAAAGAAAGTGTTTAGCGAGCATTTATGATTCGCAGCAAAATTTTTAATTTTTGCTGAAAGCAATGAGCTGTATTCGTATGATTTTCTTTTACCAACGGTCTCTCCTGAATCGAAACATATTAATGAGTCAGGCGTGCTACTGAATTTATCGCACCAAAACCGTTTATTCTTTTGAAAACGGTCAGATTGTACATATTTCTTTTCCTGTTCAATGTAATCAAGATACGTTGGTTCAAGATCCACATTTATCTCGTCATTGTACAGCAGCCGCAAATAAATAGTTCTAATTTGTTCGGTAATAATACCAAATGACCAACCGTCACATATGATATGGTGCAGCTTGACAAAATACCCATTTTCATTATCAGAAATCTTAAATAGTGCAAAATAATATAGTGATTTTTCTCCCACTAGCAGTGATGGTTTGCTAGCCACGTGATTCACCCATTTATTAAATTCTGCTCGCGGATTATTGCTCAGAGAAAAATCCATGCGTTCTAATGGACTTCGTTCATAGTTATGTAAGTATTGATACGGTTCACTGTTGTATTCTATAAAACGCAATCTCATTGCTTCATGTTTTTGAATTACTACATGTATTGCTTCTTCAAGTAAGCTAAAGTTCACTAATCCTCTAACCGTAACTGTTCCGCCTATATTATGAAGAGACGTCTCGGTGTATATTTTTTCAATATACCAAATTCTTTTTTGAGGATGAGTCAAAGGAAAATATGTTTTTCCTTCAGACTGAATAATCCCACCCATATCCGGCCCTCCTTCACTTAACAAGGATGTAAGTTTAATATGAGAATTTCATACTCAATTATTACAATATTGCTAAATAAGCTATTGAGAGACTCAGAAGTCAATAAGTTGAGTTTATAAAACAATTGATTCAATCAAAGTTTCTAATGCGGAACGCTCAAAATCTTTGATTTCGTCAACGATGTATATCATTTTTTCTATATCATAGTGATCTTTGTTAAAAAGACTTTTTATCATCATCATTCTTAGTATGTTCGTTTTCTTCTCAAGAACACTATAATTATTATAGTTCTGTTCTGAATTCGTTAAATAATTGTGTCCCACCATATAGTTAATTCTTTCAAGCATTGTTCTCTTATGCTCCCAGAGCAGTTGGAATGAGTGTCGTTTGAACCGCCCCCCATTTATAACATTGTCCAGGTGTATCTTAAAATCATCATATATTTGAAGACCATACTTCCCCTTTAACGGGTTTCTAAACGCCCTATGCCTCTTTGAAGTATTTCTAGAATAATAATAATCTTGTAATTGTTCATGCACAGAATGAATATCAAAATCATACTTTCCATGTTTATTAAATGAATAAAAAAGTAGATGGTTCATAAAATCCTTTCCATCAATGCAACTTGAATCATGGCTGTAATATGCTTGCTCTACTTGTTCAAAACTTGCAGTGGAAACTGAGTATTTATTACCTCCGAAAAAACCAGCAGTGTTAAATATTTGTTTATCTTGGTCAAATCCATATATTAAAATCATATGGCGCCAATAATATTTTTGATATGCTGGAGAACCTGGGATGTATTGCTCATTCACAAAAGCGAAGAAATAATAATCTTGTTCAATTGACTCTATTATGAAATCAATTATATTAATGTTTAACTTATCAATCGTCATTTTAGGTAGACGTTGGATCTTGATAAATGGTGTATGGTCATACTCAATATCAGTAGTATAAAAATCGATGAGTAGATTGTTTGAATCAGGATCTTTCGTCACCTCATTTTTACTTTGTAATTGAATATATCCACTATAGAAAAAAGAAGAAAATTGTTCGTACGCTGTACAACCCGAAAGAATAAATGCATGATTTGGATACGTAGTCACAGTGGGATAATGAAAAGGAAGGATTTTATTCATGTTATAGTTCCTCTATTCACTAATAGAAGTTATTATTTTAAAGATTTAGTTAAAGTATAGATAGTAAAAGGTTTCTTTGCCATATACTGATTTTTACAATCATATACACTTCTTTACATAGGGCAATCATTGTCTTATACCTTATCCTCAACAAACACACCAACCGATATGCAAATATCGATTGGTGTGCTAATACTGCGAGATGAACTCAATCGCAAGGATCTAAGTTCAATGTCCGAATTAGTGATCTCGGGTAACGATATAATTCAATAAGTGCTTCAAAAATGCAATTGTCCGGGGTAACTCCTTCAAGGCTTCAATGGCCAAGCAGTAGTGCTCCCACATCATCTTCCTCGCTTCATTCACACCTAGGATGGACACGAAATTCGAATTATTGTTCTCCTTATCTTGCCCAACTGGTTTACCAAGCACGTGCATATCCCCTTCTTGATCAAGTAAATCATCCTTAATCTGAAAGGCAATACCAGCGTGATAGGCGAATTTCTTTAATATCATTATCTCAGCTTCAGAAGCCTTGGCTAGAATTGCAGGCATGACCAGGGATGCCTCGAAGGCAGCCCCTGTTTTGTAGAAGCAGATTGCATTCAATTGCTCTAACGTCAGCTGCTTACCTTTTGCCTGCAAGTCCATGGCCTGACCTCTGCACAATTCCTCTGTCTTGCATGCCGAATACCGAATTAAGTCCAGAACAATAGCAGCATCGAATTCATCTAGAGATGATTGCTCTTGAATCGATCTCTGAATTAGCAATAGAGCCGTAAGTTCCGCAGTGGCACTATTATATATATGATGTAGCGTAGGTCTTCCTCTGCGCGTATCTGCATTGTCTTGAGACGGAAGATCGTCGAAGATTAAGGAAGCCGTATGCATATATTCCAGTGATCGAAGCAGCGGTCCAATTGCTGCCGGCTGCAATCCATACTCGTTCACACCTATGATCCAAGTTAATATAGGGCGTAATCGTTTTCCGTCACCTGTTAGACTGTAATTGGCTGCGTCGAAGAGTGAGTCTTCAATCGGAAGCGAGCTAGGCTTGGTGATGTGCAGAATGCTGTTAATCTCTTGTCGAATTGCCGCAATCGAAGCATGGAAGTGTTCCTTCTCCTTCCGATTATTCGCGAGTTGGATAACGAGCTGATCGCGAAGCAGCTTATCGAAGAAATCCACGTTGTCCGCCTTCTGCACCATTTGTTGCACAAGAGAATGAAAGGCCGGTTCATTGAAATCGAATATATCCATGATTTCTTCATACTTCGCTTCCCCTACCCGTTCTCTGCAGCGCTTCAAGCCATTGATTGCCCGATCCAATATGACCTCGCGCGTCGCGGCATCTGAATGATGGATCTGATGGATAATATGGGAGATCACTGACCAGTACAACTCGAACGGATTCAGCAAATCAGGCCGTTGTTGATGATACTTCAAATAATACGTATAGGGCGTTACGGCTCCTTCCTGCATATCGTCGAACATATCCGCGAAATCATCCGCCAGCTGATTATAGATTCCGTAATAGAATGCCCGGTGTTCGAACCCGGAATCTTCAGGTGCACGGATAACCGAACGGACGATTAAGCGGGAAGATGATGATTTTAGGATGATTGGGATATAGAGCTCTTCATTCGTAAAATTTGCATTTGCTAGATCTTTGACACGATCAATGTCCTGAGAATGAAAAAACACATAGGATTGCTCGAAAAAAGTGTTCTCAGACCGTGGATTTTGGTAACCCTTAATATAGGTGAACGCCTCGCTCAGCTCAGAGTGGATAAAGCGGAACATATCTGTATGCTTTCCCGTCCACGCTCCGAGATCTGGAACGATTCCTGTTAGCAGAGCCTCTCGAATCATATGTGTATATTGTATTTGTTCCTCTGCCGTTAATGCTCCAGAATCCAGTAAGTCGTCAACGAACGGATAAGTCAGACCATAGCTATAACCCAATCTGATTGCATCACCGAGCCGCTTGGCGCGGTCTGCTGGGGGCGCATTATCATCTATTTCTTCCTTCATATTCAGAACTACCCCGAGAATGATCTTAATCAGCTTGCGCTGGGCATGCTCTGCATTCATCTCTTTCGGAATATGAGAGGATACGGCATTCAGCTTGTTGATTACCCAGATGACGTCCTCTTCAATTCCCTCCTTCTGGGCCCACCGATACAATCCCGATAAGCTCATCAATTCTGGAGGTTGGTTCCGATTCCTTATTTCCTGAGAGGCAACAAGCTGTTGCTTGATATCGGCAGCCAGACGTTTCACTCGAGCGCGTATGTCAGGAGAATCTAGGGACTTGCCCAGATCTCTCATGTACATGTAGGATACGCTTCGATCCAAGTAATCATCTAGCTTGCCAGTTTGATTCAGCCATTGAATATACCTGTAGTACTCTTTCGTAGATGGCTTTTTCCTAATTTTTGAAAAAAAAGAGAACCATGAATGACGAGGAAGATGACTCTTCTTCCATAATCGAAAATCCTCTGTTAACTTCGTCACGTAAGTCTTCTTAGTTGTCTGTTCATACAACGCTGCAAAATATTGCGCTGCTCGCTGCTCAGCATGCCGGTATGCGGTATGGGCATGATCGATAAGTGCTTCATTCATCTGGTGGCTTCCCTCGACTTCGATTAAGATTATTCATTGTGCATGCGTCAACTCGTCAACAATTATTATCATTATACGTACAAGAATATTTTGGGTTACGTATTTTAGGCGCATCACCTCTTAACTCGAAGAAGCTGCCTTCCCAGACGAAGGCAGCTACGTGAGAACTTATGAATGTTATTGCTAACGAGCCAGTCACAACGACGGTAATGTATTCTCGAATTATCGCGTTCGGCCAAATAGTACAGCGCTCATACAGCACGTCCTAAACTTAAAGAGAGCACAACAAGCAGACGTAATGTTGCTTGGAGTACATCTTGAACATCCCTTACTTGACATAAACATTGCTTACTAGTACATCCGCAATTACTTTTATCGGTATGATAAATTCAACCACGCCCATATAGCCAGGTGCGACATCATATTTATTGAAGGAAATGACGAGTTTTCCATTATTGTTTATATAGAAGCTCTGATCATGAGTTATGGTTTTGAAGCCCATTTCACCATCTAACCAATAGGTCTTATCGGAATCCGACTTCATTTGCTGTTTCATCTGTTCTTTAATATTTTCGCTGATAAGCTGTATATAGCTATTATCTTTAAATAAACTTGGTAAAGTAATTAATAGTTGATTTTGTTTGTCTATCGTATTGTACGTAAATGTAGTAGATGATGTACCGACCGTATTTGCAACATATCTGCCAATGGCAAGTATCTGATTGTTGTCAGTTTTGACCTCATAGCCGCTTTCTACACCTATATGTCCCCCGCCGCTTTTCTTTACTTCTTCCATTTCATCTTTAAAATCATTGTACAGTTTTTTATTTTCTTCGAGATATTTATTGTTTATGGCAGTTTCTAGTGCTTTATTATCCATATTCGTGATGGCAGGCACCTTGATATTGGCTTTGGCGGTCTCTTCATTCACAGTAAATTCAGTAAACGTGAGCACCTTGACGAGCGAACCAACCAAGGGCACATTCGATATGGCTTTTGCAAAGGCGGGGCTAGTGTTGATCCCAGCTATCATCAGAATAGCTGCAGCTGCGCCTGCTCCAATCAGCTTCTTCGTCCAGTTCACTCGTTTCCGTTTCTTTTTCCCTTGTTTTATCGCATTCTTTACAATAGAATCTAATTCTTTAGGGATGGGTATATCTTTATATTTTCTTTTTAGATGGTCAAGTTGCTCGCTCATTTCTTTACCTCCTCTAACAATTCATTACTCAATTTAATTCGGAGTTTGCGGAGTCCTTGATATAACCGTGTTTTTATCGTATTGACGTTTTCATTCATGACTTCCGAAATTTTTTCTATTTTCATATCTTCAAAATATCGAAGTACAATGACAGTCCGGTATGCAGGAGGCAATTCATCCAATGCGTTTTCGAGATCAATGTCGTGGTAGACATCTTCTCCTGCTGGGCTGTGTAATTCCAATGTCTTATCATCTACAATCTGTATTTTTTTTTGCCTTCTTAGGAAATCGATCGCTGTATTGACTAATATTCTGTAAAACCAGCTCTTTATCGAGCCTTCGGATTTCAACGATTCTGATGATGACAGTGCTTTATGAATGGTATCCTGGATAATATCCAGTGCGTTTTCAGCATTTTTAACGTAACTGTAAGCCAATCGATATATATCCTCTTTATGTTCCGTAATGAAACGAATAAGTAACTTTTCGAACTTGTGATTCATGCAGAGATTCTCCCTTTGATATGCGCATATCTTTTTGTTGCTATAGAATAAGACGAAGACAGCAACTCAAAAAGTTTGTACTTGAGTAGTGAAAAGTAGATGTAAAATTTTCATTTTTTTCGAGCTCATTGGGCAACTTTTATTTAATCACAAAAGTAAGATCATTCTGTGATGTAAATATAGGTACTGTCATCATCGTTTAACATTTTACGTTGTTAATGAAATCAAAAAAACTCGATCTCCTCTTCAAAAGGAAAATCGAGTTTTCGTGTCCTGCAGCTTCATTGATATTTATTTCTAATCTGCAGATGTATTGATAACCTTTCTATATCTCTTAGATGTATGAACTAAAAAACCTATTTAATCAGCACGAAAGATTTATTCAAATTTAGATCTTGATAGAGTTGATCGAACATTTTGCCATCTTTGGACTTCGGATCAAATGGATTGGATTGTGGCGTTGTAGATACATATACCATACCGTCGGCCTCCGCAATTACACTCCCTACAGGCGGGCCATCTTCATTGGAGAGGCTGCTCCAATCAGTCTTGGTAAAAACGGAGATCATCATCATTATTTCCGAATCTTTGTTATCTTTCGTCACGTATTCGAACTGCACGACATGCTTTGCGAATGGCATGACTTTATCTGCCTCTGCGCCTGAAATCGGGTTTACCTTGTAATGCCCATTCCATGAAGCAGGCAGTTTAACGCTGAATTTTGCCTGAGAATTCTCGTATAGTGCTTGATTATCCGCCATAACATCTTTGAGGTTAAGGTTTTCCCCAGTTAAGATAAGATGATCCACGAATCCGCCATTTCCGCCTTGAGGGGCCGTTACGATAATATCGTTCACTTTATTGCCCGTATAGTCGCCAATAATCAAATTCGGTTCTCTTCCGATTTCTCGATACATTTTTCCGTCCGATCCTTTGAATATCCAATCGTATTTCACGTATTTTTTGGTTTTTCCGTCCTGAATGATAATGGACAAGTCTCTCGCATAAGTATCCAGTTTTCCATTTAACTTTTCTTTTGTCCCGACCAATATCACGTTGTCTTGAATGTTATCCCCAGTAATTTCGGATTGCTTATAATCAAGGACATACGTATTTTCCTTTAGTTTTAGTTCTGGGATTCTACATTTTTGGCCAATCTCTACTTTTGATGACTGATTATTTTTTGTCGGTTGAGTTACTGCTTTTGGAGTTGAGGATGCCTGTTTTGCAAATAATACTTGCGGTGTTCCGATGCTGACAGCACAAATGAGACCCGCCATCGCCAATAAAGGAATTTTTTTTGCTTGTTGGTTTTTCATTATGTTACCTCCATGTATTCTTGCTTGCTGTACATAAGAAAGACGAATAAGCTATCTGAAAAAGTTTGATTTCGATAAAAAGAACAAGGGGGAATGCTGGATTGTATATGGTGAAGTGTGTTAATGGAACGAAATCATCGGTATAGAAAAACGCCGCTATACTTCGAGGCGGAAGCTAGCGGCGTTTTTGTACTCATGAACCTATGACGATCCTGAATCTTGTTATCATTGCTAAAAATTATAAGTATGATGCTGCTTATCGATGGTCAGAGTTTCAGCTTTCCTCCATAGCATTTCGAATATCATAGTCCGTCGGATCGATATCAAGCTCCATATTCAGTGCCATTTTGGCAAGTTGGCTACCCAAATAAGGCCCTGCCGTCAATCCAGATGATCCTAGCCCATTGGCTGCAATAAGCCCCTCCCAGCCGGGAACAGCGCCGATAACGGGAAGGAAGCCTGGTGTGAAAGGGCGGAATCCGACTCTAATCTCCTCCATTGTGCTGTCCGCCAACGGTGGTGCTAAGTGCAATCCTTTATTCAGAACCTCTTGTACTCCCCCTGCTGTTACTCTCGTATCATAACCTTCGACATCATTTTCATGTGTGGCTCCAATCACGATCTTCTGTTGGTCAAAGGTAAGCAGATATTGATCAGAAGGCGGAATAATTAATGGCCAGCTGCCAGTGTCGTGTTCCCCCTGAACTCGCAAGTGCATAATTTGCGCCTTCTGATAGCCTACCTGAAAGTCAAGCCCTAATGGCTGAAGAAGTGGGTTAGCCCATGCTCCTGCACATACAATTACAAGCTCAGATGTGTAGCTCTGTTCATCTACGGTTACACCTGTAACACGATTCGACTCATATTGAAGCGTAGCATCACCATTTATAAAGACAGCGCCATTTCTTTGAGCGGATCGGAGCAGAGCATCACGCAGTGCACGACCGTCTACTCGAGCGGCACCACTTATATGTACGGATCGATATCCCTCAGCCAACAGAGGAAATCGTTCCTGCGTTTCTGATTCATCAAGCTGTGTGATCTCCCCGATTTCTGGTGCATCTGCTTTACGTACGTATGCGCGCTCTTCCATTTTGATGAGTTTCTCAACATCTTCATGTATACAGAGAGCTCCCACTTGCGCATAACCCGTATCCGTCTCCCCTTCACTCTGGAGATCCTGGATTAACTGCGGATAGAAATGGGCTCCGGCCTTCGCTAATCGGTACCAAGCTTTATTGCGTCGCTGTGACAGCCATGGACATATAATCCCTGCTGCAGCGTCTGTAGCTTGTCCTTGATCCTTACGGTCTACAATCAGGACATCCGCTCCGAACTTAGCCAACTGGTAAGCGGTCGATGCCCCAAGAATTCCTGCTCCTACAACGATGACTTTTTTCATACTTGATTTCCTTTCTTCAATTCCTGAGTCTATTATAACGAACTTTTCTTGAAAGGATAACATTAGCGATAGGTTCCAGTTTCTTTTTTCAGCGAAGAACCAATTCCTGAGCTGTAAGTTCAACAAAAGAAGAGCTTGATGGTTCAAGCTCTTCCTGACTTCTTGTTTATTTACATACACGTTCATTCAACAATACCTGAAAAATAAGACTTGGGCTAATTTTCATTCCCTATGTTTGAAATATTACATAATCTGAATGCCAGAGAATACGATGAACTAAAGACGTTGTTGACCCATTGGAGGTGTGCCTCGTGTCGAACTTATTTGTCTCGCGCTCGCTAGACGAAATACGTTTTTGGTCGCGCATTATGAAAGAGCATTCCCTGTTCTTAAAGTTAGGATTTAGATGTGAGGATACACAGCTTATCAATGAAGCGAATCAGTTCTATACCTTGTTTGAGCAGATAGAAAATCAATCGCATGCTTATACGGTTGATACAGATCCTCAACAAATTGTTCGTTTTAACACGGAAGTGCGCAACGCAGCGGCGTACATATGGGCCTTTAAACGTAAAATACTCGGCTTTGTGCTCACTTGTCAAATGCCAGGCGCGAATAACTTCCCCTTACTTATTGATCATACGAGCAGGGAAGCCAACTATTTCAGAAATCGTATGGAACAGCTGAACAGTGGTCAGTTGGATCCACTCCCCGATGCAATCATTAATGAAAATGTATTCTTCTTGAAAATCATGGCCGATCACGCGAAGTTTATTGGACATTTGCTTGATCCATCTGAACGCCAATTAGTTGAGCAGGCCCGCAATTTTAGTCATGACTTTGACCAGCTGCTCTATCAAGCGATTGATTTAGATCACATGCGACCACAATCGCAGACGAAGCCGCTATTGGAACAATTTTTGGATCAGAACCGCGTCTCGGTAACCTCCCTGCGTGATTTCAAAAAGACGGCGAGAGACTTGATTGATGCATGTAAAATCAAGAGCATTATTCATCCATTGTTAGCCGACCATGTATTTCGTGAAGCTGAACGCTTCCTTGAAATCATTGATATGTTCGAGAATAGCTTGGAGCATGTGAAACCGTAAGTTGCAAACTTACTTAGTCTATTACTGCTGAAATAATCTTCTTCATCAGTGGCCATCTATCCCGAGGATCCGGCATGAATTCAGATGCAATGGTGATGACTAGATCTTGATCTGGAACGCAGCAAATAACGTTGCCGCCATCGCCTAGTGCCATGTAAGCAAGGATCCCATCCTCCTCACGCAGCCACCATAGGTAACCGTAATGATTAGGGTTCTTCGCTGTTGATTCATCAATCCATGAGCTTGATAGGATTTGATGATTGTCCCACATGCCACGATTCAAATACAGAACACCGAACCGAGCCATATCACGGGGACTTAGTGTAAGTCCCCACCCTCCTGTAGAGTTGCCGTCTGGGTCTTGCACCCACCCTCTTACCTTCTTCCCGAATAAATGGTCAAAGTCATATTCCTTCATCTCATAATCAGGGATTATGCTCATGCCGATGGGGGCAAATAATCGTTCGTTGGCAAACGATTGAGCATTCAGTCCTGTGCTGCGTGTAATTATGGCCGATAGTAAATGTGCCCCTGCTGTTGAATATTTAAAAGTCCCAATACTTCCATTCTGCCCTAACATATCCAGCGTATAAATCATCCAGTTAGGCTGCATACACATCTTGTCCAGCGGCTCCCGCCAGTCCTCAAATGCATAAGGAGCTGTCATCGTAAGAAGATGGCGAAGGGTGATTTCTTGCATCAGCCTGTCAGCCTTATCAGGCACATATTCAGGAAAGAAATCAATCACCCTCTGGTCTATATGTTGAATGTAGCCTGCATCTATAGCAATTCCAATCAGCGCGGAGAGCACACTTTTCGTCACCGAGGCTACATGGTGCGTATCATCTGGGCCGAAGCTATTAAAATACCTTTCGTAAGCAATGTATCCATGTCTCGCAATGACAATCCCGTTTATATTGCGATACTCTGATTGTATGATAGGTTCAAGCGTTGATAGTTTATTAGCGTCCATTCGCAAGACAGATGGGACTTCAACTTGCCATTCTGTAGTTGTTAAGTTATTTCTATTCATATCGCAACTCCTTCGAGAGTACTGTCCTAGTTAATTTGTTTAACCTAATTAAGGATGATGGCAGTCTCAGGTTCTATCTTTTCTTGACAGGAAAATATACCTCAGTAACCATTGCCTCAGGCTCAGCGGCTTGATTTGGATCCGTTACGTAGACTTCATAGGGGGAGTTTACTAGTGCATAACCTTCTTTTTCTGCCCACTCCCTTAACTTGGCATATACCGAGGTTAATTCCGCATATGGCCCCCTCACGACAGACTTTGCACATAGTCCTTCCGGCAAATCTCTTGTCCCCTTAACCGCTTCCCGAATCGGAATAGCAAACTCTGTATCGTTGCCTGCAGGGTTGTATTCTGGACTGTGATAAATCGTCATTGGTGTGCCCGTCATTGTGAGATGATCGGCGGAAATTTTTTCATAGAGCGCACCAAAATACTTGCCATATCCAGCAGCGTAGTCAACGCTGCTCATCATCCGACGCATATACAAAATATTCATAGGCTGAGTCTCAACAAGTTGCACTTCAATATGATCAAGGTATGACATGATCGATACGCCCTCTTCTACATTTGAAATATCATGATTCATTTGTGCAAGCGTAAGTTCTAATGCATGGATTTTGAGTTGTAATTCCTCTCGCTTGCGGTTCAGGGAATCGCACAATTTTTCTTCCGAATCATTCTCCTCCCACACGAGCATGTCTTTAATCTCCTCCAACGGGAAGTGATAAGATTTCAAACGGTTAATGAAAAGCATTTTTGTAAGCTGCTTAATGGAATAATACCGATATCCATTTTCAGGGTTAATCTCACTAGGATTAATTAATCCGATTTCACCATAATATCGAAGTGTTTTGGTCGATACTCCGCATATTTTCGAGAATTCTCCGATTGACAACAAGTGATGCCCTCCGTTCTTTATCATTTATCCAGTCATCAGTATGGATCGTATATCGTTCTGTGTTCAACTCCACTGTACCTCTTCCCCTAAGGGCAAAGTCAACTTCTACCGTTCATGTCTCCCCATCCAGGTTACAGATGTTCATAAATAATATAAAGCTGAAAATGACATGATAAATGTGATGAAACGCTTAGTTCAATTTAGGGTGATTTGTATACATCCTAGCGACAAGAACATATATGAACAGATTCCATCGTGGAGGATTGCGCATCATGCAAAAAAAATCAACCATCGTCATGATTCTCTTGCTCTCTATGCTGCTTATGATTTCGGGCTGTGGGAATGCAAGCAAGAAGCCCGAGACAAATGCGGGCGAGAACAAAAATGTACAAAAAGAGAAGGATAAAGGGGAAAAAGATGCCACATCAGGTGCTTCAGTGGCAAAGTATACCCCGCTTGAGGAATTGAAGGAAAGCTACGATATTGTTATCGTTGGCGCGGGCGGTGCTGGCATGACTGCCGCGCTTGAGGCGAAGGCAGCGGGGATGAATCCTGTCATTCTTGAGAAAATGCCGGTTGCAGGCGGCAATACAAGCAAAGCATCTTCGGGTATGAATGCATCAGAAACGAAGTTCCAGAAGGAACAAGGCATTTCGGATAAAAATGACTTGTTCTATGAAGAGACGCTCAAAGGCGGACATAACACGAACAACAAAGATATGCTTCACTTCTTCGTAGACAATTCGGCCAAAGCAATCGACTGGCTCGATTCTATAGGGATCACGCTCAACAATATAACCATTACCGGGGGCATGAGCGAGAAGCGTACCCACCGTCCCAAAGACGGTTCAGCCGTGGGCCAGTATCTCGTGACTGGATTGCTTAAAAATGTACAAGAAAAAGGCATTCCGGTATTTGTAAATGCGGATGTTAAAGAAATTACAAGTTCAAATGGCAAAGCAACGGGAGTGAAGGTTGGTTTCAGCCAGCATGGAGAAAAAACGATTGCAGCAAAATCGGTTGTCATTACAGCTGGTGGTTTTGGAGCCAACATGAATCGCATTGCTGAAGTTCGTCCCGACCTGAAAGGCTATGTCACAACGAACCAACCGGGAAGCACAGGTGATGGCATCTCTATGGTTGAGAAAATGGGCGGAACTACGGTTGATTTGAAGCAAATTCAGGTGCATCCTACTGTACAGCAGGAAAACTCCTACCTGATTGGTGAAGTTGTGCGCGGCGAAGGTGCGATTCTCGTTACGAGCAAAGGGAAGCGATTCGTTAACGAGATGGCGGCCCGAGACAGTGTAACGGCTGCGATTACAAAGCTGCCAGAGAAAAACGCGTTCCTTATATTTGACGCGGGTGTCCGCTCACGAGCAAAAGCCATCGAACAGTACGAAAAGATGGGTTTTGTCAAAACAAAAGACTCTATCAAGGCGCTGGCAGAAGAAATTAAGGTACCGGCTGAAGAGCTGCAAAAAACGCTCGATGCGTGGAACAGTGCGGTGAAAAATAAGAAAGACGCGGAGTTCGACAGAAAAACGGGGATGGATCATGAATTGTCAGCTGCCCCATTCTATGCGATCAAAATCGGCCCAGGGATTCACTACACCATGGGTGGCGTAAAAATCAACACGAATACAGAAGTGCTGGACAAGGACGGCAAGCCTATCCCAGGATTGTTCGCTGCAGGTGAAGTGACAGGTGGATTGCATGGCGAGAATCGAATTGGAGGCAACTCCGTTGCGGAAATTATTATCTTCGGTCGCCAAGCCGGTACGAAGTCAGCAGAATATGCAAAATCGATCAAGTAAGCGATAAAGCTTTTATGAGGAATATCAAATTAGCCTACCCAAGGATTGAATAGTAAATTGCTGCATCACAGAATGACCCCACCGACGCATTGGCGTTCTGGCGGGGTCATTGTCATTTTTAGATGATGTGTATCTGTACCCCATTAAAATAGCTTGTAGCCTTAGTCCCCGAAGATATGCGATATATTCATATTGCCGCGCTCTCTATTTGATTCGGGGTGTAGATAGCAATTCCTGTACGGCCTTATTCGCAACCTGGATCATCGCTTGCGTTAAGACTTTCGCTTTAATTTCCAATTGGCTAGAAATTGGCCGCCGTTCATTTCTTACTCTTGCGATTGTCTACATCAATACCTGCACGTTGTAGTTTATCCTCTGCTTCCTCTTCAATGAGTTCTTTCAGCTGGGTCAATACAGGGCTAAAGTCGGTATGCTTCCCCATCATAAAGCTCATCTCGTATTCGATTTCAATCCATGTGCTTATATCCGCCTCATTGTGTTGGATTTGAGCTTCGAGTTTATCCAAAGCATTTGCAACCTTGGCTTCATACGATTGCTTATGTTCAAATTCGATCCACAGGTCATATACGTCTCGCCCTAGATCCCCTTTCAATGTTTCCCGAATTCGTTGTATGGCCTTCATTTCGTTTTGAGCCTTTTGTTCTCGCAATTGTTCGTTGTTCATCGTATCGAATGCAGGGATATCTTTCGCTTCTGCTTCCACTAAATCATGAATAATGATCATTTTCAGCATTTTGGCGGTATCGATCTCTTGATCTAAATACGGCTCAATCAGCATGGCCATGAGCGATACTCTCCACGTGTGCTCCGCCACGCTCTCCTGTCTGCCGTTTGACAGCCAGCTGTGCCGCAGTTCAGACTTTAACTCCTCACCAAGATTAACCACATTAAGTATATTCATCAATTGAGTCCTCATCGATTGTCTCTCCATCATTTCTTCGCTCCCAGTGAGTCATTCTCTACTCTGTTTTATGCTATGAATCTCTTAAGTGTAATAAAAAGATCCTGTTTGTTCAAACAGGATCGAAGCGAGTCATGTTTTTTGTTAATATGATTAAATAAATGAGTCTTTACTCTTCAAGGAAAGAAAAAGGATTTACGCCCCCGCTGCTGAATATAGGTATTGTGCATTGTTTCGATACAAGGGAATTGACTTTTCCATCGATTTGCGCCTAAAATCACAATATTGAACAATAGAACAGATTGAAGGGATTTATATGCCATACATTCGATTTAAAGCTTTTCCAGATGCCTTCGTGGAAGAGATTGCACCAAACATTGTAGAGGAATTCTCCTCGATTGTACGCGTGGAGCCGGAGAAGGTCAAGATTGAAGTATTGAACGTTCATATTATAACGAACACTCCGCTTTCGGTCGAGATTATGATGTTCCAACGGGACAAGGAAACACATGACGCCGTTGCCGCCAGCATCGACCATATGTTGCGAGAGCGAGGATATCCAGGCGTTCACATTTTCTTCATCATCCTCGATCCGCACTATTATTATAAAGAAGGCAAGCCATTGAGATGATTAGCTTCATGCCGATTATTTTCCATTTCATTTACACACAATAGTGTATAGATGATGATTGCAGGAGGTATCGGCATGAATGCACAACGCGCACAAGAGATCGCAGGCTCTCCAATGCTGGCTAACGTAACCTACAACGGTAGACAAGTTTATATTCAGCATGTAGATTCCGACAACGAATCTGCTCGAATTTATCCACTTGACGATCCAGAGCAGGAGCAAGAGGTTCCGCTCGCAAACTTGATTGAGCATCTGGGTTAAATGGAACTCGACGGATTGCCAGCTGCATGACAAAAAGTGCCTTCGTCAAGAGGGCACTTTTTTTCTATAACTGTTTTGTATGATTGAACTCACTTAAAAACTTACCTGGGCATTGGTCATTCTATCCCCGATTGGGATGAGTAGTGATTCTACGTAGATAGGTAACATTTCTTTCTTAGAGATCCTGTTCTACTAAGGATTCTGTTATTTTCCTATTAGATTTTTAATCGCCAACATCGAATTATCCTGAATGATACCTGTATCTACGAAACCAAATGAAGCGTATAATGTTTTAGCTATGACATTACTTGTTCGATAAAAGAGGGTTACATATTCTGCTTCCCCATATGGCATATTTTTAATATCCATCAACATTTTTTCAAAAGCAAGTTTTCCATATCCTTTCCCCTGATAACTCTTTTCAATCATAATATGCCAAATAAAATAGCTCTTCTTCCCATAAAAAACTTCATTTTCAAATAATTCATGATCCAACGTATCATAAATATACATCAAAAATCCAACCGCAACTCCATCGGCATAAATAGCAATGGGAGTCGCTGGTATCCCGTCTGCGTTCAACATATGAGCGTCTGCAAAGCTTCTAAGGTTAGTAGTTTGTATATAGTCTTTCTGGTTTTCTCTTACTTCAAGTGCTATTACTTCATCTATGTTATCTCCGGTAATTTTTCGTAATTCGATCATTTATTTATCTCCTCTCCTAAGACAAGCCACTTTCACACATGGCCTCAAGCATCCCGAATATCTTTTCCATAATTCTCAAAATAGGATACACAAAATATTCAACAAAGCTAACTCTTTTTCCCCTGTGATTTCTAACCCTTGTTCCGCAAAATGGCCCGTTTGTTGAATTGTCATAATCCATCTTGTTAATGCAATTTATATTTAAATCTACAGTTGGATCGTGATGTTCGCTTTTTTTATGTACTCGGTATCGAGTATCGCATAAAAATATTGGTCAACCCATTGGTTCTTCCACAATAATTCCTCTTTGAAAATCCCTTCTCTTCTCATACCCAACTTCTCCATCAAGTTCATGGATTTCATATTGTGACAATTACACATAGCAACGACTTTATGAGCGCCTAACTGATGGAATGAGAAATCAAGTAATAGATTTATGGCTTCTAACCCGTAACCGTGTCCTTGGAATTCTGGGATTATCGCAAATCCGAGTTCCCAACTCTTTCGGTGTTCGGAGTAACTCCATATTTGAGCTAATCCAACAGGAATTGACTTTCCATCAGCTTCCTTCGTTATGACAAAATCATATTGGGATGTTGAATTCATCTGCTCAAGATACTTGTTCCTAACTTTCTCTTTATCAGATTCAACTTGTTCTTCATACAACCAGATGCCGGTGTTCGTCTCAAGTCCACAAATAAAATCTAAGTCATCTGCAGTAACCCTTGAAAGACGAACACGCTTTCCATCTATCTTCATTTGAACCCTCTCCGTTTCTATGAATCTGCATCAATTCCCGATCACATATGGATGGGCGAACCTAGTGGTGATAAAGTTAGCTGATGCATTGTGCAGCTTTCTACGGTGTTATTCTCCTTGTCTATAATCAAGTCGGGCTGCAGCGGTTCATCGTAATGGACATCCATTAGCAGCATGCAAGAACGATACTGCTGTAAATGATTGTAGCAATGTGATAATCGAGTCGATAGACAGCAAATGAATCTAAACCGTTCTTTGCACATAAAAAGCCACGTCAGATCGAAATCTGATGTGGCTTGCGCATTGAATCATCTATTTTAACTTGGTATATACGATTTTCTTAATACTGTCGTAGGACAGGAAATAATGCTCCATAAGCTGCTCGATTGTTGCACCTTCGGCAAATCTGTTGCGAATTTCATGATTGCGTAAGGCCAGCAGCTTTCTGCTTCCGGATTTTGTGCCCCATGCCTTACGTTCTTCCTCGCGTTTCGGAATGTACAGCATGACACCATTCGTATATTTTTGAACTTCCTTTAGCAGTTCTTGTGGTAAAATGTCCGCGTTGACATATTTCATGATAACTCTACCCCTTATATTAGTTAGATAGTAAGGTGGCAAAGTCTCAATATAAACATATCTCACCGTCACGGATGAAGGCGGTTCAAGCATGCTTGGCTCTATACAAACAACCGCCGTTGTTTATAGGTAAGACTTTGCATAGAGCGATGTCCCGAGTTCGTTTTTTAACATGGTTTAACCTCCTTATCTGAAGTAACGAATTCAGTATAGCATGAATCTATTTCCACAAAAACCCTCAATCTTATGTTGGTATCGCAAGCTTACTCCATGAATCGACGTTTAACCTCATTAATTATCCCTATTAATGAATTGACAATAGCGTATTCTATCTATATAGTTAAGTGAACTTAACTAAACTAAACTAAAAGGAACTTATCCTAATGAAACTGAATTTGATTCTAGTTGAGGAAAGTGAATACTACCGCTATGGAGGGAATTGATATGATTGCGGAATACCGGAGAGTTATGAACGAGCTCAATGATGCTTTTCAAGATTATTTCACGGTCTATAACAAGGGAGCTAAACAAATAGATGATTATCATTTAACCGTGCAACAAGAAAATATGATGCTATTTATTATGCGAAACGAGCGGACGACCGCTCATGAGATTGCAAAAGCATTTTCGATTTCCAAAAGCGCGGTTAGCCAGGTGCTGTCTAAATTGGAGGCTGGACACTTTATTATCCGTGAGAGCAACCCAGAGAATCTGCGCGAATCCTTTATTCTTCTTGGAAAGGAAGGAACAAACTATGCGGAGCTCATTAACAAAGCGGATGAGTCGATTGTACAGAAGTTCTCATCTCATATTGAGCTTGAGGAGTTGGAACAGATGCTTCACACGATGAAGAAGATCAACCAGGTGATATCGGGGTCTGATGAAGAACAATAACGGTTATGAAACATCATCACACAACATGAATAGACAGAAAATTGAATAAGTGAGGAATAACATGAGTACAGTTACAAAGGAAAAAATGTCATTAGCACTCGTATTGTTTAATTTATTTATTGCTTACGTCGGTATTGGTCTTGCCGTACCTGTCATGCCGTCCATTGCGAAGGAGATGCACTTAAGCGGACAAATGGTCGGGTATATGATTTCGGCCTTTGCTTTTGCTCAGCTGCTCGCCTCCCCGTTTACAGGGGTTTGGGTAGAGACGCTGGGCAGAAAGAAAATGATCGTATTCGGGTTATGTCTGTTCTCGTTCTCAGAGATCTTGTTCGGCATTGGAACGCAGGCTTGGGTTCTATTTGCGTCACGAATATTAGGCGGTATTAGTGATGCATTCATTATGCCAGCCGTTATTACGTACATTGCGGATCGAACGTCAATTGAGAATAGAGCCAAGGTATTAGGTTATCAAGCTGCTGCTATTAGTGCAGGTTTCATTATCGGGTCGGGACTAGGCGGTTTCATTGCCGAATTAGGCATACGTGCCCCCTTCTTCTTCGCTGCTGCCTTTGCATTCATCGCGGCGATCTTCTCCATCTTCCTGCTGCAGGAATCGCTATCTCAGGAGCAAATGGAGAATAACCGTGCACAACATATTCGCGTCAACTTCTTTGCTGAAATGAAAAAATCAGTGCAGTCCGTCTATTTTGTACCGTTCCTCATCGTGTTTGTGCTCGCGTTTGGATTGGCAGCATACGAGATGATGTTCAGCCTGTTCGTTGATGCAAAGTTTGGATTTACGGCCAAAGATATTGCATTCATTATTACGATCGGCTCAATTCTAGGAGTTGTTGCGCAAATTCTGTTCTTTGAGAAGATGGTGGCGAAATTTGGGGAGAAGAATATCATTCACGCTTCCCTCGTTATAGCGGCATTATTCATTATGGCCACGGTATTCGTAAGTAGTTATTTAGCCATTATGGTTGTGACGAGCATTGTCTTCTTCGCTTGTGATATTCTTCGTCCAGCCGTCACTTCCTTACTCTCGAAAATGGCTGGAGAAAATCAAGGCTTCGTCGCTGGAATGAACTCCACTTATACAAGCCTAGGCATCATTGCTGGGCCGGCCATAGGCGGCTTCTTATTCGATCTGAACATTAATGCGCCATACATGTTCGCAGCAGTAATCCTGCTTGCTGCGCTTGTGATGTCAACCTTATGGAATCGCAAATCGCAATTGAAGCTCAATGGACAAAGCAATGATTAATTGGGACAGTCTCATAGGTCAATATTAAATTTGAAGCCTCCACATTGATAGGTACATGCACGAAGAAAGACGCTTTCATCCCCACATATTCAGTGGTTTTGGAAGCGTCTTTGTACATCTTATGGGACTTGCCTCAATTGATCCTATCCTTTTGAGACAATCCCATTCATTGTGTTATTTTTGCAATTTATATTGGGCTAGCTGATTCCCTTGGTTAATCGAGTACAGATATCCATTGCCTGCATAATGATACTTCTGTCTGTCTTGATAATTAGGATACTCATATATCGTTTGCAGGGTCTTGGCATTCAGCACCTTCTTCGCATTCTCTGTATGTATCTCGATTTGCTGATCTGGTGTTTCGAAAATAATGGCTATCGGGAGATCCGCTTTCACTTCGGCTTTCGTGACAAGTCCATTGGCATCGAACAAGCTCATTACCCCATCTGCGTACACAACATAGTTCTGTCCGATGGATTGAACTCGTGCATTTCCTGGAATACTGCGTTCCCATAATGTCTTCCCTTTAGCGTTCATCGCGATTAACTTATTTCCGCTCTTCGGCACATTCACACGAAGCAGAATATCGCGGTTGTTAATGACCCAAGTCGCCTCATTCACATAGGTAACCGCGCCGCTAGGGAGGTTATAAGTGAATAGCTTGTTTAATTTCGAACCATACACCGCTAAATTGGACTTCCCGATCTCTCCTATTTGGGACACAACATATTGACCGCCAATTACGGAATACATTTGTCCCAGAGATAGTTCAGCAAGTTTTTTGCCGTTTGCACTATAGGCATATGCACGAGGTTTGCTTTTCGCTGTAGGTGTAACCTTTCTATCCGGGTCAATTAATAGAATCGTACCATCATTCATCACATGCACGTCTTCGGCATTCGGAACGGGGATGGTCCAATTGCTTTTGCCAGAGGCATTCACGGAGAATAATTTCGTTCCTTGACCATCTTTTACGAGGGCATACACCGAGCCTAACTTGCTATAAGCAATCTTCGTATTCCATGGATAAGGTGTTCCTTTTTGATAGAATGTGAAGGACCATTTCGGCTTGCCGCTGCTCTCATCTACGGCAGTGACAACACCTGCTTCCCATACTTTCGTTTGTGAGGCGATATAAGTATTTGAAGCCAAATACACGGTCTTCGTGCTCGGAATATGAAATGGAGCCTCAATAAATTGATTTACCTCAGACAAGTCTTTTTGCCAACTTGGCTTTGGCAGCGGTTTGCTTGTTCGACTAGCTGAGACACTAGTTACAGCACTCAAGCACAATACAACTGCCAACAAGGCACTGCTCCATCTTTTGATCCTTTTGTTCGACAACATGATGTTTCATCACTCCTGTAATGTATGTAACTGCATGAATATATGAACATGAAATATTTTAACACGGACGCTTCAAATTTTCAGGAAAAATAAAGTCTATCAGGTAAATGTTCAACTGCTATTTGCAGTCAGGCTATTTGTATCCTGTTATTCCTCAAGTAGTTTGGCGAGTGTCGCCACTGTGTTATTGTCAGGAAGCGGCCGATACAATGTCACCTTCAGATCCGGAGCATCATATACCTGGAACGTGATATGCTCCATCATCATTAGCCCTGCCTTTAGGTGGAGCAATGCTTTGGTGCCAATCGGGGTTCCCATGATGTCATGGCGAGGCCACCATTGCTGGAACTCCTTACTATGCTCGATTAATTCTTGGACAAGCTCTTGGTACCAATCCTCCCCTACGTAACATGTGCTGGTAGATCGGAATGAAGCAAGCAGCCGCTTCGCGTGACCTTCCCAATCGACCAGCAGCTCTCGGTAAGAAGCTGAGCGAAAACAACGCCATACCGCATTTCGCTCTTTCCCATTCATGGCGGAAAAATCGCCAAATACCGCACATGCAGCGCGGTTCCAAGCCAACACATCCCATTTATGATCGGTTACGTATGCAGGACAATCCGCCCAGTGATCTAGAAAATGCTGCAAAACAGTTTGAACATCCGCACGAATCGTTTCCGGCTTGTTCGCTGCCGGAGGCTGCTGAAGAGCAAGTAGAAACAGATGATTCTTCTCTTCCGCGCTTAATTGCATAACCCGAGCCAAGCTCTCTAATACGTCTTGGGAGACATTGATTTCTCTTCCCTGCTCCAACCATGTATACCACGATAGGCCGATGCCAGCTAACTGTGCTAGCTCTTCCCATCGAAGACCCTTCGCTTTGCGTCTCGTTCCGATCGGCAGACCATAATCGGCAGGCTGCAGGCGATTGCGCCGTGACTTCAGAAAGTCCCCTAATTCTTGGCGTCGCCCCTGTTTTAATGGCATTAACATGCGGCTTTACGGTCGCCAATGTGTATGTGAACCAAACCTTGCTTGCCAGTATGGCCCAGACATTCGGAGGGACGATTACTCAAATTGGCTGGGTTGCAACATTGGCGCAAGTAGGCTATGCACTGGGCAATCTGTTCTTAGTTCCGCTTGCTGATATGGTAGAGAGACGGCGTCTTATGATTGTCCTTCTCGGGATCGTGAGTATCTCCTTAGCGGCAGCTGCGGTATCCCCGAATATGAACTGGTTAATAAGCATTCATTTGGTTATCGGAATAACCACTGTTATCCCACAAGTTGTCGTTCCGATGGCGGCTTCTCTGGTCATAGCGGAACAGCGAGGGAGAGTGCTCGGAAATGTAGCAATCGGGTTAGTGTGCGGAATATTGGGTGCCAGGTTCGTTAGTGGATGGATAGACGATATCTATGGCTGGAGAATCATGTACTGGATATCATTTGGCTGCATGATCGGTCTGATGATACTCGTTCGCAGCTTGTTCCCACGCAGTTATGGCCGAGCAGAGATGACATATCGAGCGTTAATCGCCTCTCTTCTTCCGCTGATTCGGAAGGAGCAAGTACTGCGCAAGACATGTATAAGTCAAGCATTCGTATTTGGAGCATTTAGTGTGTTTTGGACAACGTTAGCCTTGCTGCTTGCCTCGCCTGCCTACTCCTTAGGTTCTGGTGCAGTAGGTATGGTCGGTCTGGTTGGGATTGGAGGCGCGTTCGCAACTCCCCTCGTCGGGAGAGTGATCGATCGCATGGGAGCTGTGTTTGCTGGAAGAGTATGTACGGCTGCTGCTCTGTTCTCTTACTTGCTGCTTCTGTTATGGGGAGAAAGTCTGCTGGTACTCGTGTTCGCCGCTTTCTTGCTAACGATTGGTACGCAAGCGAATCAGGTGGCTTGTCAGGCACGTCTTTTCGAACAGTCTTCCGAAGCTCGCAATCGTCTGAATGGACTATATATGGTTGCAACGTTTTTGGGAGGGGCTCTAGGCTCTTACTTGGGTTTGCTTGCATGGAGCCATTGCCAATGGGTAGGAGTCTGTGTCACAGGACTTTCTATGCTCCTCATCTCTTCCATCGGTCTGATTGACAGAGGGAACTCATTTGGAACATCTAACGGTTGAGCAAATGGAAAATGAATTTTTTACAAAGGGGAAATTTCATCATGTCACGCTGTGAAGACCACTATCAAAAAGGCTTGGACATCTTGGCACGTATCGACAAAGATCATGTTGAGGCCATTGTAAACAGCTTCAAGGATTCGCCTGCTCCGGACTTAGGACGACTTGCTGTAGAATTTAATTATGGACAGATCTTTGCACGACCCGGGCTCGATTTGAAATCACGTCTGCTTGCTGCGGTGGCAGGTTTGACTGCATTAGGCAATACGACGCAGCTCAAATTTTATATCAATGGAGCGCTCAATGTTGGATGGACAGAGGAAGAGATCGTTGAAGTAATTATGCAGATGATCATTTATGCCGGATTTCCACATGCCCTGAACACGATCTTTAAGGTAGCAGCGGAAGTCTTTGAAGAACGAAGAGCAGCTGCTAAGTAGGAATTTGTAGGAATTCAATACGAAATCTATATCTTCCCTGGGTACTTTGGCTGGTGATGGCAAGGTACTCAGGGATCATTCACATTCAAGGTTATGTCAAAAAGCGGTTGACCCGATCTGCATATTTAGCTCGACTATCTTGGTATTCGGCATACATCCGGTTATTTACAACAGTGCTGTTGCCGAAGAAGAAGCGCTCATAGACAGACTGCCTGCCACCGAATGAGCTGACGCTCAGCTCCCATGCCAATCGCGCCAATTGCACGCTCTTCTTGGCATCCAGATCGATACCCTTCATGTAACGATCTAGCTGATCGCGAATATCGGTGTTGAAGTCCTTCTCATGTGGAATCATGATTAAATTGCTGGCGCCAATCAATTGGATGATTTCAATGATACGAGGATACATCTTCTGATAATATACATTGGCGGCAATAAGCGGCTTGCGATTAGGAAGCATACTGCCCCATCTATCTACAGCTGCCCCCTTCTCGGCTGCAAGTTGGAAAGCCTTGAGCGTCTCCACGGCTACAATAACTTCTGTAACCTTTTCAATAATATGTTCATGGTTATTAATCCCTGTGGCTTCGACCAGCATTTCGATCGTACCGAGCATGAACTCCGTTTTTGCAATATTTTTGCAAATGATTTGAGTGCCGGCATAAACGTGGAATTGACTTTCCGTCATGAGCCGAGACGCCATCCTCTCGTCCCCGCATACAAATACCCGATCCCATGGGACAGTAACATCATCGAACACGACAAGCGTATCCATCTCTTCAAATCGGGAACTAAGCGGGTAATCATAGGAAGAATCGCCTGCTGAGAAGCTTTCTCTGCATATAAAACGGATGCCCTCTAGGTTGCTAGGAACCGCAAATACGAATGAATAAGGATTGTCTTCCGTTTCAGTCCAAGAGAAAGGAGTTGGATATACGAGTATTTCATCTGAGGTTGCTCCCTGTGTATCTAATAGAAACGCCCCGCGAACAACGATCCCATCCTTATTTTTATCCATGATACGGGCAGCTTCCGGTTCTCTGAAAGTCCGGAGAAAGGTAGATATTCTAGCTGCCTTAGGCTGAATGAATACATGAGAGAGCGTGATATCGTTCTCGCGGCAATACTCATAATACCGTTTCAAGTTGGATGCATACGCAGGGTAATCATCTTCAAGTATCCCGGCAGCTGAAGCATACGCCATAATGGCTGTGTTCATATAATCGGGAGCACGACCAAGAAATCCATGATGGACATTCGCCCATGTCTCCATCATAGTTCTTCGTTGTACGAGATCCTTCATCGTCTTCGGCTGCATGTAGGACAGACCTACTGGATCGCCTGTTAAGGGCGAAGAATACACGAGGCGTGCCTTCACTTTCCCGGCAACCTGCATGTCATACATGTTCGCTTGTGTAGCCATAAGTCCCTTGAAGGCTTTGTGTTCGGAAATTTCCCCTCTTATCTTTCCCCCTGCGATTCTAACATCGGGGAGATTGTTGTTAATCCGTTCTATATATTCCTTGCCACTCTTCACGGGCATTGAATCCGCCTCCATCGCCGCTGCGTTGTTATGGATACATTATTCCATACAGGGCGAATTGGAAATGGGCGAATACCCGAAGCGCAAGCCATATTGGCAAGTATTCAATAACAATCCCAATTCAAATACCACTCATCGTCTGTCGTGGATCGGTATATACATGTTCCGTTGTCACCGATCATGAAGCTAGGCTTCTCTTCAGATGCGATCTGCATGACGGATTCAAATTCTTCCATGGATTCAGGACATTGGATAAAAGCGGATAACTGTGTCGTACCTGGTCATATATATGAACTTTTCACTGGAGGTTAATACTAATGTACTGACATATTTACCCTTATATGTTAGTATAGTACAGAGATAAGAATAACATATGAATAATCCCACATTACACATCTTACATACTTCTGCATTCGAACTAAGGAGTAAAGGGGCTGTGCATTCATGACACAAAAAGGGTATATTCCGGCTATGAAGTTCCATTGGTTAACCCCTATATATGATCCGGTGTTAAAATGGGGGATGAAAGAGAACAAGTTCAAGACCCATTTGGTTCAGCAAGGGAATGTGAAGCCAGGTCAACGTATTCTCGATTTGGCTTGTGGAACGGGCACATTGACGTTAATGTTGAAGCAAGCGCAGGGGGAGGCTGAATTTGTAGGGCTTGATGCTGATCCAGAAATATTGACGATTGCGAAGAATAAGGCAGTACAGAATAAGGTGGATATTGAGTTTCAGCAAGGCATGTCCACGGATCTCCCTTTTCCAGATGCCCATTTGGATCACGTTTTTTCAAGTCTCTTTTTCCATCATTTGACCCTCGATATGAAGCGTCGAACGATAGAAGAGCTGCATCGCACCTTGCGTCCTGGCGGGACGATTAACATCATTGATTTTGATAAACCGCAAAACAGTTTGATGCGTCTTGCCTTTTACCCGATTCAATGGCTGGATGGCTTCACAACGACCCGGGATCATGTCCACGGTATTCTTCCTGAATTGTACCAGGAATGTGGATTTGAGAATGTGGAGCAAACCGGTCAGTTTGCGACCATATTCGGTACGCTGCGCTCCTATCGTGCACAGAAGCCGTCAGTTTAATGGCCTCAACTTATTTCCACAACATGTATGAAAATTGTTCTAATCTCCTCTATTGAAAAAGAAGTATTCATTCTATCACATTCCCATGTTAAGACGACTCCATCGAATCAGAGGCTATGTACAAGGATGACCAATTGTTTGATTCTATTTCTTCTAACTTTACTATAAGGAGGCTTTCTATGAAAAGGATGATTGATAAGAGAATATTCATTCTAGCAATTGTGATAATAACCGTTCTTGTATCTCCTCTTACTGCCTTTGCTGCTTTATCTTCCCCATCGTTAACGGTTAGTTCTTCGAATGCAGCTTGTGCCTTGAGCTGGAATGCGATTAGCGGAGCTACAGGGTATGATATCTATCGCAACGGCAATTGGTATAAATGGACAAATACGTTGTCCTACTCTGATACGGGATTGACCAATGGATCAACCTATACGTATGCGGTTGCTGCGCAAAATGACAAGACTAGTCCGGTAGAGACATCCCCGCATAGCGCCAGCAAAGCTTGCACGCCAACTGCCTCAGGCGGCAGCACATTGCCAGCCCCTACTTTATCGGTAAGTGCATCGAATGGAACCTGCAGCTTAAGCTGGAATGCAATCAATGGCGCTACAGGCTACGACGTCTATCGCAACGGCGATTGGTATAAATGGATCAGCGCTTTGTCCTTTTCCGATACGGGATTGGCGAACGGAACAACCTATACGTATACGGTTGCCGCGCAGAATGACACGACAACTCCCGTTACTACTTCCCCGCAAAGCTCCAGTAAAACTTGCAAACCTGTTTCTGGCGGTACTGGTGGGGGCTTTGTCGTTACCGAGGCTCAATTCAATCAAATGTTCCCTAACCGCAATCCATTCTATACTTATTCCGGTTTAGTATCCGCTCTGTCCTCCTACCCTGCCTTTGCCAATACAGGAAGCGACACACTCAAAAAACAAGAGGCAGCAGCTTTTCTAGGAAATGTAGCCCAAGAATCGGGACATTTAAAATACATCGTCGAACTGGATACGGCAAATTACCCGTTTTATTGTGATAACACGAGTGTTCTCTACCCATGCGCACCTGGTAAGCAGTACTATGGAAGAGGCCCGATCCAATTAAGCTGGAACGTCAATTATGGAGCCGCTGGCGCTGCATTGGGACTTCCGCTTTTGACCAATCCAGATTTGGTCGCGCAGGATTCCTCAGTAGCATGGAAAACAGCCTTGTGGTTCTGGAACACACAGAACGGAGCAGGGACTATGACACCGCATAATGCAATCGTCAACGGCTCAGGCTTCGGGGAGACTATCCGTTCGATCAATGGGGCGAAGGAATGTAACGGCTTAAATCCAGCCGCAGTAGAGAATCGGGTCAATTTCTTCACGATTTTCGCTAATTTGCTCGGTATCTCAACGGGAAACAATCTCAGGTGTTAGATTTGGAACTGATGTGCATAACAAACTTTTCTTCGAGCAGGTACGGAATGGCCATATTAAATGAACTTAGTCAGTCTGTGTTCATGTACAAAAAAACGACTCCGTGGTAACAGAGTCGTTTTTTTTACATATTCAATTAAAATACTTTTGTCGTCCAAGATTCACAGTTCCATGTCTCTGTCACGATATCGCGATAGAATTCAGGTTCGTGGGAAATAAGCAGGACGCTGCCTTTGTACGCTTTAAGGGCACGCTTCAGCTCTTCCTTCGCATCGACATCCAAGTGGTTCGTCGGCTCATCGAGTACGAGCAAGTTTGTCTCCACGTTAATGAGCTTGCACAAGCGAACTTTCGCCTTTTCCCCACCACTTAGCACCGCAATTTTACTTTCGATATGCTTCGTTGTCAGTCCGCATTTCGCCAGTGCTGCACGAACTTCGAATTGTGTAAAGGAAGGGAACTCCTTCCAGATCTCTTCGATACATGTATTGTAATTCGCGTCTTTGACTTCCTGTTCGAAGTACCCGATGTCCAGGTTGTCACCTTTCTCTACAGAGCCCGAAATTGCAGGAATTTCGCCCAAGATGCTGCGAAGCAATGTCGTCTTACCGATGCCGTTCGCGCCGACGAAGGCGATCTTCTGGCCGCGCTCCATACGGAGGTTCAATGGACGGGACAATGGCTCATTGTAACCAATTACCAAGTCTTTCGTCTCGAATACAAGCTTGCTGGAAGCGCGGGAATCCTTGAAATTGAACTGCGGCTTCGGCTTCTCCTTCGCTAGTTCAATCACTTCCATCTTGTCGAGCTTCTTCTGACGGGACATCGCCATGTTGCGTGTCGCGACGCTCGCTTTGTTGCGTGCAACGAAGTCTTTCAGGTCAGCAATTTCCTGCTGTTGGCGCTTATACGCAGATTCCAGCTGCTGCTTCTTCATTTCATAGACTTCCTGGAACTTGTCATAGTCGCCCACGTAGCGGTTAAGCTCCTGATTCTCCATATGGTAGATCAGGTTAATAACGCTATTCAAAAACGGAATATCGTGTGAGATGAGGATGAATGCATTCTCGTACGCTTGCAGATAACGCTTCAGCCATTCGATATGCTGTTCATCCAAATAGTTCGTAGGCTCGTCCAAGAGCAGGATGTCTGGCTTCTCAAGCAATAGCTTTGCGAGCAGCACCTTCGTACGCTGACCGCCACTCAAGTCATGTACGTCTTTGTCCAGGCCAATATCAACCAAGCCAAGTCCTCGAGCAGTCTCCTCGACCTTCGCATCGATCAAGTAGAAGTCTTGATTCGTAAGTGTGTCTTGAATCGTACCGACTTCCTCTAGAAGCTTCTCTAGTTCCTCTGGCGTTACGTCACCCATTTTGCCATACATGTCGTTCATTTCTTGTTCCATATCAAATAAATATTGGAACGCGCTTCTCAATACATCACGAATAGTTAGACCCTTGCTAAGTACGGCATGCTGATCGAGGTAGCCGACGCGCACGCGCTTGGACCATTCAACTTTGCCTTCATCCGGCTGTAGTTTGCCAGTAATAATATTCATAAAAGTGGACTTGCCTTCTCCATTGGCGCCAATCAGTCCAATGTGCTCGCCCTTGAGCAGGCGGAAGGATACGTCCTTGAAGATCGCACGGTCTCCAAAGCCGTGGCTGAGTCGTTCTACGTTTAATATGCTCATTCATGACACCTTTTCTTATAGTCTTTGTACTCGATATATTATAAACGTTATCGAGCTTAAAAGTAAGCGTAAAATAGGTTTCTTCAATTTTAAAGAATGTATTGTGCCTTTTTGCCGATATTTGCATGAAATTGATTGTTGCTAGCGTATATTGTATAAGCATGTTTGTTCATTTGACAACAGTTCGTCTTCTCCTATAAAATGAATGATAGTCAGTCATTTGTGATCGAGTTAGAGGAGGTCATACTCATCGAAGACAAAAAGGAACGTATTGTTCGTGCGGCTATCGAAGTATTGTGCAGCAAAGGCATCGAAAAGACGAAGGTATCTGATATCGTGAAGGGAGCCGGGATTGCACAGGGCACATTTTATCTTTACTTCCCTTCTAAGCTGGCTGTCATGCCTTCTATTGCAGAAGTCATGGTGCAGAAGATTATAGAAGCGCTTCAGAGCTCAGTAGATCAGAACGCCCCATTTCAGGGTCAGATCAAGTCTTTTATTGCAACGGTGTTCCAACTTCACCATGATAGCCGAGAGCAACTAGCGCTGCTGTATGCAGGATTAGCCTCCAGTGAGCATCTTAAGGAATGGGAATCCATTTATAAGCCTTATTATGACTGGGTTACTGCACTGCTCGATAGAGCTCAAGCTAACGGATCAATCCGGAAATCGCTCAACACTGCTAGAACGGCGCGAATTGTGATTGGGGCCATTGAATCCGCAGCTGAGCAAGTGTATCTGTTCGATCAAGCGGATGAATCAGAAATACAAGCGCAAGCGGAGGAAGTATACGCCTTCGTCACTCACGCACTAGGGATTCAGGTCCTGTAGTTCAAGGGCCTATCTTTTTGTCTACAAAATGACTGAATGTCATTCATATTAAGAGAGGTGTTATCATGAATCGTTCATGGATGTATGTGATGCTCACTTGCCTGTTCGAGCTGCTGTGGGTATTCGGCTTTAATATGGCCTCATCGTGGTGGCATTGGGCCATTATTCTCGGAATCATTACTGTTGATTTTCATTTCTTGGCTAAGGCTTGTGAGAAGCTTCCTACCGGTACCGTATATGCGATCTTCGCAGGTGCAGGGACAGTCGGTACGGCACTAATGGATGTATTGTTTTTCGGCGGAAGTCTTAGCATAGGCAAAATTGGTTTTATGATTGTGCTTGTTGCAGGCGTAATTGGACTTAAATTGGCAGATCAAGCTGCCACGGATCATAAACAGAAAGGAGTTGCGTAACGATGGGATGGCTGTTTGTTTTCCTAGCGGCAATGTGTGAAATGGTCGGTGTAGTCGGACTTAAAAAGTATTCCCAGCATAAAACGCTGCAAAATGGAGTGATCTTCTTAGGTGGATTCGGAGCTTCTTTTGCCCTACTCTATACTTCATTCCTATATCTTCAGGTTAGTGTCAGCTATGCAGTATGGGTCGGAATTGGTACTGCTGGAGCCGTTCTTCTCAATATGATTTTCTTCGGTGAAAGCAAAAGCCCAGCGCGTATCGTGAGCCTCATCGCCATTATTATTGGGGTTACGGGTCTGAAAGCTTTGTCCTAAAGAACTTCTGAGAACACAACTGAACAAATAACAGAAAGCCGCCAAGTCGAACTTGGCGGCTTATTTTGGATGCTTAACTACGTTTACATTACATGCAATTTGCGATCCGAGAGATGGAAGTGGACATCTGCGGCATGCTCCACGAACTTCTTGTCATGAGACACGAAGATGATCGTTCCCTCGTATGCGGCAATGAACCGCTCCAATGCTTCTATAGCAAGAATATCTAAAAAGTTGGTCGGCTCGTCCAACAATAGTATGTTATATTCCCCTAGGAATAGCTGGCACAGCTGGAGACGAATCGCTTCCCCACCACTTAAGGATCGGACACTCTTCTGAATGTCAGTCCCGACGAACTGCATAGCATGCAGCACACCTCGCAAAAAACCTTCCTCATAGTCGGAACGGTTTTTGACGAATTGCAGTACGGACTCATTGCTTGTATATTGATAACTCATTTGACGGAACCAGCCTATTTTCGCTTTTGGGGAAATGGTTAAGCCTGCCCCCGCATTTGCTATTTGTGCTAATAGAGAGCTTTTCCCGCTTCCATTTGCACCCGTAATCGCTATTTTCTTCCCCTGAGGGAGCTGGAAATTTACATCTTTAAGTAATACAGTGTCACCCAATTGGAGCGTGAGTCTGTCCGCCATAATGGGAAACTTATTGTGCAATTCTACTGTTTTCGCTTGGCGAAACACGATCTGTCTCTCTTCCTGTACGGCCTCTACTTCTTGAAGCTTTTCCATACGATGTTCAATAGCGCGAGCGGCACGATGGACTGCTTTTTGACTGGTGCCTTTCGATTTGGTTTCGAACATGCGGTTTGCCAATGCCTTCGACTCTTTCTTAGACATACTGCCTGCTTGCGCAATCTTTTCGGCTTTCTTCATTTTCTCTTGTACAGCTTTTTCTAGGCGGGTTTTCTCCTTGATAAACTGCTCGTGTGCTTGCATCTGCTGTTCGCGCTCCAGACGCTTCGCCTCGACGTAATCGCTGTAGTTCCCTGAATATACACGCACCTTGCCTTCATGCACTTCCCAAATCGTCGTGACGAGCTCATCCAGTACTTCACGATCATGACTGATCAGGACAAGCGCTCCGTAGTAATAGCGAAGCTCATCGAGCAGGAACGCAATGCCCGCTTGATCTAAATGGGTTGTTGGCTCATCGATGAGCAGCGCTTCATAATAATGAGTCAGCATGTGCGCCAGTTTCAGCCTTGTCTGCTCCCCGCCGCTTAAACCCTCAGTATGATTCGGAATCGCCAATCTGCCTAGTAACGCTGGATCTGCTTCAGCATCTGCAGGCGCCTCCATTTGCTCAAACAAGCCATACTCGACATGCCGCTTCACGTTCCCGCTCGTGGGTTGAACAGTACCTGCAATCAACCTCAGAAGCGTGCTCTTCCCTGCCCCGTTCTTGCCAACGATGCCAATGCGGTCAAACTGATGTACAGCTAACCGGTCAATCTTGAGTATCTCTTTATCTAAATACGTCATTTCGACGTTTTCGAGTTCAAAACAAATGTGTTCCATCTATTTGCTACCTCCGAAATATCATCATTTCGTATCGATAGCCATAGGAATGGTTACGATACGAGCTTCTATCTGGTTAAGAAGAAGCCCGTATTAATAGAACAATAAAAACTGCATGTATCTTACCTCCTGCGTCGCGTAAAAGCATGGGAGCCTATTTGACTCCATTCCAACATATAGCATTTGGTTTGATGCGTCAATCATTCTTACCAGGTACCTTGCTCGTTCATGATTGCCTCGGCAAAGGCTACCTTTTGGAAAAGGGCAGTATATTCCTCAGGTGTCGAACCGTCTTCTACACACCAACACATTCCCATTGTCGTTTCTACATATAAGCACTTCCTAATCATAGGATGCGGAATCGATAGCCTGCGTGCCAGCGTGATCATGATACCATCTATCTTCTCATAGGATGCTGCAGTTATTTCGTTGTCGAACTCATTTAAAATAAATCGAGGAATATCGAATATAGGATCACCGATCACACCCTTCGGGTCGATGATCACGTATTCCCCATCGCTGCTGAGCAGCATATTATCATGATGAAGATCGCCGTGCAGCAGCAGATTTTGGGAATAGGACGAAGCAATGGTCAAGCATATATCTCTTGCTCGTTGCATGTGTCTAGTTAATTCAGGGCAATCGTGACGCTGACTCATGTAAACTGATATTCGTTCTACCCAACCGATATAGGTTGGGTACTTTTCTTCCTCAACAGCCGATATATGTAAATTCGAATATAAGGAACAGAATACTTCCAATCGTCGCTGTATGGAACTCTCATCCCGCAAGGTAGTCCCCGGCTGCAAACGTTCTAATAGGATTACGCCATTCTCTATATCCGCCTCATATACCTTGCAGAATCGCTGCCCCTTATATTGACGCAATGTCGAAACTTCCGTCCAAATCGTTTCCGATGGTTGTCCTATTTTAAGTATCGCATGCCCAAATTGTTCCGAGAAGCAAGTGAACACTACGTTTGCTGAGAAGGATGGAATCAGCTGCAATGAGGACAACGACCACTTCTCGGCATAATCATCGAGATGGAGCAGCATCTGTTCATAAAATGTATTTCCAAATCGCTTCACGATAGTTTCGATTTGCTCCTGCGTAAATATGCTAGATTGGCACTCCATACCCATTCCCTCCATTGTTTAAATATCTTTTTATCCATTTTCAAGTAAATAAAAAGCTGCCCCACTAATTCATTCAGGACAGCTTTGATTGCCTTGTTGTTACGCTATTTAATTGTTGCTGATCGTTGCGGCAGGTTCTATCTTCGTCTGATACAACTTTTTCGCAAGCAGTGTTTGCAGAATAACGAACACGCCGCCTACACACCAATACATCGGTATGACTGCGGGAGTGGTCAGGGAAAACACGGTCATCATAATGGGAGATAAGTATCCCATAAATGCAAACTGCTTGCTCTGCATCGGATCCATGCCGATTTGTGTAGCCTTATATTGAAAGAAGTAGATGATCCCAACGAGCAGTGGGAGCACAATGTCTGGTCGTCCGAGCTGGAACCATAGGAACGAGTGTGCAGCTACTTCCGGTGTGAACTTAATGGCATAATACAATCCGGACAAGATAGGCAGCTGGATAAGCAGCGGCAAGCAGCCCATTGCCAGCGGATTCACCTGATGCTTCTGATACAATTGCATCATCTCTTGCTGCATCTTTGCTTTTGATTCCGCATCCTTCTTATCCTTATATGCGTCTTGAAGAAGCTTCAACTCTGGCTGCAAAACGTCCATCTTCTGTTTCATCTTCTGCTGATTGCGATACTGTCTCATCATGAGCGGCATCAGCGCTAATCGTACGAGCAGTGTGAGCAAAATCAATGCCAGACCATAGCTTCCTCCGAAAAATGCCGCGAAATGTTGGATCAGATACACAAACGGGTACACAATATAATGGTTAAAAAATCCTGGCGTATTAGCATCAACGGTGGCATTAGCCCCGCTTATCCCGCATCCGCTTAATAGCACGAGGAGCACCAGTGCCCCGATTAAAATGAACTTTCGCTTGTAGGTGAATACATTGAACTGCTCCATAATCGTCCTCCTTGATTGGGTAACGTTCTGATTCCAATCAAGGAACGGCAGTCTCCAGAATCTCCATCCGGCGCTTCTTTTCGCTTCACGCTTCTGGTTAGCCAGTGATGTATCTCTGTCCGACCGACGATCCGTTCCTGATGAGGAACAATCGCGACTCGGCCTCTGTATGCAGGGACTAAGAAGCGATCGACTGCGACATACAGATGTGCAACGTAAGCATACGTCAGTGAGCATATTAGACCGATCGAGATCAAATACGGAATCAAATCAGAAGACATCAGATCCTGGAGTTCCAACAGCAATGCATTCACCTCCCTTTTATGCAGATGACTACAGTATCTCATATGGTAAGACAAGTTTCAATTCGGGGAAAAACGAACAGTTGGATACAAACTCGAAAAACAAGTATGGATCTCGAAAATAGGAAGAATCGTCTTCTATCTATTGAAAGAACCATCGGTTCATTGGCCGCCACCAGTTGAAAAATAAAAAAGCCCTGCTTAGAGCAGAGCTTGTGTACATAAAGTCCATATTGTGATTTGATGAAAGGTCAGCAATCGCCATTTAACCAGGAATTCTTAGAATGGAATACGTTCCGAATGAATCTTGTAACCATACTCTGCAGCCCATGAGACGAGTCCATTCCAGAACTGTTCGCACGCATCAATAATTCGATCCGGTTCAGACAACTGACCAGACATGACCATATTGGCGACCGCGTCATAGCCATCTGGGCGCTCTGGCAGCTCCAATGATTCTGGAAGTACCCTAGCTCCTGTCGAGTACAGCTTCCGATTGTGAAGACCGATTAACATGGCGCCGTATTTGGCAAATTGCATAGCTAAGTAAGGAAGATAGCTTTGTGTGCCGGTTCGATTTGCATTCCGGAGCTTTCCAATGAACTCATACATTTCTCCCACGAGCACTTCATTAATTGAATTAGAGAAATCAACACTTGAGGGTGAATGTGCCGCTTCCTTCAGCTTAGAAAAAAATCCATCCGGATCGTACAGACTTAGCGGTGAGAAGAATGGCCCGTGTGTTAATGGCCAGTCCCCTTCCACTGTGGCAGCATCGTTTAGAACCACACTCGCACTTCGAACATTCACTTCGGCCTTCCAAGGCCCCGATGACCATTCGTAACTGAAGTCTACCTCATCGTCAGCGTCTTTCAGCACACAGAACATCTCAATGTCCGAGTAAGGGCCGTCCGTGCCTCGGGATACGGAGCCGTACACCCCGATTGCAATAATTTGCTCGCCGTATACCTCCTGCAAACGGTCGGCGATCTCATAACAGGTTGCCAGTCTTTCTTGTCTTGAAATTTCAACAGGTCCATTCATGTTCATTTGCGTATCTCTCCCTTGGACTGTGTAATTGCAATGAGTGGATACAGTTCATGAATGGCGGGCCACGGGCTTAACGAGGTACTTTCTTCGCGTGCATAGGAACCCCTCCTCTTAATCCTACCGATTGTCCACGGAATAAATGTTCTTCCCCTATCTTATCAAACCTCTAGGCTGACTAATTGGATGTAGATATGCAACAAAACACAATAGCGCCTCAATCTTCACGTATTTATCTTAGGATGGAGGTGCTTTTAGCTATCATATCTAGCTATTGTCATTGCTTTAAGCCTTTCTAACCTACTCCTATACCTGATAAAATATTCGCTCCCCTGCTAAGAATGGCAAACAATGATCAACACAAAACTTCGGCATTTTCTCCCGCATCCAATTATGTACGGACTCGTTCCCCATTTGAAACGCGTAATATCCGATAATCGAAATCAGCATCATGCCTTCGATGAGAACAAGCTCGTCCGCAGCTTTGTTCGCAGTTCCGTAATATCCCTCTAGGAATATATCTCTGTGTGCTGCGGGAGCCATCATCGCCCCCATGGCGATGTCTGTCCAATCGTATCCTGGGCCGAAGAATCCGAAGTCAATGAAGCTTAATTGTCCTTTAGGAGAAATAATCATATTACCAAAACCTAAATCACCGTGAATAAGTCCCCATCTATCCTCGGTTCCGAATTGCTCAAGTTTATCGTTGATAAGATGAATGCATTTCTCGATGATCGCGACATCTGAAGGCACAAATAAACCGAGTTCCAACCCTTTATGTATTGTTGAAATTAAGCCAACATTATATGCAATCCCTTGCTCTGGTCGATTCTTTACCCGATCGCGCGGATACTGACGGTAAAATCCATGGAGTTCAGCAACTTGAGATCCGAGCAGCTTGACCAATTCTGGCTTCTGAACGTCTTCTTTCTGAAGATCCCTGCCTTCCAGCCATGTTAGAACCGAACAGTTCAATCGCTGCCCTTCATGTTCGATGACGGTAATCAATTCCCCATCTCGATTGCGCAGCGGCGATTGCACCAGCAGGCTGCTCTCCTTCGCCAAGGCTTCCAGCATGAGCAGTTCACCTAGCAAACCTTCATAAGTATGTTGCAAGCCTGTCATACTTTCTTTAAACGGCTGATGAACACGTAGGACATAAGTTCTGCCGTCAGCGTCGCTCACTTTATATGTCCGATTCTCATTATGCCTCAGGAAAATGATCTCAGGCTTTTGGAAGCGAAAACAGTGTAAAATGTGATGTAATTGTTCATCTGTCATCTTCAATATTTCCTCTCATTGTTAAAAATGTAGACATGTCTGAAATACTATATAGTTAGTCTACTTCCTAATGTTGGGATTGTCTACGACAGGGGTGAAATGGATCGATTCAAAAGCGGCCATGCTCGAAATTGGTACGAACAGCAATTAGAAAGAATGAGCAAAGGGAAACGTCCATCCCGATTATCGTGTTTGGTTATCATTATTGAAGTATTTTATGGAAGAGGAACACGGACAATCGCCTTCAGCACCAACCAAGTGACACATGCTGAAGACGTTTGCCCATATCGACGTGTATGCATGAGGCGGGCAAAGCGATTCACAGATTATCCAGAAACAGCATGCTGCATTGCTCCATACGAGCTTATTTTATGCAGCTAGTAAGGCTTCGAAATGATGGAACATCTGCTTATAAGCCCGCTGCTTCTGTTTATAACGCATCTGATTCGACCTAGAGTACATATTTAATACAGGAACGAGATCCTGTTCTCCCTGCACAAGTCTCAATACCTCATTGACTTCTCCATTGACAAATGCAATAGCGAGTGCCCGTATGTGGCTTTGAGCTTCCACATTATCTGGCAGGGCCGCTTCTTCCATGTATTCATCTCCCTTCACATCAAGCAGCACCTTCCGTGCTCGATGATATGCAGCCTTCACCGCCCCTTCCGTTGTCTTCAGCTTATTTGCAGTGTCAGCAACAGAATACCCGAGTACGCTGCGCATAAGGAGGACGGTTCTTTGCAGAGGAGACAAGTGTGTCATCATATATTGGAAGGCGGCTTCGATGTCAATTGTACTATTCTCTTGTATAGGATCATTGTGTTCTTGAGATTGAAGCTGCTGCTTTACCAGAATTTGATCCAATCGATGTCTTCGGCGCACTTGGTCAATCCAAGCGTTCTTGGCTGTACGCAGCAGCAGCGCTTCAGGATTGTTGTGTTCTATCTCCTTGTTACGGGCTAGAATCTTGACCCACGTATCCTGTACGAGATCCTCAGAATCCCATTTGGAATGTGTGAGAGAGAGGCAATATCTGTTCAGTACGTCGTTCAACTGCTCCAGATTAGGTTGTTCGACGCTCTGCACTTGATCTAGATTGGTCATCCTTCACAGTCAACTCCTTCATTCGCTCGTTCTCGCTTTCTCTTCATCAGCCTTCTTCATCCCTAACATGAATCGTTCATGGCGGCAATTATTTATCTTCTAATCAGTAAACGAACGAAGCATGCATTGCGTTACGCAACCTTGTGAAAAAAACTTTTGTCCTCTGAAGCGTATCTTCTGCTGCGATCCATTCGTTTTCTGAATATTCCACAGTGGAAAAACAGAGGAGGTATTACCATGTCCAACTATATCCCATATGTTGTTGAGCAAACGAGTCGAGGCGAACGCTCCTACGACATCTATTCCCGATTGTTGAAGGATCGAATTGTTTTTGTCGGTTATGAAATTAATGATAGTCTGGCCAATAGTGTTGTTGCGCAACTCCTTCTTCTTGCAGCAGAGGATTCAGACAAAGACATTTATATGTACATCAATAGTCCAGGAGGCTCGGTCACTGCAGGATTTGGCATCTATGACACAATGCAATACATTAAGCCGCAGGTTCATACCATCTGTACAGGATTAGCCGCCTCCTATGGCTCGATTCTGCTGTTAGCTGGAGCCAAGGGCAAGCGCTTTGCACTACCCAATAGCGAAATCATGATTCATCAACCCCATGGAGGCGCTCAAGGACAGGCAAGCGACATTGCCATCAGCGCCAAACGCATTCTCAAGATGCGTGAGAGACTTGTGCAATTAATGGCTGGCCATACTGGTCAGCCCGTCGAACGAATTGAGAAAGACATGGATCGCGACTACTTTATGACTGCAGAAGAAGCGCTGGAATATGGGATTATTGACAAGATACTCAAGTAGTACGTGACATAAAGCGATCAAGCTGCTATCCATGTGCATTAGTCAGCTTGATCGCTTATGATCTGCTTTCTTTATTAAATCTAGCCAATCGACATGCTTGTAATTCCTCCAATTGCACTTTATCAATAATTTCCTTAGCAGCGAGTCAGCTGATAAGCGAAGCTAATATGATGGCGGAATGCATGACGGCAAGATACAACCCCTTCTTAGATTCGTGATATCCGATTATCGGATACCCATCCCCAGGCAGGCCTCAAGCTAACCTCGATGCTTCTCAGATGAAGCTCTTCCCCACCTTTTATCGTATGGCGATGCGTCTCATAAGCGCGATGGACAAGTTTCGTTGGAAATGAATTCCCTTGAACTTATTATAGGAATCATGCATGTAAGCAGTCAACGGATGGACTACGAGGCGATTCGAATGATGAAACTTGCCCCAGGCTTACAAATTCGTAATGATATTGAAAGCTTGATCGATAGGTAGAGCCAAGTTCTTATTGTATGATTTATGTATCAGAACAAGACAAGAACAATAACTACTAGAGGTGAACATAAATGAAAGAAAATAAAGTAATATCGGCATTATCGTACTGGAGCGTTCTCTTTGCGCCTATCTTATTCCCTGTTTTAGCCTGGATTGTTGGAGATTCGGTAACAAGAAGCCATGCCAAACGTGCGCTATGGACTCACCTTATTCCAAGTATCGCGGTCATTATTGCGGTAATGTTGTTTGGCTTAATTGGGGTTAGTGTACGCGACATTGGCGTCGCATGGGGAATCGGTGCAATTATCGCATTTTGTATATGCGGAGTGATAAGTGTGTACTACTTTGTATGGAATATTATCAAAGGGATTCAGGTTATCAATTCTTAATTCATTTCGAATAAGATTCTTCTTCCCTGCATGACTTGAAATTATATACGCCACACAAAGGTACCTCTTTCGAAATGGGATAGAGGTACTTTTTGTGGCGTATCCTATTTATATTCAAATGATAGCATTTCCCTTAATTCTCTACAAATTTCCCCGACATTCATATTGGAACGAAGGCTCAGTCTGTATAAAATAACCATTTCTAACCCTAGCGACCCAGTTCTGGAACAACTCTTTCCATTCTACAGTTCCGAAGAAATCATTGAGCGGCTTCGTCGAATCCCATTCGATAATAAAATAAGGTTGAACTAAGGGATTCCAGATTCCGATACTGTTTACTCCCTTTTCCTTAATCAACAGCATAGGCAATCCGTATAGATACGCCATAGAAGGTTCAATTTGCAAGAACGGTGCTCCCTCCCAAGACGGCGCTGGTGGTTGTGAGCCAGTATTGGTCTGCGTATACATTGCGAACACCTGCTGCAAATTAGTGGCGATGAAACCGTAGCTGGATAGGATCATACGGCGTACACTCGTTAAAGTTTTCTCCGGGTACTGTTCTGTATCGGGCAGCGTACGAGGAAAGAGAAGCGCGTTCTGAATCTCTGTAATTAAGCGACTTAAAAATCTCAACTGTGTATTATTTAGTGTGCTAGGATGGCTGAGAAATACAGGAACACGGAATGCCATATCAGCAGTACTTTGCAATATTTCCATCGAGCTGTTGCAGTGGTCATCTTCAAACCCATGATTGCACAAAATTACCCCCCCTATCATTACAATTATATGAAATGATCATGAAAGATGACGCGGTCAACCAGCTAGAAATAGAGGTGAAATACGCCTGTTTTGCATGTGCTGTCCAGGTTCAAGACATAATTTCATTATTCTTTTTTCAAAATTATTAAGCAATAAGCCGTTATTTTCCGATAGATAACATGAAAGCAAATTACTAATTACATGCAAAATGATGGAGGGTTACATAGATGCGTATTGAATCTTATTATCGAATCCCGCCTACCGCGAAGCGATCCAAAGCACAATCTGAGCCGTTATTTGCGGACACAATGAAGGAAATTCAAAAGCAGGAATCAGATGAAAAAGAGAACAAAAAAGGAAAACTCGTAACGGCCCGTGAAGACGGCTATATTCGGCAATATCTCGTCAGACCAGACGGCAGCAAAGTATTGTTAGGCGAAACAAAACAGACTTTTGGTGAATTCATTGGCAATGCTGAGTCGTCCGTAGCTCAACAGCCGGTTAACAATCTATCCAGCAATTCCAGTCAAAGTACGCAAGATATGATGGCATTATTGAATTTCTATGCTGGAGCAGTAATTACGTCACCAGTGAATCAACAGCAGCTAAATGCTTTGAAGGATTAGAAGTGAATTCACAAACGAACAGAGGGATACTCACTCCCTCTGTTCAACTACTTCCCCATTTTCCATATGGACCTACAATGATGGTTTCATCACTCATTTCCACTTTACCCTATATTGCTTCCCATTCCTGTGTTTTCTCTTCCTCTTATTACAAACAATTGATCTGCTAGGAACAAGCTCCCGGGTTGACGGGAATAATGGCGCCCTATACAATGTAGAGAATTACAACCGTATACTTCTTCGTATAACTTTGGAAATATGGTCCAATCGTCTCTACCGAGCTGCCGTAAACAGTTTGACTACGAGGAAAAGAATGCTTGCTATGTGGAATCGGATTGAGCGCTAACTCTTCTATCTATCATGGACAGGCTGTTCTTGCTCCTTAACGTCAAACTTTAGTTATCAGAACTAAAGTTTTTTTGTATTTATATGGGTGCTTTATCCCCACACTATTCATACAACGAGAAAAGGAATGTGATTTCGAATGAATTGGAGCAAGCAGCATTGGAACAATCGAATTGCCGCAGCGGGCAGAATGAAGTCTGCTGATCTTGTCATTACGAACGGAAAGATCGTTGACGTCTTCAATCTAGAAATTATGGAAGGTGATGTCGCGATTGTAGATGGCATTATCGTAGGAATTGGCGGCAGCTATGAAGGAGATCGCGTCATCGATGCGAAAGGCCGCTATATTGCACCCTCTTTCATCGATACGCACGTTCACATTGAATCTGCTATGGTTACGCCATCCGAATTCGCTCGTGTTGTACTTCCGCATGGAGTTACGACGGTCATTACAGATCCCCACGAGATTGCAAATGTTGCGGGAGCGGATGGCATTCAATATATGCTCGATGCCTCTGAAAATCTGCCGCTGGACGTCTTTGTCATGCTCCCATCGTGTGTTCCTTGTACGCCATTCGAGCATGCCGGAGCGAAGCTGGATGCTGCCAGTCTGGAACCCTTCTACACTCACCCACGCGTCCTAGGATTGGCGGAAGTGATGGATTACCCTTCTGTACGCCGTGGTGATGCGGATATGGTGGACAAGTTGTTATCATCGCATCGGCACGGCAAGCTGATTGACGGCCATGGTGCTGGATTAGATGAAGAAGCTATCAATGTGTACCGAGCTGTAGGCATTCGCAATGACCATGAATGTGTGACAGCTGAGGAAGCAAAGGCAAGACTGCGCAGAGGCATGTATGTCATGCTGCGCGAGGGATCGGTTGCGAAGGATGTTGAGGCGCTCATCCCGGCTGTTACAGCGAGCAATGCCCGCCGCTGTGTGTTCTGTACCGACGATAAGCACTTGGATGAGCTGCTCCATGAGGGCAGCGTTGATCATAATGCACGCCTTGCTATTCGATACGGTCTTGATCCGCTGCAAGCGATTCAGATGGCTTCTCTGAATGCAGCTGAATGCTTCGGCTTGCATGCGAAGGGTGCGATTGCCCCAGGGTACGAGGCAGATCTGTTATTGTTGGATGACCTGCAGGAACTGACGATTGCTCAGGTGTACAAAGGCGGAAGCTTAGTCGGCGAGAATGGCCAGTATACAGGGCCGAAGATCCAAGCAGCTGATATCCCTGCCCCTTTATTGAGGACCGTACATCTGTCTGAGATTACGGAGCATGATCTGCAAATTGAACTGGGTGAAACAGAACGACACTGCCACATTATCGGTATTAATCCGAATAGTCTAATCACGACACATCTTATCGAGGAAGTAGACGTAGCGAATGGGTACTTCTGCCCTTCTACCAAGAAGGATCAATTGAAGATCGCCGTGTTCGAGCGACATCACCATACTGGCTGTGTTGGACTAGGCATTGTGAAGGGATTTGGCATACAATCCGGAGCGATTGCCTCTACCGTAGCACATGATTCGCACAATTTAGTTGTAGCCGGAAGCAATGATCAGGATATGCTGACAGCTGTTCAGGCGCTGCGTGACATAGAGGGCGGCTTGGTTGTAGTAAGCCAGGGCGAAGTTCTCGCATCCATCGAGCTTCCACTGGCAGGATTGATGGCGAAGGGCGAATATACGGAGGTACTTGATCGGATGGAGCGTCTCAATGATGCATTGGCACACATTGGAGCTTCTCAGGAGTTCAATCCTTTTGTCACCTTGTCATTCCTCTGCTTGCCGGTTATTCCGGAACTGAAGCTGACCGATATGGGCTTGTTTGATTTTACTAGCTTTACGCATATTCCAGTGTCCGCTCATTCATAAATCAATCTGATATTACCATCCCATTCCTACACGTTTTGACCTGCAAATAAGAGAATGGATGCTGCTCTATCACATAAGGAGGAGCAATATGTTGCGAAGAAAGTTAATCGCTGAAATCGCGGATCGAATCGTAGATTTGAGATTAGACCATCCGATTCGTGTGGGGATTAGTGGAATCACTGCATCTGGGAAGACAACACTTGCAAATGAGCTAGCTGAGGAACTTCAATGTAGGCAGAGGCGCGTGATTACGCGGATATCATTGTGATCAATAACGATACTAGCAATCCTTACGTGGTTGCATGAACCGAAGAGGGCGGCTCTCGTGTGTAGAATGAGGCCGCCCTCTTCGATTTATTTATGAAGCTCGTAATAGATCTCTTCTGCCTGCTGGAAATCAACATTATTTTTATCAAAATCGGCATATTTATGAGCGATCACGAACCCGCATTGCTCAACGATGCTATCGAATTCATTCGGTTGATAAAGTCTTAAATGAAAATCCTCGTATTCGGTACGTACAGATCTATTATCGATATACAACTCATAGGAAATCATCGAGTACAAAATTTGTTGATCCGTATCGTAAGCATGCTTGCTTCGCAGTGCTACTTCTACGGAGTCCTTCCCTACCCTCCTGCCTTCCTCGAACGCTGCCAATTCGAATTGCTGTTGATTCATGCTAGTTTCTCCAATTCCACGATAAGGAAGGTCGGATTCAACACTTAACACGATGCGACCTGTCGGAGTTAGACAATTCTTCATAACTTGGAGAGCCTTGATTACCTCGTCCCGATCCGTTAATAAGGAAAATGATCCGGCTGCAATAAAGATTAAATCATACTTCGCAATCGACGTATCAAAGTTGTTGAAATCACATATATCAATGCGTGTACTGAAGCCTAATGATGTGAGCTTCTCTATACATCTATGTATCATATCCGCAGACAAATCGAATCCATCGATCTGATAACCTTGTTCAAGAAATGGGACTAGAAAACGGCCTGACCCGCACATAGGCTCTAATATTCTCATAGTCTTATCGGCATAAGACATCCAGAAGTCCATTTGTTCCTTCGGTGCCTCTGGCTTATCCAAATCGTAAAATAAGGAGCATAACTCTCCATAATATTGCTTCTCCATACTCTATTCCCCCTGAGCAGTTGATTTTTGGACTGGGACATAAATATCCATGACGACATTGCGATGTCCGTGGCAGCGTTCATCATAAAATTCAAAATCGAGCTTGGATTCATCGTATACATATTCACTGTTCGGGAACCATTCCTCGAAAATGTAGGTCCAGGTTGCTTGAACGGCCGCAGCTAGCGGATCTGCATCATAAGCTGCATCGCTTCCGAAATAATCGACTGGCGGTGTTGTGAAGACGGCATAATGTGCCTCAGGAACTTCGACAGTTATCATGTCGGGAGTAACCTTGCTATAATCTTTAACGATAACGCCAAATAAATAGACAATATTCCCTTCATCTGATGCGGGGATACAGATTCCTACCTCGCCGTGCTCCGGCGGAGTTAATTGCTCATACATCTTACTTTCCAAATTGTCTCCGATATACATATCCCAATAGGCTGCGATGTCTTTCGTATACCCGTTCGCCAGATTCGTGTAAATGCCATAGCCAGCTACTTTGAATTCGGATTTCGTTACAAAAATAGGGTGCATTCTGTCTCCCTCCAAATGAATGTATAGATTGCTTGAATGCCATGCTTTGAACTTAGTAAGATAGACGGTCGGACTGTAGCCAAATTCTTTGCGGAAGGCTTTGGAAAAACCGCTTGCTGTTTCGAACCCGTAATCTAGGGCAATATCAATAATTTTACGGTTCGTGAGCAGCGCTCTCCTTGCCTGAATCAATCTTTTCTTACGCACAAAATCCATCAGAGGCATACCTTGGTGGACGCTGAATACTCTGCAAAAATGATATACCGAGTATCCGATATGCTCTGCAATTTCAATGGCAGTAAGCTCTCTGGTTAGATTTGTTTCGATATACTCGATACTGCGCTGAATATCGTCCTTGTAATCCAATGCAAAATCTGTCCTTTCCTCTAGCAGTGGTTCGTTGTTACCTTTATTGTATCTGTTCTGTGGGATAGATGCTGTTCCAATCTTGCTAAAGGCTTGTATGTTTGCAAAAAAAGAAATGTCCTCAAGCTTGCGTATCATTGATACGACAAAACCTGAAGACATGTGAACGTCGAATTACAGTCAAGTGAACCGTGATGAAGAGCCTAAAACAATACAGGCAAGCTCGCAAGTGAACGCATTGAGTCCTTGTTATAGGTCAGATGCTCGGGATCAATTGCCAGGCGCAGATTAGGCAGTCGTCGCAGCAGTGTGCGGAAAGCAACCTGACCTTCCAATCGGGCCAATGGGGCGCCTAAGCAGTGATGAATTCCCTTGCCAAAGGTTAAGTGCTCATTCTCTTCACGCGTAATGTTCAGAGTACCGGGATTTGCAAACTTATGCGGATCAAAATTGGCTCCGTTCAGCGTAATCACAATCATTTCGCCTTTGCGGATCGTCTGGCCGTGAAGCACTATATCTTCGCCCGCAATTCGGCTGCCAAGCAAGACTGGACCAGCGAAACGCAATAATTCCTCCACTGCGGAAGGCACCAAAGAGGAATCGTTCTGGAGCAGACGCATCTGATCAGGGTGCTGAAGCAGAGCCAGCGTGCCGTTGGCGATCAGATTGAATGTCGTCTCATGTCCGGCGGAGATAAGCAGCCATATGGTCGATAGGAGCTCATTCTCGCTTAAATGATCACCTTCGTCATAGGCCTGAACGAGACTGCTGATTACATCGTTCCCAGGATGTTTGCGTTTCTCGACTAGAAGTAATTGAATATATTGAATAAATTCATTCAGTGTGGCAACAACCGCCTCACTTTCCTTCGGATCCAGTGAGGCTTGCCCAAGTGTACGCGTCCATTCTCGAAATTGACTTCGCTCAGCGACGGGAATGCCAAGCATTTCCGAAATGACGGTGATAGGAAGCGGATAGGCAAAATCCGATACAAGATCCATCTTTCCCTGCTCCTGCACAGCATCCAGCAATTCATCGGCAATCTGCTGAATACGGGGATGTAGCTCCTCAATCATGTTGGGGGTGAAGGCTCTGGATACCAGCCTGCGCAGCCTGGTATGATCGGGCGGATCAACAGTGAGCATATTCGGCATGTTGATCACCCATTCCATCAAGGCATTCACGGATGCGTTCTCCTCTATGGGTTGTTCCCTTGGTGTCAGCTTGCGGATGTCTTTGATGAAGCGCGGGTCTTTCAATATTGCAACAACATCATCGTGGCGAAATGCGAGCCATGCTTCCCCCATGCCAAAAAAATTATCAAGGCGGTACAGCGGTTCCTGCTGCTCATAAAATTTCGCATAAAATGAGACGACATCGTGCATTGGTTCCGTAGAGATAAAATCGTCACTCGTTAATCTCTTCATATTTTCGCTCCTTTTCACATTCGCCGTTTCCATAATCATTGGGTCATGCATTCGTGTCAGTCGTGTCCGATGCAATTCCATGACGGATCATGCAGCAGAAGCTTTTCATCTCATCAAGCAAGACATCAAGGCATTCTTCCTCAATGTTATCAATATCCTTGAGCTCCTCAATAAACTTCCTTTGGAAATGCTCTAGCGTAATCTTGATTAGCTCAAAAGCTTGCTTGCGCGGAACGCCTTCTCGCAGCTGAACTTTTTCAAATAATCGTTCCCACTCTTGATACCTGAGGGCAATTGCGTGCCCATACTTCAGCTCAATGTCTTCTTTCAGTTCATCAGGCATCAAATAGAAAGCCTCGTACACCAATTTGTACTCATTCGCGTGTTTACGAAAGTAATTGAGTTTTAAGCGGCTTATCGTATCTATAGCCTCAAAAAAATCCTCGTTATCGAGTATGTAGTCCGCTCGAATTTTGCTTGATAACTTTTCAATGCAATGATCCAATAAGCTGAAATACAGCTTCTTCTTGCTGGTGAAATGATGAAATATTAAAGCCTTCGATGTGCCGGCTGCTTCAGCCAGCATCCCGGTCGAAGTGTTTTTATAACCATTGCTCGCGAATACGGATATGCAGGCCCTCAACACTTTTTCTCTTTCGTAGAGCCTTACAGGCAAAGCTTCTCCTCCTTCACTTTTTACTAACCTTTCGGTCAGTATCGATCATATGATGAAACGATCCAAATATGCCGCCCTCATCCTTTTTCATTATGAAATTAATCTCAAGACAAAAAGAGTTCAAGCCAATCCCCTCTAGGGAGACTGGCTTGAACATCTAAACATAAAATACGAGTGTAAACACCCGATTACTTCGTTTATTATTTCAGCAGAAATAGAATTACATGATTGTACTCGAAATCGATATAAAAGCTTAACCCGATGGATCATTTTTTAGTTCTAGATGCAGCAATGGAAAAGGTCGGCCTGTTCCATCGAGAGCTGAACGCCCTATCTATACGTACGAAGCCATATGTCTACTAATTGTTCATGGCATTTCGCATCATACGCGACAATTGGGTACCTCATTATCGACTCTCCCATGTATGGCTCGCTACCTGGCCTGATCATCTGCATACCGGCCAGAACGACCATTTATTCAAAAAATTCACTTGGATACTGCACAACCCCGGAAGCGTGATTCAGAGCGTGCTCTTGCAGCTCCAATGCCATAAATACCTCGTCAGGCACTTCAAAAGGTGGTTGTATCCCCCATATTGAGGCTTTCTTGAAGCCGAACTTCGGATAATACTGAGGATGACCCAATACGATCACAGAACTGTATTCCAACTGTACAGCTAGTTGCAGTGCATCGCGGATCAGCTTCTCTCCAATTCCGAGAGCTTGGTATTCCGGTAACACGGATACGGGAGCCAAGACGAGTGAATCTACGGTGTGCTGATCTCCACGAATTGTTATTCGAGATAACAGGATGTGACCGACGATACGATCACTGAGAACAGCGACTAAGGATAACTCCGGAATGAATGCGTCGGATTGCCGGATACGGGATACTAATTCATGTTCCTTTTGATCACTGAATTCCAATGAGTCGAATGCCTGTTTCACAACGGATTCAGTCACTTGGTAGTCTGCTTGTGTTTCTTTTCGAATGATGATGTTCATGTTTTCTCCTTCTTGATATATCATAATGTTTTCTTATTCATGAAATCAAATGTATCGTTGCCGCATGAGTGGCAGCCTCGGTGCTTGAGCTGCTCTATCGTTGCGATATCACATTGGCAGCCAACCGTGATCTTGTTCCCGCACTGTTTACATTTGTACGTACGCATCGTCTGCCTCACTTCACCTGTGTATAATGCATCCTCAAATGTCCCTGAGCAATCCGGTATGGTACGCTCAGTCGTTTTGAGAATGATCATCTGGCTCCGATTCGCGATAATCTCTGCTCCTTCGTATTCATTAAATCGCGGCATTGTTGCACTGGTCGTCACCCCCATTCTTAGGAACTCACGCTGCATCGTAAACATGTAATCAGGTGACTTATGTGCGAAGGATAAGAAAATTGGCAAGCCTTTTCTCTTCCGCAGTGCGCTAATACCTCGAGATACGAAGAGGCTCATCCCCTGCAGCGTATACGGGGGATCTGTGAAGAAACAATCGAACTTCCCTTGCAAGTTTGCCGGCAGTGGTTCTCTTAAATCGTGATAGATGCATTGAATCGGCAATCGTTTTTGCTGTGCCACATCATGAATGTAATGTAAAAATCGCTCATCCATGTCAACGACATGCACTGCTGTTTTGGAATGTCTCCTATTAGGGAATAGAGCTTGAAGCAGCAGTCCAATTGATACGCTAACCAAATCGTCGTCGCCCACACACATAATCTGTTTCCCAATTAAGAATTGCTGCTTCAAACAAAGCACTGCTCTGCGTAAGCTAGTCTCCGGTGTACATTTGGATTGATCGATCCGAGTATCGGCCTGTGGACGATACTTCATGATTTCCCGCAAATCGGCTAATACATGATCCAGATCGGGATGAATCCCATTTTCGAGAGACATCAGCTCTTGATAAAGGTTTCTTTGGATTCCACGATACCCCCATTGTTCCTCAACCCATGCTTTCCCTTTCACGGTACAGCGTGCTCCTTTATCCTGAACAATGGCTCCGACCTTGATAAGTTCCCGTTTAACGGCAGCAGCAGTTGGTATCGGAATAAGAGCTTTCCGGGCCAATTCTTTGGTAGAGATTCCAGGGTTCAAATAACATTCCAACAAGAGCTGCTCAATGACAGTGATCCCTTCTTCCAAGCGTACGCCTTCATTTGCGATATCGATAAAATTGCGCATTCGGTAATTCCTCCTTGTTGGCGGAATGACGCTCATTCATGTCACATAAAAAAGGCGCAGAATGAACAAACGTCATTCTACGCCCTTCTTGATTGATGCCTAAATAAGCCCCCAAATAAAGCAAAAATCCGTGCTTCAAGAAGCACGGATGCGGGTTCAATAAATAGGCATACTTATGACCTAAGGCAAGTATGATATCCGTTGTTCTTAACTAATTCCGAGGGTACGCAAAGCCACAGCAAATAAATATTGCTAAGCAGCAACACTTCTCACTGGCATTACATATTCCTCACTATGGAATTTGATTAGTTAAGAACGACCGCCAACATCAACATCTCTCCCTAGAAAATTTATGCATTTATCGTAACACCTTGTAATTGTACATGTCAAGTTACTGATTGTACTCTCTATCACGTCCCGCAATAAGTTCGGTAAGGACGGGAAGGCGTAGGCGGCAATTCGCAGTATTCATCCTGATCCGCAGAGTACGCAAATGGATTAGCGAGAACATCCAACAGCCGCTTCATCACGCTGAAATCCCCTTCTTGCGACGCTGCATCCAAAGCTTCTTCAACTCGATGATTGCGCGGTATGACGGCTGGATTGCTGCTGCGCATAAGCTGAAGTGACTGTTCCTTGGATTGCGGTTGTTTGGCTAGTCTTGCTTGCCATTGCTTATGCCATTGTCCATACTCGGTGCTAGCGAATAAAGATGACTCTTTCTCGCCCGTATTGAGGGTCAATGCACGGAACGTATTGGTATAATCAGCATGATGCTTCTGCATCAGATTCAGCAGGTCGTTAATCAAGGCTTCATCGTGCTCTTCTTCATTGAATATGCCTAACTTTGCTCTCATTCCAGCCAGCCAGTGACTATGATACAGCTCAAAGTATTCATTCAGGGCATCCTCGGCCACTTCCACGGCCTTCAACTCGTTGTCATGCAGCAGCGGCAAGATGGATTCCGCGAACCGGGCAAGGTTCCACCCGCCAATATTCGGCTGATTGCCATATGCATAGCGGCCTTCTCGATCAATAGAACTGAAGACGGTATCTGGATTGTACGCATCCATGAAGGCGCAAGGGCCATAATCAATCGTTTCACCGCTAATCGCCATATTGTCCGTATTCATGACTCCGTGAATGAATCCGACAAGCTGCCATTTAGCGATGAGCGATGCCTGGCGCTTTATAACCTCTTTGAGCAGGATCAAATATCGGTTGTCACTGTTGTCTGCTGCTCCTGGGAAGTGCCTGTTCAGCGTATAATCAGCCAAAGTATGCAAATCCTCGGCACCGCACCAATTGGATACGTATTGAAATGTCCCGACTCGTATATGACTCGCAGCGATACGAGTGAGTATCGCGCCCGGTAGCTCTGATTCACGTATGACTCCTTGACCGGTGGACACTACCGCTAAGCTGCGTGTCGTTGGAATGCCAAGACCGTACATCGCTTCACTGATGATGTATTCTCGCAGCATCGGCCCGAGGGCGGCTCGACCATCACCACCTCGTGAATATGGGGTTCTGCCGGGGCCTTTCAATTGAATATCGAATCGTTCATCCGTAGGCGTAATATGTTCGCCAAGCAGAATTGCTCTTCCGTCCCCCAGCATATTGAAATACCCGAATTGATGTCCAGCATAAGCTTGGGCGAGCGGCAGCGCCCCTTCTGGAATCGTATTGCCGGCAAGCGTAGCTACGCCATACTCGCTTCTTAATGCTTCTGCACTCAATCCGAGGGAGGCTGCGAGTGATTCATTCAAAACACGAAGTTCCGGCGCTCGGACAGGAGTTGGATTCAGCTTGGAGTAAAATGAATGTGGAAGACGGGAGTAACTGTTGTCAAAGTTCCATCCTGCGTCTAAATTAGAAGGTTTCTCGTCCATTGTATCTCCTTTTCATTCCTGCTATTTCGTATGTATCGTGCTGTTAGGGTTTGCTAACGTATATTTATTATACCTGTTCAGGTAAGCATGCGGCCAAGGTAAAGATAGATAAATCACCGAAATTACGCATTACCCTTCTCTATTCTTCTATTGATGGTGATAAGTTCTGTATAAATTAGCTTGCAAATAACTGAAGAATCTCAGCAATAGTGGGAGCAAGCTGGCGATTGCCATTCTTGATTGCAGTGAAAGTAGGCACTGCCTGCTTCAATAAGTTATAGCTATAGTAATAATAACTAAAGAACGGAATTGGATCATATCCAGGCGGTTCACCTTCCTCCCACTGTTCCTCATCCTCTTCCTCGCTCTCCGGCCATAAGTACTTTTCTTCTAGTAAGTCTTCCATCTTGTCAACCGCTTGCCCCACCTCCATGTCTTGAAAGGCTAATGCGGAGGCAACAGCCGGGTAAGGCGTCATTTCGTTTTCCGTAATTTGTTCTGGTTGGCTAGCTCGATCCGCCAGCTTCTGCAGCAACACAAGCAGTACCCATGGCGTTACCTGCCACAATGTCCCCTGATGCTCGATTAAATTAGCCAATTCATGATATTGTCCTTCTTCAATCAGTTGAGGAATGTCCGTTCCCCTTCCATAAGCGGTTGTCATTCGCTGCCATGGAATACAGTCTAATGAGGCAAGCTTGCTATTCATCGCATTCTCTCCAATCAAGTGTATGTATTTCCCTCGATATACCCTTGGTTCGCCTTCACGCTTTGCTTATTTCTCTTGATTGTTCAAGTATTCTCGATATAACCATAGTGCTTCATCCAATTGATCTTCGCTTTCCAATAATACCATCACTGCATACGAGATCATGTCTACCCATTCATCCATTTTTTGAACTTGTTCTTGGGAAAGCAGGCCATTGCTCTGCAGCATGCCGTCAGGATATAAAGCCCATGCTCGGGATAGCTGACAGATGCTCCAGAAGCACGATATCAAGATTCTGTTTACTTGCGGCTTCGCGAACTCATCAGCCAGAACTTCAATGATCTTCATCAGCTCGTGGAAATTATCTTCAATCAATTCACCGCGAAAAGGTCTCAGCATGCCCAAAAATCCATTCGACATTTTTTCGTGTTCGAAATCGTCATGATGGAAAGCATGGCATTTAAGAAGAAATAGCGCCTCGTCTTTCGTCATCTCATCTCCTCCTTTCTGAAAAAAGTTAGGTTCAATAGAAGCACTGTTACTACCTACAAAGAGTTTTCTCCCGTTATCTTACAGTTCTCGATAACCAGCCATAAATTGATCTCGTCGTAGTCTACGACGAACCCTTCTATACAGTAGCTTGGATATAAATATTGTGCAGGCGTTAGTTCTCTTAGTTTATTATAATCTGTTACGGCATAAGCATCATCGCTCAAACGGATGATCGCTCCTTGCGGATAAAACATCGCAATTTCCCCGCTTACCGGACTCCCTGGGGGATACTGCTTCTTCGTTATCTTCCATGCCGCTAGGTTAGGCTCAATCGCTTGCTGCCACTCGATTTCAAATTGTTCCTTCGTAATGATACGATCACCCGCCTCAATAACTACTTCTTGATCGCACAACACAAAATCGGGCGCAGTGGAGACCTCGCTATGTAAATCGCCATGTTTGCTTATTTGTCGATAAGCTGTTCCGTTCTCGTCAATCTCAAAATAGTACATTTCGTCTTCCTCGACCCCGGCAGCTTCAATATATATCATTGTTATTCCCTCCTACTAGTCTGCGATGCTAGAAAGTCTACCGTGCTGTCAACCTCCAATCAAGTATATAAAGCCTGTTCTTGCAACACAATCACACGAATGACCTAGTTAGCTGTCTAAATGGTAAAGGACGCCCATCTAGGGCGCCCTTGTCCTGCAACTCGTTTACAACTTGTTTTGGCTAATTATACTTTCCTGCCTGCCCATACATCCTTCACATATCTCCCGTCGGATCCAAGCTGCTCCAGCCATCTGTCTGCTTTCGTCTCGCTAACACCATGAACGTCTTGATACATTTGCTTAAGTGTTGCCTCCACATCTGGTGACATAGCGCTCCCGTCTCCGCACACATAGAACTGTCCCCCTTGATCAAGGAGACCGATCACTTCTTGCTGACGCTGCTTGATCAGGTGCTGGACATAGGTTTTTGATTGACCCTCGATACGAGAGAATGCGGTGTGTACCGTAACAATCCCCTCTTGTTGATAATGCTCCAGTTCTTCTTCATAGATGTGATCCGTCGCATCTCGACAGCCGAAATAAAGATATGCGCTGCCGAGCGGAATCCCTTGCTCCTTCATGGCTTGCCGAGCTTGAAGAAATCCACGGAATGGCGCAATTCCTACCCCCGGGCCTACCATAATAATAGGTGTGCTTGGATCCTCTGGCAGCCGGAAATTGGACTGCGGTGGCTGAATAAACATCCTGATGGATTCGCCTGGTTGTCTGTCGGCAAGATAGTTAGAAGCAACTCCACGATATTCATGGCGTCCATCCCAAGCCGGACTCTGTACGACCCCTACCGTAAGACTAATCTGATTCGGCTGTACACGAGGAGAGCTGGATATCGAATAGTATCGTATTTTTAGTGGCGGGAGCAGCTCTAGAAAGCGCTCGAATGTCATTGAGCAAGCTTCATATTTCTCAAGTAAATCTAACATTGATATTCGCTTCTCTAGGATATTCCGCCTATAGTCTTCTGCCTCAAGCAATGCTTCTAATTCAATTCGATGCGGAGGACATACCGTCAATGCGGCAAGCTCGCGAATTTGCGCTCGGCTGGCAGGCTCCTGAAGTTCGACGCTCCGGCTTAGAAGATCATGTATCAACACAGGTCGATGTAACGGCAAATGGGAAAAACGGTTCTCTATTGTTCGCAACACCACGTGATCGCTTCCATTTAAGTCAAATCTGCTTATTACCCGTTCGACTAGATTATCCGAATTGATAGGGAACACACCTAAATGATCCCCTTCAAGATAAGACACTCCTTCAGGTAGTTCAATCTCGATATGACGTGTACTACGCCCGTTTCCTCCCCTTTGCAGCTCGTGATTGTCTATGACCGTTGCACAATGGACATGGTATGATTCGGCAAACGGTGATTCAACCGATATGTTTACAACCTCTACAGTTAACGAAGAAGCTGTCGATTCCTCTGTTCCATCAATTCCATCAAATTCTAATTCCAGTGAACGCATAACTGCTGGCCACAGCATAGCGCGCCACTCCTCCACTTCGGTTTCGAAGTCACCGCTGGCATCGCCATGGCCGACATGCAGCAGTCGAGTTGCTCCTTTAGCCGCGAGTTGTTCATCCATGAACATGGGAATGCTCTGATAGGTACTAGGCCAGTTATGATCGCCGCAACCGAAGACGCAATAGCGAATTCCTGTCAATGCTTCCGGCCCCACTTCCTTCAGCCACTTCATGAAGCGTCGTGCATTGCTGGGCGGTTGACCGTTATATGATGCTGTTATGATATAGGTGATGCCTTCCTTGGGAAGACCATCTGCATAATCGTTAAGGGGTGCGACTTTACTTAGGAAGCCTAGTTCACGTCCTTTCTCTGCCAGTTCGCGGGCAACGCCCTCTGCTGTGCCGAAATTAGAGCCGTATAATACGAGGAGCGGCGTATTGTGAAGGGATCGTTGAGGCTCTCGGCTTAAGGCGACTCCTTCATTAGACGGGTCACGATTTTCAATGTGAATGGCTGCGGCTCCGATTTTAGTGCGTCGCGGACGGACTTGCATGGTAAACCCTTCGGGCTTGATGGTCAGCGACTCCATAAGCTTCAATTGATAATTGGTGTGATCGATGAGTTCGAAATGTTTCAAGATTAAACCAAGCATTAGTGTCGCCTCTTGAAGAGCAAATTGCTGACCGATACAAGCGCGTTGACCGATTCCGAAAGGCTTATAAGCATCATGAGGGATTTGGCTTGGATCCTCGAATCGCTCTGGACGAAATTCGTTCGCATCAGATCCCCATACTGCAGCATCTCGGTGCAATTGAGGAAGCAGCAGGAGCAAGCGATCTCCCTTCTTCATCTCATATCGATCCGCGAGCAGCGTATCTTGCTTCACATGCAAGTTGAACGCGGGTGCTGTTGGCCATAATCGCAGCGATTCATCGAGAATCATGCGGATGTATTTCAAATTCTTGATCTGTGTGTAGGTGGGAACGGGATCTTTCAGTACACGATCTACTTCCTCATAGCCTTTTTGCAGCTTATCGCGATTGTTCAGCAGAAAATACAGGGCGAAGGACAATAATCCGCTTGTTGTCTCATGTCCGGCTACTAAGAACGTAATAATTTGATACCGAATGTTGGCGTCGTCCAGAGCTTCACCTGTGTCTGGATCCTTGCCTTGCAGCATGTAGGCTAACAAGTCATCTGCCTCTTCGTGTCCGTGCGCTTTGCGTTCAGCGATCATTTTATCGACTAAGGAGAACATGACATCAATGTCCTGCTGGAATTGCCGCCGGGTTTTGACCATAAGCTTATCCTGAATGCCAAGCCGCTGCGCTTGATTCAAGGATTCATCCAATGCCCGAACCATACTTGTTACAAATGGGTGGGGCTGATCACGGTAGAAGCTGTTAAAGCGGTAATTGAAGCCGCATAGCCCGATCGTATCCATCGCCAGTCTTGTCATATCCTCCGGCACCTCGATATGATCATCGGGATTTAGGCGCCACCACTTCTGGATTAACTGCATGGCGAGATCCAGCATCTTGTCAAAATAGCCCCGCATTGCTGTTCGGCTGAAGCTCGGGAGCAAAATATTATGGGCCTTCTTCCAATTGGGCTCCTCCGTCTCAGAAGTAAATAAACCATCCCCTGCAAATGCTCGCACATTGTTTAATACGGTTTTATCTACGATTTTGCCGAAGCGAGCAGTGTCGCTAAATTCCTTGGCCAACTCGTACCCGGAGACGACATGAAGCGTTCCAAATGGCAGCTTCATGCGGTAGATTTCACCGTATTCATCAGCAAGATTCATGAAAGATAAGATGGGGGTATTCGGATTCAGTTGAGGAATGTTGCCAAGAGGGCCGTAGGTTTTGGGTTGTGGAATCGCAATAGACATATGATATTGCCTCCTCTATATGGAATACAGATTCGTTCGTAAGAGGTAGCTCATGGATGTCAGTGTTACATTGCAGCAATAAACGATTGAAGTCAACAGTAGACAGGTAGGAATGAATATTCATTCCGTGTTGCAGAAGGGAACACAATCGAGTTAATGAACTCGGATTGCATTCCAGCAGCATTCCTCCACTCCTACAAGGAGTTCGTGCGTTTCATCGAGCACTTCTGCCCGGATTGTTTCGAACAATTTGACAAGCGCCCCGTAGAAGATAGAGATTAACGCATTTGGCGGCAATGGAGAGATAACGTTCTGCTGCTGGCCGTTGAATAAGAAGTGGCGAATAAAATCCATGCCTATTTCAAATGTTTTGAGGCTTTTCTCGTCCAATAATCGAGGATTCAAGTGAGAGTCAATGAACGAGAAGGCTTCCCTGTTCTCTTTCGCGAAATGAATGGTCTGAACAAAAATGTGATGAAATTGTTCGCGGACGGTTGCAGAATCAGGAAAGCCTTGTTTAACGGCACGGAAGAACTGCTCGGTGCATTCTTGAAACAAAGAATTCAGCAGCTCCTCCTTGTTCTCAAAGTAACGATAGATGGTGCCTGTGCCAACCTTGGCTCGTTCAGCGATCATCGGTACGGTAGTCGCGTCGAAACCGCGGTCAGTAAATAAATGCAATGCTGCGAGTAAAATATCGTCTCTTTTGTTCGTGGTCACTAGCTATCACCCTTTTCGCAGAATGAACGTTCATTCCCTTACATAATATCCCATCAAAAAGGGCGGTTCAAGATCAAATTGTGGCGGATCGATGTCTAGCGATCACTTGAATCACATGAGCTAATCCGGTATGGCCCTTTCCTTCCACTCGGTTCTGTTCCCCATAATAGAAGTGCAGAACCTCAAGCTCCTTGCACCAAGCTAGCATCCCAGCTGGGTCATATAGCATATCAATATCCGGGGGGCCGCCTGTTCCATAACGCAGCTGCTCCTTCGAATATACTTCAAGCATAATGATGCCCCCTGGCTTCACGGCCTGCTTCAGCTTATTCACAATTAAGCCTTGCTCACGTTGGTGAAAGTGGCCGAAAACCATAATTGCAGCATCGTATTCTTGTTGAGCGATATGATCCGTAAGGAGATTTGCCTGCTTGGTATGCACTCGAACATTGTATTTATGAGCCAACTTCTCCGTTTTGTTGAGACCGTTCTCGGAGTAATCAATCGCTGTCACTTGATGTCCAGCACGAGCTAAATAGATGGCATTTCTGCCCTCCCCCTCCGCAAAAGCAATGATAGTTCGGCAATTCTCAAGATGATGAGCTTGTTCTCGGATAAATGCATTTGGCTCTTCTCCGTAGTAATATTCTGCTGAACCGTAACGCTCATTCCATGGAATGTTCATGTGTTACCCCTCCAATAAAGGTTTGAATGACTACCAAAGTGATTTCGTCCTATCTAGTGCTCCCCCTGTTCGAATTCCTCCTCGGTCAATTCTCGATTAATTTGCATTGCGATTCGACTGCCGTCTGCTGCAGCGAATACAACTTGGGAGGGAGAAAAGGAAGCCGCATCCCCTGCTGCGTAAACACCCGCTATCGTAGTTCGCCCTGAATCATCTGTTTTAATCCCTCCAGTCGCGGTCAATTCACAGCCCAACTGTGCAGCAAATGGTGCACTTTGTTCAAACTTGGGAGTGACGAAGCCACCTGATCTTGCAAGCTCTGTTCCATCTGCAAATCGGAGATGTTGTAGTTTGTCATTATGTCCGATAAAAGCGGCTATCGGTTGTTCCATGACCTTCACCCCTTTGGATTGAAGCTGCATCTTCTGCTCGTGTGTAAGGGTTGAGTGCCCGTTCGTACATAGGGCCAAATCCTTGCTCCATTGATAGAGCAATTTGACGGTGTGAAATCCAGCAGCATGCTCAGACACGACCACAAGTGGTTGATCGCGCAATTCCCAGCCGTCGCAGTATACGCAGTTGAACAAGCTTTTTCCGTATAGCGGAGTGAATCCTTCAATTTCCGGGAATATCTCCTTGACCCCTGTCGCAAGTATCAATTTCTTCGCTTGAATGCGCTGACCCATTGTGTCGTGTACGATAAAGACACCATCCACGTTAACAACTGTCGTAACTTCAACATGCATCAGACGGATGGATGGATAGCGGCCTAGTTCTTCGTGCGCGATGCGCCGGAATTCTGGAATCGTTACCCCGTCCCTCGTAATAAAACCATGGGATGCATGTGTCACCGCATTTCTAGGGCGATTGTGGTCGAACAATACGATGCTTCTTCTTGCTCTTCCGAGTACAAGAGCAGCGTTCAATCCTGCAGGTCCTCCCCCAATGATGGCGCAATCGTAAATCATGATACTCATCTCCTCACTAAATAGGATATTACAGACTGATAATATCTATGATAACATATTCTTCTCCGATTTATGAAGCAGATAATACTCGCGTTATGGCGGTGAGGTTGTATCATCGAAAATATACAGAAAGAACCCTCCTGACTTGGAGAGTTCTTCTTAATAAGTGATAACTGTGCCCATCATGCTGATTGCTGCATTATTGTGTATTTCTTTATTACTAAGCGAACACTTTCTCAAGCTCGCTGCACCACTTCGTCCAGCCATACTTAGCACCTGCAAGTGCTTGTTCATTGGAGATTCCGGTTTGTTCGAGATGAAGGTTAACGCTTCCGTTCCCTAAGTCTTGCAGTGTCCAAGTGATCGTGTGCTTCTCCCCGCTTTCCCATGTATAGGACAGCTTGTTGGGTTCGTCTACAATCAGTACTTCTCCATCAATAATTCCATTCCACCATTCGTTCGGCTGCGTGCGGAACTGAAAATGGTGTCCAACGACGGCTTTAAAATCATTTTCCATTGCTTCACCAGTGTGGATGTTGTGAACCCACTTGGCAAGCTTGCTGGAATCGGTTAATGCGGACCACAACTTCTCAATTGTAGTCTTGTATTGAAAATCCAGTGTTAATGTTACACTCATTCTTCTTCCTCCTCTAATAAATGTTGCAAGCGCAACATATTCAAACCCCAGAACTTGCTGTAGAAAGCCACCCAGTCTTGGACTTCTCTCAGTGGTGCGGCATTCAGCCTAAATCGTGTCTCTCGGCCGACTTTGCGGTCATATACCAGTCCGGCTTCTTTAAGAATTGTCAAATGCTTGGATACCGCTGTACGCCCCATTTGAAATTGTGCCGTTAATTCATGAAGCGGTATCTCCTCTTTCTCTGCTAACAAACGAATGAGTCTCCGCCTAGTTGGATCTGCAATCGCGTCAAACACATCCCGCAACTGATTATTCTCACCCACAACAACCTCTCCAATATCTTACATTCTGTAGTAGAAATCTGTTGGTGATATGAGGGATCAGCTATGACTACTTCTATCACCTCCTTAGAGTTTACGGCTATTTTGACACAGTGTCCATGAGGCGATGTTCAGTGCTGCATAAGAAAGCGGGAGGATCGCATAAAAACCGTAATCACCATAATCATTAGCAAACGCATGAGAGAGATCTGCACCAGTCATGACAAAGAATATTTCAGGTGAAACATAATCAGGTTCGCAAATTTCGCTATGACTGTCTTCAAAAGAGACACCTTTTGGTGTCGGTTTTATTATAAGACACCAAAAGGTGTCCTGTCAACGGTTGATTTTCATGCGCCCGATCCAACCCCTATTGTTTGTATTGGCATGCATATAAATAAAAAAAACCGCGCAATGCGCGGATCTACATGAAGGTATGTTCTTGTCCACCTACGATTATCGTCAAATAATCTAATCTTTTAATCCCTTTCCATCAAGAATTTGCTGTGTATATTTCTCTACCCTTGATGTTCGCGTTTTGGATTGTTTGGGTTCTGAGAAATAATACAGGTATTGTCGTTGACGCCCTGGCGTTAACGCCTCAAATGCTTCTTTCAAGGCAGGGTTTTCATCGAGTTTAACTTGAAATTCTTCGGGAACTGTGTACTCTGCCGTTTGCTTAAAGTTCACTTCCAACCCCGCTTTTTCAACGTCAATGGCCTCCTTAATATAGGCCTTCAAGATATCTTCCATCTCAACGATTTCTTGAACATTGGTGAACCGAATCTGACGGGCTGCTTGTACATTCTCCGTCTGTTGGATGAGAATTCCGCTTGGATCTTTTAACAGGGCCCCTTTATGAAACAGAAGTGCACAGTACTCTTTAAACCCATGTATTAAAACGATGTTTTTGTTCTCATAGGTGTAGCATGGGTGCATCCACTTATAATCTTCGGTCAGCTCGCAGTCAAGAACGATATGTCTAAGCTTCTCATATTCTTCTTTCCACGTTTTCGCTTTCCGTAAAAATTCATCGACCTTCGGATTCAATTGACGATTTGACATCAAGACACACACCTCTTCACTTTTCGTTCAGCGGACAGTTCAAATCCCATGAGATTTATTCTATCCCCCTGCATGAACACTTCATATTAATTTGTAGTTTGGAACATTCGACATTTCGAGATACACATATTAACAACAACATTAGGTACTAGACGAAATGATCTCCATTTCAGTAGATTACGAATGCGATTTTTTATGGAGTTGTTGAGCGATATCGACTAATTTCTTATTCTTCAGATGATTCTCCATCTTCTCTTCTGCTTCCTTCATCACGGCTTGAATCAGGCATTCTTCGCCGTGGACGAAGTTACATTCGAATAACGAGGTCGAGCCTTCGATAGCATGGATAATATCCAGAAATGTGATATCGTCTCGATGACGAGTCAGGCGATATCCCCCATTGGCTCCCGAGATCGATTCAATCATGCCGGCTTTCACAAGTCTCGTTAATATTTTGGACAAGTACGTTGGGGACACGCCCTGGGATTCTGCTAACTGTTGTACGCCAACTGGCTTAACGGTAGAAGCCTCAATCAGCATGAGCATAGTATGGAGCGCATAATTCGTTGCTTTTGTAAATTTCATGGACAACCCTTCTTAATCATAGATTTATGATATCGATAATATCCGCGAATGGCTAGCATGTCAATTAGACTGCAAGGCATCGAACGATTCGAATTATACCCTAGAAGCGCTGATATTTCCTTTCTTCGTCATACGATGTTTGTATTCCCTAGTCTGTATGTATGATTTCAATCAGATACTGATTAAACACGGATTCCCAAGGAAATGAATAGACAAAGACAATCTATATAGGAGGTTCGCTACTATGCACAATGATTCATCGTCCATTCAAGATCTCCCCCAATTTCCTGAATCCTATTGGCGGGACTCCGCAACGATTCCCTCCTTCCCGAAACTTGCTAAACATACGGAAGCAGAAGTTGTAGTAGTTGGAGGCGGAATTTCCGGCATAACAACGGCCTACCTCTTGGCACGGGAAGGACTCCGCGTCGTGCTTGTTGAAGCAGGTCAGCTGCTGAATGGCACGACTGGTCATACGACGGCCAAAATAACAGCGCAGCATGACCTTATTTACGACGAGTTCATTCAGCATTTCGGTCAAGAACAGGCAAAGCTGTACTATCAAGCGAATATCGAGGCAAAGCAATTTATTAAGCATATGGTTCATGAACATAAGATCCCATGTGATTATGAGGAACGGGACGCTTATATTTATACAAATTCGGATGAGTACCTGCCGAAGCTTCAAACGGAGTTCGCTGCCTATGAGAAGCTCGGGATTGACGGTGAATTGGTCACTCAAATCGATCTGCCTGTGCCGATCAAGGCGGCCCTCGTAATGCGGAATCAAGCCCAATTTCACCCGGTTAAGTATTTGGACAAGTTAGTTCAGCTGTTTGTGGAATTAGGCGGGCAGATCTATGAACATACCACTGTAGAAACCATCGATAAGGGTACGCTGCCGACCGTAATTACGCAAGATGGCTTCAAGTTAACCTGCAAGCATGCCGTTTCATGCTCCCACTTTCCTTGTTATGACGGGATGGGATTTTATTTTGCAAGAATGCATGCTGAACGCTCCTATGTTGTGGGCATCCCCAATAAAAATGTTCAATTGTCAGGCATGTATATTAGCGCAGAGAACCCAAAACGCTCGATCCGTACAGCGGCATTGGATTCCGGTGAAAGACTGATACTTATTGGTGGTGAAGGTCATAAGACCGGACAGGGCATTTGCACCATTAAGCACTATGAAGCACTGCAAGCATACGCGAATGATGTATTTGGGGCAGCAGAAATATCGTATCGATGGTCGGCTCAGGATTTAGTTACTTTGGATAAAATGCCGTATATCGGACAAATATCTTCTTCAGTACCGAATGTTTACGTTGCAACCGGATACCGGAAATGGGGCATGACCAATGGCACGGCTGCTGCGCTCCTGTTGAGGGATATGATTATGGGCAGAGAGAATGCCTATCAGGAACTATATACACCGTCGCGCTTTCATATCGATCCTGATGTGAAAACATTTTTCGCTCAGAACGCGGATGTAGCCAAGCATCTCATTAGCGGCAAATTGGAGCGTGTTCACAACAAACCTGAGAATCTAACGAATGATGAAGGCGCTGTTGTATCGATTGACGGTAGAAGAGCTGGAGCTTATCGAGATGATCAGGGCATGCTTCATATCGTTGATACCACTTGTACACACATGGGTTGTGAGCTGGAATGGAATCACGGCGAACGAAGCTGGGATTGTCCTTGCCATGGGTCAAGGTTCTCCTATGAAGGCGATGTATTAGAGGGCCCGGCAGCCAAACCATTGACCAAAATACAGGAATCCTGAATCTTGATGATTCAGGACTCCTGTCATGGATTTATATAATACTTGTTATGCACGACTATGTCTGAGGTCGTCGTTATTTGGATATGAAGGTCTGCTTCAATTCGTGTAGTCGTTGATCATCCATATATCACCGTTCTCGTTAAACTCTATCGCAAATATACGCTCTCCATCTTTGACAAATTGAGCACTGCCGGGAGCCTTTGGATTTCTCTGCATTTCATATTCATGTAGATTATATCCGAGCAATTCAGCAACAAGAGGGAAAGCAGCTGTTTGTAATTGCTCATCCGTGATTTCAAGCTTTTTCTGCTTTTGGCTCGCGCTTGTTTTAGGATTGCTCGAATAGGTAGATAATGAAGAATCATAAATTTGACGAATCTTATAGGTTTTCGGATCGAAGCTGACACCGCCGTCAGAACCATAAGACAAATACACGGTATTGTAGCTGTCAGAGAAAAGTTTGGATGCAGCGGTGAGCTGATCAGCTTTTTTGCCGCGCAGTACAGCAAGCATGTATTGACCTTTTTTATTTTCATCATCCGAAATTTGGTCAGGACCTACATCATAGGACGTAGTGATTGTGTCATTCGAAAATCGCACTTCAACTCGATGATCGTTCTGATTATCTATCAATTTCGTTTGAACCGTATATTCATTCGTGTTTGGATCATTGAAAATGGTACGACTGATTTTAAAATATGGATTCCCTTTGTATCCACTGTCTTGCAGCGCTTGCGCAGCCTTCTTCAACAATTCAGAGCCGGCTGCTTCTGGCGTCAGATCCAACCCTAGTTGTACTCTCGATAGCTTGCCGGTGTCTGCGTTTACCCATATGTAACGCTGACCGGGTCCGTCATTTGGAGAGCTTTTGAATGCAAGGAACAAATCCTTCGTGTCTTCTGTGGGCACGATCTCTTGGAGCGGAAGCGGCTTGCCCAACTGCTGCATGACATCACTAACCGTTTGCTTAACCGTAGTGCGGATTTTTTCATTAACCTGATTAAATAATGGTTCATTTGCATACAGCTCAAGGATTTCGGATTTCTTCGGCCCTGGTTTATCCGCTGCCGCGTTCGTTAGGGCAATGCAGGCAAAAATGGAAATGATCGCGATCCCGAGAATGGTCCATTTATACGAACCTCGTTTGAACAAAGCAATCATGTTGATTCTCCTTTTAATGAGGGATTTGTCGGTTGAGAAGCTTGTCGCACTGACAGAACGAAAGCCGCTTGTCATATTCGCTTCCACCAGCTTGACAATGGTGTATCCGTATTGCTTGACCTCATCTTCTTCCAAACAAGAAATGACGCGATCGTCACAAGACAGCTCCTGGTCTTCCCTCATTTTCCTGGATGCGTACCATAGAATCGGATTGAACCAATTCAGGATAAGCAGGATGGAGAATAACCAGTTTGTCACAATATCCTTGCGTATGTAATGAACAAATTCATGAAGCAAAATATGTCTTAGTTCTTCATTGCGAAACTGCGCAAAATACTTGCCAGGCAGCAATATCTTCGGTTGTAATACCCCATACAGTGTAGGACTGCTCACTCCTTTCGATATCAGCAGCGGCAGCGATCTCTTTATCTTCAAATCCTCGCGACATTGCTGAAGTACGCGCAAGCTATCTTCATCGGATACAACATAGGCTTCCTTCACCATCCTTCGCGACAATTTGCGGTTCGATACAAGCACATAGGCTGTGATTGCCAGTACGCCAAGTAACCAGCTAAGTGACAATGCGGAATGAATGAATGCAGGACTAACGTTATTCGTGACATCTGACCGCTCAGCACCAGACATGCTATTGTCCAGAATACGGCTGGATTCGTTTATTCCTGATGCATGTTCCACCGATAATCTGCTCATATCATCATCCATTGACGAGATAGGAAGCGTAATTGGTTTATCTGCAATTGAAAATAGATTATATAAGCTGAACGAGCTTTCAGGTACCCAAGGCAGCAGCATCCTGGCAAGCAGAACGAACCAGAGCATGTACTGCCATTTGATCGGGAGACGATCCTTCAATGCGGCCCTCACAAGCAAGATAAGGACAACAATGATTGATGCCATTAAGGAAGTCTTTGTAACCCAATCAAAAATTATAGTTAACCATGTTAATATGTTATTCATCTCTACGCTGCCCCTCGTCGAGTATTTTCTTCAGCTCCTCTACTTCTTCTGTGGATAGCTTCTCTTGCTTCAGGAAATTAACAAACATCGGCTTCAAGGAGCCTCCATATAGACGCTGCAAGAAGGAATTACTCTCTGCCCTGACGCACTCTTCTTCACTGACTACAGGATAATATAGATAGGTTTTTCCTTCCTGTTCATAGCCGAGTGCATTTTTGTTGAGCAATCGATTAATTAACGATTTAATCGTAGCTGGCTTCCAGTCGCTATTCTCACTTAGCTTCTCGATTACATCGTTCGCTGACAGCTTATGGTTTGTCCCCCAGAATACCTTCATGACTTCCCATTCAGCATCCGAGATTCGCGGAATATCTGGCATATTTTCAACCTTCTTTCTATTGATTACATATGTAATTAACATCCTGAGGTATAGATTACACTCGTAATCGGAAATTGTCAAATTTTATTTATAACTGTACCTCGTATTTTACTCTGTAATAGAGATCTTGCGATTAAATCATAGTAACGTAATATATATTATGTAAACCAGTTGCTAGTTTCATTTGCAAATAAAAAGCCCAAGTATGCTGATCCAGCATGGAACGACATACTTAGGCTATAAATATTAAATTGCTTCTGCCGTTGATTCTTCGAATTGACTATTATATAGATCCGCGTAGAAGCCTTTTTGTTCGATCAGTTGATCGTGTGATCCTTGTTCAATTACGGTACCTTTGTTCATCACAAGGATCAGATCAGCATTGCGTATCGTCGATAATCGATGGGCAATGACGAAGCTCGTTCTTCCATTCATCAATTCGTTCATCGCGCGCTGGATATGAACCTCGGTACGTGTATCGACACTGCTCGTTGCTTCATCCAAGATAAGAATGGATGGATTCGCAAGAATCGCGCGCGCGATCGTAAGGAGCTGTTTCTGGCCTTGTGAAATGTTGGAGGCCTCTTCATTCAGAACCGTATCATATCCCTTCGGAAGCGTACGGATAAAATGATCGGCGTGAGCCGCCTTCGCTGCGCGAACAATCTCCTCTTCCGAAGCTCCTTCCCGGCCATATGCGATATTTTCACGAATGGTACCATTGAAGAGCCATGTATCCTGAAGCACCATACCGAACATCGACCGCAGACTGCTGCGTTCCATGTCGGTTATATCCACGCCATCGATCTTAATGGCGCCGCCATTAATTTCATAGAAGCGCATCAGCAGGTTAATAAGCGTCGTCTTCCCTGCTCCAGTAGGGCCTACAATCGCGATCATTTGTCCTGGTTTTACGTGGATGTTCATATCTGTAATGAGCAACTCGTCTTCTTTATATCCGAATTGTACGTGCTCGAATTCCACTTGACCGACTGGATGTGCGATTTCAATTGGCTTCGCTGCTTCTGGAACCTCTTCTACCTCATCAAGCACCTCGAACACCCGCTCTGCCGATGCAATCGTTGATTGAATGACGTTCGCAATGTTGGCTGTCTGTGCAATTGGCTGCGTGAATTGACGAGCGTATTGAATGAATGCTTGAATATCACCGATCTCGATCGATTTCTTCGTTACGAGCAATCCGCCTACCACGCAGATAAGAACATATCCGATATTGCCGATGAAGTTCATTAGCGGCATAATCATGCCGGAAATAAATTGTGCCTTCCAACCCGATTCGTACAAGCGTTCATTAACCTCGTTAAATTCTTCGAGTGATTTTTCTTCATGACCGAACGCTTTGACAATATTATGCCCCGTATACATTTCTTCTACATGACCGTTTAGCTGACCAAGTGATTTTTGCTGTCCCATAAAGTGTTTTTGTGACCGAGATGCCACCATCTTAATGACGATCGCACTAAGCGGCAATGTCAGCATACAGATGAGGGTTAACAGCGGGCTGATGGTCAGCATCATCACGATGACGCCAATAATCGTAATGATCGATGTAATTAACTGCGTTAAGCTTTGTTGTAATGTTGTACTTATGTTATCTACATCGTTCGTAACTCTGCTTAGAATCTCGCCATGCGTGCGTCCGTCAAAGTACTTGAGTGGCAGACGATTCAGCTTATCATTGACCTGCTGGCGCATGTCATACACAATTTTCTGCGCTACACCTGCCATCAAATATTGCTGTATATAACTGAAAAACGCACTGAACAGGTATAAGCCAACAAGCAGCAGTAGGATATTAGTTATAAAGTCAAAGTCCATGGCAGCTGGGAGTCCGTTGAACTTCGCCATTGTGAATTCAAACAGCTTGGTTGTTGCTTTACCCATAATTTTAGGACTGACGATTGAAAATATGGTACTGAGTATAGCCATCAAAAAGATGATGAAGAGCTTGGTTCGGCTCGGTTTCAAATAACCGAGAAGCCTGCGCAAGGTACCCTTGAAGTCCTTGGCCTTCTCACCCGGCATCATCATCCCCGGCCCCATCGGTCCACCGCCACCATGCTTACGGCCGGAATTCGCTGCTTTATTTTTTTCACTCATGCGATCTCCTCCTCCGACAGCTGCGAGGATACAATCTCACGATACACTTCACTAGATTTCAGCAGTTCTTGATGCGTGCCAATATCTGCGATTCGTCCTTCCTCCAGCACAATAATCTGATCAGCGTCCTTCACCGTACTTACACGTTGTGCGACGATAATTACAGTTGCGTTAGTTGTTTCTCCTCTTAATGCTGTCCGCAGCTTGGCATCTGTTTTGAAGTCTAGAGCGGAGAAGCTGTCATCAAAGAGATAAATCTCAGGCTTGCGCACTAGTGCCCGCGCAATGGATAAGCGCTGCTTCTGTCCGCCTGATACGTTCGTTCCCCCTTGGGAAATAGCTGAATCGTATCCTTCCGGCATAGCTGCAATGAAATCAGCAGCTTGTGCAACTATTGCTGCATGCTGCAATTCCTCATCGGTCGCATCCTGCTTGCCATAGCGAATATTATCTGCAATTGTGCCTGAGAATAGTACGGCTTTCTGCGGCACGTACCCAATCTTCTCCCGCAAGCCCTCCTGAGATAACTCTCTGGCATCTACACCATCAATCAGGATGCGCCCACTGTCAATGTCATAGAATCGCGGAATGAGATTCAGCATCGTAGATTTACCGGAACCTGTACCGCCAATAATGGCAGTCGTCTCTCCAGGGCGGGCGCTAAATGAGATATTGGACAATGCTGGATTCTCTGCACCCGGATAGCTGAACGTCACGCGATTGAACTCAATGTATCCGCGAAGTCCTTCCGCTTTCTTTACATGATCCTGATCACGAATGACTGGTTCCATGTCAAGCACCTCGTTAATTCGTGTGGCAGATGCGGAGGCGCGCGGTATCATAACGAAAATGATCGATACCATAACAAGAGAGAACATAATCTGAGCCGCATATTGGATAAATGCCATCAGATCACCAACCTGCATGCTGCCTGCATTAATTCGATCCGTTCCGAACCAAATAATCGCAAGAGTCGAGAAGTTAAAGGCAAGCATAATGACTGGCATTAGCGATGCCATAATGCGGTTTACCTTTACCGCTGTCTGTGTTAGGTCTTTATTGGCTTCGTTGAAACGATCCTTCTCATGCTCGGTGCGATTGAAGGAACGAATTACCCGAATACCAATTAAGCTTTCACGAAGCACTTGATTCAGCCTATCGAGCTTTTTCTGCTGTGCCTTGAACAGGGGAATCCCTTTACTAGCTACGAGAAAGATTGCAAGTGCCAAGATTGGGATAACAACGGCTAGCACTAACGTTAGCTTGGCATCTTTATTAACGGCCATAATAATCCCGCCGATACACATCATCGGAGCGCTGATCATCATGCGAAGAATCATCACAAGCACCTGTTGTACTTGTGTAATGTCATTGGTCGTACGCGTAATAAGCGAAGCAGTACCAATGTTGTCGAACTCCTGCAGGGAAAAATGCTGAACGTGGTTAAATACCTTGCCGCGCATTAATTTTCCATACCCCATTGCAACCTTGGCTGACAAATAACTGCTCACAATCGCACAGATTGTTCCTCCAATTGCTACCGCTAGCATGAGACCGCCAATTTTCCAAATGTACGGGACATCTCCTTTTGAAATCCCGAAGTTTACAATATCAGACATAAGCGTCGGCAAATACAGCTCCGACAGCGATTGTACAAAGACAAGCGCTAATATGACGCCTATCGGCATTCGGTATGGTTTCAAATACCGAAACAACTTCATCATGCTTCCTCAACTCCATCTCCATCATCATGTGTCTTTTCTTTTTCTCGTTGTTGGCTGCGGATGTCATAGTATTCGTATACTTTCTTTAACAAATCCGCGAGATGAAGGCTATCCTCCTCACCTAGATGCTGAATCAGCCCGTTAATCTGTTCCTCGAATTGTTTCTGACCTTCTTCTGTTGTCTTCAATCCCTCTTCGGTCAGTTGTACTCGAACGGCACGCCTGTCTTCCTTATCCATAAACCTCTCCACAAGTCCCTTCTTCTCCAACACATTCAAGGTCTGAGTAACCGTCGGAGAAGTGAGCCGCAGATGGTTGCTGATGTCGGATACCCGCATAGCCGGCTCTCCCTCTTGCGCATGGCGCTTGATGCAGAACAGCATCATCATCTCACTGCGCTTCTTGCCTGCTGACATCCGTTGATTCCACTCGGCCCGATTGAATCGCATGAACGATTGGACGAGCTTATACGCCGTTGTATCTGGATCGAACATTTCCGCATCACCTCATAGATTCTAGAACACGTTTCATCTCTATATTAGGTTAGCTAACTATTAGATAATCAAATAATTAGGTTACCTATTATTTTACCACTGAATTATATACCTCTAAAATAGTTGATGTCAAATTCAGATCCTCCCATGTTCTCAATCATTCTGTTAACAGGTAAAGCACGATTAACTCCATTCCCCCTTCTTAGAGTCGGTAGTCACTGTTAGGAAGTATAGAAAAACCCCGCCCAAAAGATGGACGAGGTTCGTCAGAATAATCACCTGTATGGAAAGATAACAGGCTCACATATGCCCACTTTCTCAGCGTACATGGCTATGTGTGGCATACTGCACTTGCTTGTTCATTCTCACGTTCTACCTCTTCCAAGAACGCCAAAATAGTATCGTTAACCAAGATAGGTTGTTCACGAATCATATGGGGGCGATGACTTGCTCCCTCTATAATGAGGTATCGTGAATTGGGAATAAGAGAAGTCACTTTCAATACATCTTCTTCTGGTGCATAAGGATCATGCTGACCAGCAATGAACAAGGTAGGACAACTTATGCCTCTGAATTGTTCTTCACTTAGCTGTGGATACGTTCGCCAATCTTTAAGCTTTTGGCGCAAAAATTCCTGCCAGTTACCCTTATGTGCTTCTCTATGTCTATCTTCCATTAACCGGATAAATGCATGGCCATCATTCTCAAGCAGCCACTCCGGTTCAAATTCCTCAGATCCATACGAAGCAACATACCCGCTCTGACCAATTGAAGCTAACGAAGTTACACGATCAGGATGGTGAATCGCACAATACAAGCCGACCCCTCCTCCCATGCCGTAGCCGATTAGATGCGCCTGTTGAATCCCTAATCGATTCATGAGTGCAATGATGTCATCAGCATGCTGCGGCGTACTCCATTCCAAGCTGCCACTTCTTGTTCTGCCATGCCCACGGAAGTCGGGGAAATAACAAGCATATTTATTTTGAAAATCAAGAATCTGGCTGGCAAATGCGAGAATCCCTCTTGAAAATCCGCTATGCAGAAAAATAACGGGAAATCCAACGCCTAGCTGCTCGACAAACATGTCCATATTATTGCAAGTAATATGCGGCATATTGCTCCATCTCCTCTTTTTATTTTTTATAAGGTGAGATTCTCCCCTAATTCCCGGTTGAATGATACATGGTGTTGAAACTCGCTCATTTTCATAAGTAAGTATAGAATAGTACGACAGAGTTAGATGATCAATACATTTCCTTCCATATAAAAAGACAACCGCGTGATTAGACACAGTTGCCTTTGTCGTTGAAAAATGATGATAACAATAAATCAGCATCAGCCTGCCACCGTTAATAGAACACCAATCGTATTCGTTATGCCATGGACAAGGATTCCAGGCCATACTGAACCCGTACGCTCATACGCCCATGCGAATATGACTCCGCCAACAAAATTAACGGGCATCGCATTTGTCGTCGGGTAGTGCGCTGCAGTAAAGATCAGCGCGCTTAGAAGGATTGCTCCTCCCATTCCAACACGTGTCCGCAGCCAGCGATAGATGAAGCCGCGATAGAAGATTTCTTCATATACTGGCGAAATGATCCCTGCCGATATGACACCAAGCAGCAAGGTAAATAACGTAACATGCTGTTTTAGGCTCTCTGTTTTACTATTCTCCACCGTAGTCCCTAGAAAGCTGGTAAGATAAACGGTTGCCAAACTGAGTATAATAAGTGCAAGTATCCAGAGTATGATTCTCCACCAATCTTTAGCCGAAAATGACTTTACTCCAACTTCTGCCCAGCTCAATTTCTGTGGCCGTAAGGCAACGAAATATATGCCCAGCATTAGCGTTATGGCTATAGTAAGTCCCGTCATCGTGCCTGCATATAGTGTGTTCTGCATCCAATCAGCGTACAATTGCTGCAGTGGATATTTAATCACACAAATCACAAATACGAATTCCAGTGCCAGCAAGGCCAGCATTTGGCGCCAAGTCCAAGGATCACTTTTCTTCCACATTTCGGTTGTCTTCAATCTTCATCCCTCAATCCCCTGTGTTATAATCCAACTATATTAGGTGACCTTACGTAACCTGCAAGCACTTTTTTCAGGAGGACTGACATGAATCGCTGGACAACAGGACAAGTATCGAAGATGAGAAATGTATCCGTACGAACATTGCGTTATTATGATCAGATTGGCCTGCTTACGCCGAGTCATAAGGAAGACAACGGTCGACGCTATTATTCGGAAGCAGATTTATTTACACTTGAGAAGATCACGCTCATGAAGTCATTGTCGCTCCCACTGGAGGATATTCAGAAATTGATAGACAAGCTGTCTTACCGTCACATCCTAACTGCCCATTATAATCAGCTTCAGGAGCAGTTAACATCGCTGCAGACGAGTATTTCCAATACAGCTACACTTATACATATGATTGATATAGAGGGAAATCTCTCTTGGGAGAAGGTATCGAGTCTTGTGCAGAACGCACCGGAGAATCCGAAGCAGTGGATGGATTACTTCGGAGAAGAAGAAAGCGAGTTTTTGCGCCAGACTCTTCCGAATCTAGGCAATAGCGACCCAATCACTCAACAGTATGTGTCCTTACTGCGGCGGATTGAATGGTGTATCCAGCAGTCTATCCCGCCAGAATCGGTTGAAGGCTGCAAAATTGCAATTGAGCTGAATGAGCTGTCGATGATCACATTTAAGGGTGATGAGGAGCTAATCGAGAAGTTCTGGGAAGTAAGAAAACGTCCTGCCAGTGAGACGGGGTTATTTCCGATATCAGATGAGGTATTGGAGTTCTTAGAAAGAAGCACGACCTATGCCTTGGAACAAGAAAAAGCAGGGGTAAAATAAATACGGTATTCGATAGCAGACCAGCTTGCTTGCCACTTATGGAGGAAGCTGGTTTTTTAGTTTTGTTGTCGGATAAATCCTCTGATAGATGGGTACTTCCAATATGAATTACATGATTCCCATTCCTTTCTTGTAATCTAGTTTTGTAAATAAGCGAAAATCCGATTATCGTCTCACAAGACCATTTGGTTCGATCGGCTTACTTAACCAATGTTCATCGGTTTGAACATGATTGCGGCGGACAAACTTAGCTGCACTTTCCTTGAATGCATCATAATGAAATGCAGACGCGAGACGAACAACATAGCCCTCCTGTTCCCCACCGCAGCGGGATTGCATCGTATAGCACTTCTTGACGGCTTCCTCATCCCATATTCCCCGATACAGCACTGGAACAACAGTAAGCTGAAGCTGTTCAGCCCATTCGAGGGTATCGTCCCAAGATAGGCATATGTTCTGCTCATTCCATACCGAGAACAGCATGAAATAACTCGGCAAGTCCGTATAAGATAGCGAATGCTTCGCATATACATTTTCACCGCATAATCGATAGCCTTCAGGGATCATGTATTGAATGCCGCCATGCTGCATTTTGACGATGTGCCGAGAAGGGTGATCCTTGCTGTCCAGGGAACGAGCGTGGATGCCATTGTTATACATCGTTGTATTCTCCCCGTCCATTTTTTCTGTAACAACAACCTCGCGGCCGATGAAATGATCCGTATTCCGCAAGATTTTATCATCATTCGTATAGCTTCTGGACCAGGGAAGGTGCATCGTTTTCGGATATTTGATTTTCATGTCGTTTCACCTCCTTATTTCGCGAAAGTGTCGGCTTCCGCAAAAAAATACAATTGGGCCAACATCTCATCGCCTAACAAATGATAAATATGAGATGCTCCAGCATCCCCGCCGTGCAGGATCTCCATATGGAAGCTAACTAGATTGACAACCTGCAGGACAAATTCCTCGTCGTACCCCATTTGCTTCAGAACATGGCAGGCGATCGCTGCGGATACATGTTCATGACCATAATAGGAGTAATATCCCCGGCTTTGCTTCCACACCTTGCAGAATGGCTTGCCTGCATCATGAAACAGTGCAGCGAACTGCATTGCCAGCATGTTATCCCCTTCGTAGAATGCACGTACATATTCCAGCACCGCATAGGTATGCTCGGACAACGTTCTCGAATGATGCGGATTCTGTTGATCATATCCTACCATTACCCGAAAATGCGGAGAGCTGGACAAATAGTTGAACAATTCGTCGTGATCCGGATTATCCGCAAGCAGCTCTTCCAGCTCCGGGCGCGAAAGCATAGCATCAGCTGGAGCATGCACGATATGAAGTTGTTGAAAGCCTTCAGCAAGGACCGGAAACTCAAAGTGCTTAGCAAACTTGGACATTACACTCTCGTCGATCCTACGCTTCCTAGATTGAGCCCGCTGCATGGCGATATCATAGGGCGTGCTGCACACATGACATTCCACCGGAACCTCCCTGAACCGCTTCAAGAACTTCAATCTTCGTTCTCGGCTGACATTGGTTGCGTCAAATACTACATTGCGCCCAGAAGCCAATGCTTGCTCAATCTGAGAGAACGCTTCATCAAATACGATATACGTATTCTTTTGCTTCGCCTCATCTCCGAACAGTTTCTGACGTATGGAGTCGGTTGCTACATGAACAGCCCTGTGCTGCTTGCACAACTCCTTCGCGTAATGGCTCTTCCCGCTACCCGGTATGCCGGCCAGCATGTGAATGGAACTCATCGATTTCTCACCTCCTTTCAAATCTCTTTTCATAATCGAAACCTCTATTCATACATAAATAGACATCTATCCAAAAACTAAGATCGAATTGTTTGATGTGACGTATGGCAGAGGCAGTCCAGCGTATGATCATTCACCATGCCAACCGCCTGCATGAAGGAATAGCAAATCGTGCTGCCTACGAATGAGAACCCGTCTTTCTTAAGTTGCTTGCTCATTCGATCACTAATATCGGTTGTAACGGGAACTTCCTTGATGGTCACCCAATGGTTTACAATGGGTTGGTTATCGACGAAGCTCCATATGTACGTGGAGAAGGAGCCGTGCACTTTCTGGAGCCGCAAAAAAGCGTGTGCGTTTTTAACGACACTGTGAATTTTCAATTTGTTGCGAACGATCCCTGCATCATCGAGCAAGGATTCCAGCTTCTCTTCCGTGTACTTCACGATTTTCTCTGCCTCGAATTGATCGAAGGCTTCACGGTAATGTTCTCTCTTCTGCAAGATTGTCCACCAACTGAGCCCCGCCTGCGCACCTTCCAAGCACAGCATTTCAAATAACTTTCGATCATCATATACGGGAACTCCCCACTCTTTGTCATGGTAGTCCACATATAAAGGCTCATTTTCTTTTACCCAAGCGCATCGTTTACACATCGTTGTAGACCAGTCCTTCTTCAATAAATCTTTCTTCAATAAGAGATTTTACATCATGATTTTATAGTGTGATGCTGACAACTTACAAACTCAGAAACTCACTCTGCGCAGATCATCAATATTATATTCTTATCTGGTTAGCAGGTTCGATCAGTAGAGCGTTTTATGCCATACTTCTTCCGTACTTCTACCTTACTTCAACTACCAACGCAGCGGTTCCTCATCTCGCCATAGAATCCAGCGGTCAATCTCTATGATATTCGCAGTACCGATGCTGTACTCACTCTTGACACCGCTCTGTAAATCAATGAGATGCAGCATTCCTCCATATGTGCCTACCGCTAATCGTGATTCATCTGGTGATGCGACAATACCGGATAAGGTGCTGCCGACAAAATATCGCCATATCTCATTACCTTCACTGTCTATTTTGCGCAAATATCCATAGGCATCACCCAATATATGACCATCTATCAATGCAGCAGCGGCGTATACACGCATCTCATCATTCATGATCGGCCACTCGTGTTCTGTCCCAGCATCAAGCTGCCCCAAGTCTGCAAGCGGGACTTGAATCGTTGCCCCATTATAGAAATGGCATGCATTATACCACACTTCGCTACTGTCCTTGGCGAACAGCGCATAATGCGGATAACTGGATTGCGGCTCGATCGTATACACCTTCCCACTCGCCGCATCTCGCAATAGATGTTCACTGCACTGGCTGCCATACGCAAGCCAGCGTCCATCTGGAGACACAGCGCCGTGCACCATATCGATGTGAGTATCCTCGTAATCATATTGCTGCATCTCCGTCAGTTCAGGATGAAGCAGCTCGACTTGGTCTTGGCTAAGCAAATAGATGCCGCAATCGGTTACGAGAAGAAGACGTGAGCCATTGTCGAATGGAATAGCCTCCTCAATATGGCTAGCCGGATGTTCTGAATCGGCAAGTGATTCACAATCATTCAAGATTGCCTTAATACGTTGCTGTATAACTTGCCAGGACCAAGCGGAAATCTCTTCGCCCTCCCCCAAGCTTGTAACGATTCCTCGTATTATACGTATTCCTTGTTCATTACTAAGCGCGAAATAGTTTCCGTCCGAGGAGCATCCAATATGATAGAAGTCAGGAAGCTCAGTAATTCGATCCTGTTGAATGAGATAGATGCTGCCGCCATAAGTACGAACAAGAACAGTACCATCATTCAGACAGACAATTGGTTTAATCGCTTGCTGCTTCTCCTCATAATCGGGTGTAATTGGCCAGGATGCTGGCGGAATCTCCTGTCGCAGCCGTTCGGTATCACCTGCTTGATTGGCAGCCCGTATCATGTCAACGATGTCTGCGGCCATGCCCGAACGCTGATCATCCCCTGGCTCTTGTTGTGCCTGTTCCCAGTTGCTTTCCATCCCGACGCGCACATATTCATTAATTTCCGAGGCATACCGCTTTCCTTCTGTGCGCCACTTCATCGCAATTTCTTCTCTTAGCCAGCTCATGACAACTCCTCCTCATACCCATTCATGTCTCTCGTGTCAGCCTTATCCAATAACCTCGACGACGTTGCCTTCTTGATCCTTAATTTCTGTTATCTCAATCTGAAAGACGATGCTCTGTGTAGACGCAAGTTCGATCATGCCCGCCTTCGGCTCCAGCCTCGTGCTTAGTTCAGCAACCGTACGATCATCTACGAACAACTGAATCGCATTTTCCGTCGTTTCGTGAGAAGTACGATCGCCCGATTTTATTACGATTGTAACCTCTGGGCCAACCAGTGTAAGTTCTTTGCGCTTCAAGATCCGCCCCTGCAGCAGCTTCCCTATTAAGGCCGCCTGCTTTGCACCGATGAGGAGTTTAACCGGCTTTTTGCCTAACCATCCATTTTTGCCAGATTCCCATCCTAATTGCTGAACGAATAAGATACCGGTGTTCGAACCGTCATTCTGCATTCCTCGCTCTGCAGCTTCGGCCACTTCTGGCATGCGAAGAAGCGACTCCCGCTCCAGATCGGTAATGTAATAAGGCAGGTGCGTTTCGGATGCATTCAAAAGGCCTAATGTATTCCAAGTTTGCATCGCTTCAAGCTCATCATTCGTAATCCCTACCATCTGAATGAACTCTACCTTGCCATTCGGTGTATCGATTGCACGCAAATCGGGATCTTCAGCGAAGGCGAGCGCTGTTAATTGGGTATCTGCATCCAAGCATATCGGCCCGTTCGCATCCAGATAATCTCCCGATCGAAATACATTGCCGGAGTTGAATACGTATCTCCCCATATTTTGCAGCAGGTTAAGCGCCCACGCGGGAGGTTCCTCATCCTCAGCCTGCCTAACCAGTCTGAATGTAAGTTCAAACCCGTATCCGCTACATTCTTCATCGTCTAATTCTTTATCATAAAGTTCTGAAAAACCATAGGTTACAAAATGCCAATGCGGGTATGGAAAATCCGCCTTGTATGCACTTAATCCATCCAAGGGGTCATGTCCACCCAAAGCATATGAAATGATCGTGCCGTAATGCTTAGGCTCCTGCTCGCCATAAATTGCTGTGACTGCTTGATCAATCGCATCCCATCCGGCGGTGCTTGCTTCTTGGTTCATGTAGCGTTTCCTCCCCAAAGGCTCAATCTATGTAAATTGGTAATACGAACAAACAGCTTACAGCGGACACGCTCTGTTGCTGTAATTCTATCAATCTCCTATCTTGGTAATTATATCAATGATAGAAGCAAAAATGAAATCTTGAAACTATTTTTGATTTAATCGTATTAATAATTGATTGCATTTAGCTTCTTGTAATAAAATTAGTAAGCTTAGGCAACAATTTCAGTTATCTTATTCATCATTTAGGAGGAAGCAATGGATCCCGAATCGGAACGAGAAACGGTATTACAGTTAATTAAGAAAGGAAATAAGTCCTCTGCAATTGCAATGATAGGAAATGCCATTATTGCAGCTGCAAAAGGCGCAGGTGCTGCAATGAGCGGCAGTGGGGCGATGTTCGCATCTTCCATGCATTCTCTGGCGGACAGCGTGAATCAAGGCTTTGTATTCGTCGGCAGTATACTTGCGGAGAAGAAGCCCACTCGCCAATTCCCTACTGGATTCGGTCGAGTCATCAACCTCTTTTGTATGGTGGCTGTTATCGTTGTAACGATTATGGCCTACGAGACGATACGTGAGGGCCTGCATTTACTTCAGCACCCCGTACAAGCGAGCAGTGGGGCGTTCTGGATAAATATCGCGGCATTAGTATTCAATTTAGTTGTTGATGGAGCTATTTTGCTCAAAGCGATGAAGGAAATTACGAAGGAAGCAAGAGTTGAAACAAAAGGTATTGCATTCATCCCCGCTTCATTTAAGCATGTTAGTCGTTCTGCACCACCTACTCGCTTGGTATTCTATGAAGACCTGGTTGCTGTTACGGGTGCCTTATTGGCCATGAGCGCAGTTGTCGTCACTTCCTTGACAGCATTTAAGGCTTTGGATGGAATTGCGACGCTTCTAATCGGGATATTAATGATTGGCGTTGCTTTTCGAGTCGGGTATGACAATATGGTTGGACTTATCGGGGTCGCAGCTCCTCGCGATGTTGCGGAGAAGGTAGCTTTCCTTATTCTTGCTGACTCGGACGTTACGGATATTAATGATTTGCGAATTACGCAGGAAGGGCGCTATTATCACGTCGATGCGATGATCGAACTGCGCAAGGGCTTAACCTTAGCCGACGCTGATGATATTATTTTCCGCGTTCAAGACAAGCTGATGGCCGATCCAGATATTACAGACGTTATTTTGGGTGTTTTAGAGGATAACGGGGTTACGGACTGGACGCCTGAAGCGTTGAACGAATTCTCATAATCCATATACAAGAGCGGTACGATTCAAGAAGATTCTTGATCCGACCGCTCTTTTTTATACACAAGTGTATGAAGCATCATTCAACTATAAATAAGAGGTTATCAGAACGATAAACGATATCATATACATGCAGATCTTCCCTAGCGTGCAAGGTTAACTTGATTCAGTTTTACTTTCGGTACGCACAGCTTCTTCGATAATCTTTTCGAACGACATGCGTTGAATAAACGTAGCGTATTTCTCCTTCTTCTTGCCATTCGCTTGAAAGAAATCGATCATTCGGGTGACGCAAGGGATTAACTGCTCCGCTGTTACTCCGGAAATCGCCAATTGGCCGAGGGTTGGCTTGATTGTTTTCGGCTCTCCGCCAATGTATATATCGAATACATCCTTCATTTTCACAATCCCAATATCCTTCAGCAACGGTTCACCTGTTCCGAGTGCACATCCAGAGTAGCCTACCCGGAGCGGGTACGGAACCTCGATTCCAGCTATCGCTTCATTCAGCTGCTTGGCAAGCTCCATATTCGTGTCTTCTGCTCCTCTGCAGAAATTACAGGTAATCAAGCTCTTGGTGTAGAAGCCTGCTGGATAGATCTCTAACCCTACTTCCTTCAACCGCTGCTGTACCTCATCCATCCGCTCTTCTTCCATTTCGACATACAGCTGCTTGAAGGTAGTCAGCTCGATCTTTGCCTGATTGCCTACGATAGAACCAAGCAGTGACAACTGTTTAGGCGTAAAAAGACTTCCTCCTTCTTCAAAACCCGGAGTTACTGCAAACTTCGCGAGATGCGTCATCCGATCCCTCCTCTATATACTTAGGGCGTATGTTCGTGTTTTGTTACTTATATAGTATACCCCCCTATAGTATATAGTCAATGGGTTACTCCCTGTACAGCCAATAAAAAAAGCGAGCATGCTTTGCCCGCTTTTTACTCATTATTTTATGGTATTCCTTGAAATGTATGGGCCAAGATCTAGCCATCTATCGCGTTACAATAGGCAACCCCTCCTCTTGCCACCTGACGATGCCTCCCTGCAGGTTGAAGACATTCGTAACGCCATGCGCCTGAAGAATGCTGACTGCAATGGCGGAACGCATTCCGGTTCGGCATTGGACGAGCACGGGCATTTCAGTCGGAACCTCCCGAACGCGTTCCGGAAGCTTGCCAAGCAGTATATGTTTGGCATGTTGAATGTGGCCTTCCTCCCATTCTGCACTTGAGCGCACATCCACAACTGCGATCTCGCCGCCAACTACCTGGTCTGCGATACTCGCAGGAGTAACGTCAAGATAAGATTCCAGCAATTCTTTGGAAGATGAACGGAGGGCGCTATCCACCCACATCTTCGTTGCTTCGATCAGACCTTCAATTCGATCGATGCCAATGGATCGCAAATCTCGGGCAATGTGAGGCAATTGTTCCTCTTCCCCCATCACATACAGCGGATGCTCGTCATTCAGGAGCCATCCGGCCCATGAAGTAAAGGAACGGTTGTATGGCACATTAATCGTCCCCTTTACATGCGCGGCTCCAAATGCAGCACATGGGCGAGTATCCACGACGATTGCTCCTGCTTGAACGAAACTCGCGACTTCTTCCACACTCCCTTCGATCTGCTCTGGAGCACCAAGCTGGCCGAGTAATGCAGGGCCTATCCGGTTCATGTGCTTCATTCTCGGAAAATAAGTTGGCGGTTCGGGTTGCCCAGCCAGTAACGAGTTAACGAACTCATTTTCGTTCGTGAAGGACAGGGCCCAATTGAAGCGCTTCTCATAGCCTACCGTCGATGAAGGAACTGCGCCCAGCGCCTTGCCGCATGCGCTTCCCGCACCATGGGCAGGCCACACCTGCACGTATTCGGGAAGCTCCTTGAAGCGCTGTAAGGAGCGGAACATTTGCCTTGCTCCCTCCTCTGCCGTGCCTGCCAGCCCTACTGCCTTCTCCAGCAGATCAGGGCGTCCCACATCACCGACGAACACGAAGTCGCCCGTAAAAATGCCGATCGGAGAATCGGCCCCTCCGCCCCGATCCGTTAGCAGGAACGAAATACTCTCAGGCGTATGGCCAGGGGTATGAAGCACTTCGAATTCGAGATTGCCGATGTAGAATCGGTCTCCATCCTGCACAAGGCGATGATTGACCTCGTTCCCGCTCTCATCGCTCACATACGAATATATCCAATCCGGGCCGCCTTCGCCCGATAAGTAAAGTGTTGCTTCTTGCTCCACTCCGAATTCGCGCATTCCGGACACGAAATCAGCGTGGATATGGGTTTCGGCAGCAGCGATAATGTTCAAGCCTTCGGATTTAGCCGTTGTGATATATGGCGTTACATCGCGAGCCGGATCGATCACGATCGCTTCCCCCGTAGCTTGGCAGCCGACCAGGTAGGAAGCATGAGCTAACTTGTCATCATAAAAATAACGCAGCAGCATTAGGCAATACTCTCCCCTTTCTAAATAAAACAACCACGGGTACTTGATTAACTTCACACCCTGAAATTTTCGTAGACTTCCCTTACATTCGACCCTTCAGCATGCCGTGCCAGTACATTTTAGGCAGCAGATTTTTTTTCAGCATATACATGCTGTACCGTTCCTTCGACTGATCAAATGGGAATGTTTCCTGCGGGGACAGATCATAATCGAACTCCGCCAGAATAAGCCGATTATAGCCGGTAACGAGCGGACATGATGTATAGCCGTCATAACGTGCGGCAAGCGGTTGTCCAGCCAGCAAGCTGATGATATTTTGTACGGCGACGGGAGCCTGCTTGCGGATGGCTGCTCCCGTCTTGGAAGTCGGGAGATTGCTGCAATCTCCGAGCGCGAACACGTTCTTGAACCGGACATGCTGCAGCGTATGTTTGTCGACTTCGGCCCATCCTGCGGCTCCTGCAAGCGGGCTATTTCGAATGAAGTCGGGAGACGACATGGGCGGCACGACATGAATCATGTCGTATCGGAGTGTCTCCCGATCCTTCGTAACCACGTGCTCGAACACGGCTTCCTTCCTCACCGAATCAATCGAGATCAGATCAAGCTGATATTTGGTCGCAATGTCTTTTCGTTCGATCACCCGATTAAGTGCCGCAGCATATTTCGGAACGGCAAAGATAGACGCATTTCCCGAAGCGAAGATAATGTTCGTCTTATTTCTAATCCCTGCTTGACGGAATGCATCGTCGGCCAAATACATAATTTTCTGAGGCGCTCCCCCGCATTTGATTGGCGAGTTCGGCTGCGTGAAGATCGCATTGCCGCCACGGAACTGGCGAATGGACTTCCACGTGCTATCGACGTATCGATAATCATAGTTGCTGCACACCCCATCCCGTCCGATACACTCCTTCAGTCCCTTGATCCGCTCCCAGTCCACCTGAATTCCCGCCGCTACGACGAGGATCTCATACTGGATGATGGTGCCCTCCTTGGTAACGAATCGGTTGACCTCCGGATTGAATTCCTCAACCGCCTCCTGAATCCAGTCGGCTCCCTTCGGGATCAGCGATTGCTGGCTGCGTTCGGTCGTCTCCTTGCTGACGACGCCTCCGCCGACAAGCGTCCACAAGGGCTGATAATAATGTTTGGTTTGCGGATCAAGTAGCACGACTGAGCCGTGAAGCGCTTTCGATTCGCGTAGCAAGCGGGCCGCGACCGACAATCCGGCGCTGCCTGCCCCGACAATTGCAATGGTATAGTGAAGCTTTTTTGGCATTCAATGTCCTCCCCCGCTTACACGTGCTGCTAGCTGGTGCACATGGGTATTTTCGCGCATTCTTGCTTGCCTCATTTCCAAAGGAGTTATTGTGGGATAGTGAATCCACTTAATGTACCGATGGTCAAAATATATGGCTGGAATCCTCATTCTATGATTGCATAACAAAAAAGCAATTCCGCTTCCATCTTGCGAGGCAGGAATTGCTTTTCATTCGATAAATTTTATTATCTTAGCTTTGCATGTGCTCTAGTAATAACGCTATGAATGGTTTTTGCTAATCGCTTCAGGAGCATGGATTTGGCTCGTTTGTTTGCTCGTTGACAGGAACATGTTCAGGCGCTTTGAACCAAATACAAGCAGCAGCATCGTTATCATCACCCCGAAGAAAAGCCACATGACGCTTTGAACCGGCCATATGTCCATCATTCTACCGACTGCAATTGGAAGAAGCGAACCACCTAGTCCATTTGCCGCCAGCAAAATACTCGTTGTCCGCTCAGTCATGCCGGGAAGCGCACTGTTTGCATAAATCAGCATGATCGCGAACATGCCTGCCATTCCAAGCCCGAGGAGAAAACTAATGACGTACCCTCCCCATGCCTGTGAGATGAAAGGCAGAATGAGCAATGCAAGGACACTGAGTGATGTCGTCAGCCATAAAAATCGATAGTACGTTATCTTCTCGGCAAGTACACCGCATAGCGCACGGCCGATAACCATCGCCGTCCAATATACCGTAACCGTCAATGTTGCATCAGAGGTTGCGACGCCCCATCTCTCGATAAACAGGGATGGGAAGAAGTGCACAACAGACACTTCGCTTCCTCCATAGAGCATGAAGAAGAAGGCACATAGTACAAGGAAAGGAATGGACTTCCCCGAATAAGATTCGCGCTTGGTTTCGGATCCCTTAGTTACTGTGCGCGTCAACATCGTATCGACATGACCGAATGACATCCGCTGCCAGGCGATTGCCGTGAGAAGTGCGCTTATGCCGAGCAGCAGGAAAGAGTATGTCCATATCCCACGTGCGATTAAGAAGCTTGCCACGAATGGTATCATCAAGGCGCCGAGGCCAAAAGTAACCTCCAGCTTGCTCATCGCGATGGCTTGCTTCTCTTTGACAGCGACAAGAATAATGGTACCGATCCCTGACTCCACAAGCCCCGCTCCTGCCCCCGCAAATCCGGCTATCAAAATAACGACTGGCCATGGCGGGAGGAAAAACAGCAGCAGCTCGGCGCTAATCATCAGCAATCCGATCATAACTCCTCGTTTCCGACTGAATCTTCGAGAAATAGCAGGCATACTGAGAACGCCGAGCAACATGCCGACGAATTGGACGAAGACAAGTATTCCACCGTCCGTATAATTCAAGTCATAGTTCTGAAGCAGTTCAGGGAGCACTGCACCCATAATGACAAGTGTTACCCCAGTTACAATGTAGGATAGACAACCCATCCAAATTAGTCTGTTAATCATGGTGCACCTCTCTGTCAGCAATGATGATCTCAACGCCTATTTCATTTACATAACGCTGCCACTCCGCATCTGGCTCACGATCTGTGACGATAAAGTCTATATCTTCTAAGCCTGCAACACGATGGAACATCGTCTTGCCGAACTTGGAGTGGTCAGCAAGGACAATGACTTGGTCTGCGCTGCGAATCACCTGACGGATGACATATGTCTCTTCTTCAAAGTCGGTCGTCAGTCCATTCATGGATAATCCACAAGTGCCTAGGAAGGCCTTGTCAAAATGATAGTCGCTTAGCATCTCAATCGCCCGCGATCCATAAATCATGCGTTGATCATTGTTTAATAGGCCGCCAAGCAGCTGAATGCGAGCTTCATTCCTTGCCGCCATCATACCAGCCATGTCGATGGAATTCGTAACGATGACATTCCCCTTGGTCTTCATATGTTCTCCCACACACCGTACCGTCGTGGATGAGTCCATGTATAAGTAATCTTCGTCGTGAAGGAGAGCAGCGGCAACCTGACCGATCATCTGCTTGGACGTCGTCTCCTTCTGTAACCGTTGGCCGTAATTGGGCATTTCCTTCGATATGGTAGGCAGGACGGCTCCACCTCGTGTGCGAACGATACATCCTTGTTCCTCAAGCTTGATAATGTCCCTGCGTGCCGTATCTCGTGATATAGACAGCAGGTTGCATACTTCTTCCACTTCAATGCGCTTGTTTCTCTTCAGGTGCTCTAATATAGCTGCCAAGCGTTCCTCTTGAAACATGGATTCTCCCCTGTTCTGTTAAGTAAAGTTAAGTGTTAATAAGTAAATCTAAGTATTAATCATGATTATAAGCCATAAATGGGAAGTGTCAATAGGAGAAGCGACACAGTTTACCTACATGAAAAAAGGAGTTCTGATCGATTCAGAACTCCCCTACTTCCGTTCTATTAGGATTTGAGCTGCCACAGAGCTGGAACGTTAGACGGTTCCCAACCGAGCAATGAAGTATGAGCTTGCCGGCATACATAAGTCTTTTCGCCATAAGTGACTTCGTCGTTTGCCTTATAGCTGACATTTGGAGCCCATGGCTGAGCTCCGCCTTGTACATCTGTCGTTACTTGAACACTAGTCCCAGTGGAAACATTCCCGGCTGCATCCTTAGCAATTACGGTAAATGCGTAGTTTGTATTGGGCGTTAATCCCGTAATGGTTACGGTTGTGTCCGTCACATTGACAGCATTCGTTCCATAAGACACGGTATAGCCAGACACGCCGACATTGTCCGTAGAAGCCGACCAGCTGAGTGTTACTGAAGTTGCGGATTTTCCAGTTACCTGTAAATTACTCGGGGAGGTTGGAGGTGTTGTATCTCCACCTGATCCCGCTGGAGCTGTCTTCACCGTTAGCGGTGCGCTTGCAGCGGATTGGTTCCCCTTCGCATCCTTCGCAGTAATCGTGAAGGTATAATTCGTATCTGGCGTCAATCCCGAGATGACAGCATTCGGATTCGAAACGCTCACAGATTGAGTCCCATAGGAGACGGTATATCCCGTCACCCCAACATTATCTGTGGAGGCCGTCCAGCTGAGGCTCACACTGGTGGATGTCTTAGCTGTAACGATTACGTTTGTTGGTACGGAAGGAGGTTCCGTATCGGGAATAGGCGGAGTTAATGCATCCAGATAAGCACGATGACTGTTTGAGAATTCAAAGTTATTGAATTTATCCCAGTTCACTGACCATGTCATCAACCCACGGAAGTTCGGGTATCCAGTGGAGCTGCCGCGCGTTTTGTAGCTAGACAACTGTACGCCTTTCATGAGCGCATCAAGTGCTTTATGCACTTCTGCAACCGTAGTGAACCCGCCCCCCGCATTCGCATTTGCAGGCAATCCGAGCATAACTTGATCCTGACGCAGTGCCGGGAAGAAGTTGTTTGGATTTTTGGCAACAGGGAATCCGGTCAAGAGCATGTCGGCCATTGCCACATGGAAGTCAGCATTCCCCATCGTGTGATACTGATCATCCAGTCCTGTAATCGGGCCTGAGTTGTAGTTCTGCACTTGTAGCCAATCCAGAATATCGCGGGTTGCATGGATGACGGGCAAATAAGCTCCTGCGCGGTTGTCGCAGCTAATACAGCTGCCGCCATAGAAGGTATAGCCTAATTGAACGAAGAAGGTTTCAGGAGCCATGGTCAGGTAGAAGTTATCGGTTCCAAAGTGGTTATTAATCGTACGGAGTGCTGCAATGAGGTTGACGATAACTGGAGTGGTGGGATTTTTGAAATCACTGTCGCCAGCGTTCAAATAGAGGGAATGTCCTTCGAAGTCCACATCAAGTCCGTTGAAGCCATATTTTTCAATGATCGCAATGACTGAATTGACGAAATTATCTCGGGCTCCGGCATCCGGCAGTTGCACCTGCCCATTCTGGCCCCCGATCGAGATGATGACTTTCTTGCCTTGGCTCTGTAAGTAAGCGACATCAGTCTTGAAGTCGGCATCCGTATAATTGTAAGGCGTGAAGCCGATTGTACCATTCGTGACGCCAGAGGTTGGTTCTGCGAAGGAGACGTTAATGACATCGAACTTAGGAGATACGTCACGGAGCTTGATGAACCCGGAGCCATTATCGAAGTTGTGCCAGTACCCTACAATCGTCTTACTGGATACGGCAGCTTGAGCTTGCGGCACCCAGAGTACCAGACCTTGTAGGAGCATCAATGCTAGAGCTGCATGTAAGACAACCATCCATTTGTGGCGGGATGTATTCCCTGTACGTAACATACGTAATCATCCTCCTTTAATCCATAATGATAGCGCTTGCGAAATGTTGATAACAGAATTGGTTATCCCTCCTACTTCATGACCAGACATATGAGACAACACCTGCATGAGCATCTGCACTGGCGTTCCGTGCAGCTCAGCCTTACACCATCATTATCAAGAAAAGAAGGACTGATCATAAGGGATAAATTCCAATAAAAGGGGGAGAAATACCTCTCTATATAAAAATGAGACAGGGCCAACTTCTTCCCCATGATTTCATGGTTCGCAGAGTCGGCCCTGACTATTTATTATTTGAATTGCGGAATTTCGATCGTCATCTCAAGGTTTTTCCAGTATGTTCGATCTCCAAAAGCGTTCTTATTGGTTCGTTTCATTTCAAAGTTCTTGTTGCTAATTGTATAGTTGTAAGGCTTGATTGTGATGGATTTCGATTTCATCCCTACTGGCGCATACCAATCGTTGAGGTGATACTCGGTTGTTGGCAGAACAGGTGTATAGATAAGTTTGGATGGTCTTAGTACACGTCCCTGATCATCCACAATCTCATAGTACATTCTACTTGCATGATAATCCCCCGTTTGTTCCGCAGAGGCCGGAACTGGACCCTTGCTGTCCAATACGATACGAGTGGAAACAGGTGAGATATCAAGCTGCTTAACTGTATACGAGAACTTGCCGTCCGACTTGGTTGCATTCGGTTTCAAAATCATGGCTCTGTTCTCAACCTTCACAGGAATTTTTAATTCATACGTTTCCTTAACCTGTGTCACTTTTGTCCGCACAGTCAGTTCAAATTCATCCGGTAAGGTTGCGACATGTCTAAATTCCAGCATATACATCGGCTTATCATCCATCATATAGCTGCTGAGTTGGCCAGAGGATTTGATAGGCTCACCGTTGATTAGAACTTCCGGGCTTCGAATATACCCTCTCTCCTGTTTCTCATCAGGAGTGCCGAAGGATTCCGCCATACTTTTGTTTGTCTCGTAGAATTTATTATAGAGCGCAACTCTTTCCTCATTCGAATAGCCTTCTACATATGGAGAAGCCAGATACTGAGGCAAATCTTTGCCCTCACGTTCTATGCGGAATGACAAGCGAGTACCGTCAAATAATACTTCAGTTACCTTTAACGTAATTCCATCATGCGTATCGCTAACGTTTGGCGTGGATATAATCCCGCGCTCAATCGCCTTCTGAACTGCGTCTTCGCTCGCCTCATAGAATAGCAGTCCGATTACCGGCACTTTCTTCAAAGCTTCCGCCATCGTTGGGGATACATATCCAACTCCGACCATTCCTACTCCGAGAATGACTGCGGCAGAAGCAGCGAATAAGGTTCTTTTTAGTATACTCGGCTTACGATGGAATGGTAATGAGCTTGTCCATTCCATTTGTTCGATTCGATCCATGATTTTATCGGTTCGAATGGGAGGCGGTGAGGATTGACGAATCATTTGTTCGATCCCGTCCATCTCAGCGTATTCCGTGCGCTGCATATGTCCCATGGGCCTTCTCTCCTTTTTCACTAATTCGATCCATTAATTTTGCACGTAATCTTTCATACTTCTTGCGCAGCGTTGCTGATTTCAGGCCCATAATTTCACTAATCTCTTCAAATGTATACTGCTCCACAGCCTTCAAGAGCAAAATATGCCTCTCTTCTGCAGTAAGATAGGTTAGGAGATCGCTTACTACCGTTTCATGCTGGGAAAAGGCAATCTCTTGTTGTTCTGTCTCCTTCTCCACCTGCTTAATCAAATTAAGCCAACGGCTCTTCTTCTTCTTCAAATTTATCAGATGATGATAGGCGACTTTATATAACCATGCAGAGAAAGAAACCTGCCTATTATATTGATGTAAATTCTCGTAGGCACGGATAAATATTTCCTGAACAGCATCTTCCGTTTCCGCATGATTTTTTAAAATATAGTAGCAGTATGTATACATTTGGCGTTCGAAATTGTGTAGGATCGTTCGGTAAGCTTGTTTATCACCAGCTTGTACTCGCGTAACGATTTCTTCAACATTAATAGGCTGCACTACTGACTCCCCGGGGCTGGTAGATTGCAAGTGCTCAACTCCTTTCTTGTTGTCTTATTATATATAACAATCTGAACCGTTCATTTTGTGACACGTTCAATGAAATTTTTTATTCTATTGCTCTGTAAAATAAGCGACCGTTTTATGTTAGCATAATACTACTGTGCATAGTAGATACAAATTCGAAGATGTGCGTAATAATCGCCTCAGACGACGACTTGTTACCGCATGGAAAAAGGGCAGCCCAGCCATGCCTACATGGTTCTGGAGCAACCCTTGTGTTGTATCTATTATCGATTGATCGGAATCGTAACTTGCAAATCCTTCAGATAGGTTCTCTTTCCTTCACTGCCCTTTTTCGCTCCGAAGATGCTCCAATCCTTGCTGTTTACCGTGTATGTATACGGCTTGATCGTAATAGATGTCGTCTTGTCGTCAATCGGATAGTAGAATTGATCAACATGGTATTTGGTTTCCGGTTTTTTATTAAAGAATCCGATCTCTTCTTGATTTATTTCCTTCCCTTTGTTATCCATAAGCTCATAGTAGACCTTGCTTGCATGGTATTTCCCAGATTGCTCGGCAGAAGCAGGCACTGGACCTTGACTGTCTAGAATGAGTCGGGTCGAGAATGGCGTCAGTTCGAGTTGCTTGACGGTATAGCTGAATTTCCCAGACGTTTTGGATGCTTCTGGCTTGATAACGAGCGGTTTGCTTTTCAACTCGATCGGAACCTTGAGCTCAAATGGTTCACTAACTTTTGTAACTTCAGCCCTAATGGTAAGCTCGAATTTCTCGGGCGCTTTGACTCCTTTTGCGACATAATAAAAATTATTCTGAGGACCAGAGAAACTGGCACTGTTCAATTTTATCGGCTCTCCATCAACTAATACCTTCGGGCTTAGAATGTAACCCTTTAGCTGATCCTGCTCAGGGACGGCATTTTTTTTGATAAATTCATTGTTCGGATTTTCTTTTAGATCCTCCATGCTGAAATATGGGGATACCGTACCGTCCAGATTTGCTCCTTCTCGCTTGACTAAGATGGATAATGTAGAACCGTCGTACTCCACTTCTTCCAGCTTCAAGGTAATCCCGTCATGCTTCACACTCAAATTAGGCTTGTACAGGTACCCCTGCTCGATAGCCGTCTTTTCATTGATGCCGTCTAGTTTCGGCGCTGCTGCTGCGGGCAAATTCGAACCGAGTGCCCCCGTCCCAAGCAGTGCTGCCACAGATATTGCGATTGCCGTTTTTTTGATTGACTTCATTTGTATCTGTCATCCCTTCTGTTGGAAATCATTTTTGTGTTATCGCTTGATTGGAATCGTGAGCTCCAAGCCTTTCAAATACGTTTTCTTATGAGTCATTTTCCCGTTGCTCCCCTTCTCCTCGAGGATAGCCCAGTTTTTGCTATTAATGGTATACGTATATGGCTTAATCGTGATGGAGGTCGCCTTGTCGTCCGTTGGATAGTAGAATTTATCAACATGGTACTTGGTTTCCGGCATTTTATGGAAGAATCCAATCATTTCAGGCCCTATCTCGTTGCCGTTGTTGTCGAATAACTCATAATAAACTGGACTTGCATGGTACTTCCCGGATTGCTCGGCTGAAGCAGGGGGCAAACCTTCGCTGTCCAGGATGAGCCGTGTAGAGAACGGCGATAGAATAATCTGCTTAACGGTATAGCTGAATTTTCCGGAAGTTTTGGATGCATTATTTGGCTTCACAACGAGCGGTTTGCTTTTCAACTTCACCGGCACTTTGAAATCATAAGTTTCCTTCACTTTCGTCACTCCGGCCTTAATCGAGAGCTCGAATTCGTCAGGGAGCTTCACCCCTTTTGCATAGTATTGATAGCTCTTATTTTCTCCAAAGGTCTCAGAGCTGCTTATGGTGATGGGTTTGCCATCGGCAAGCACCTCACACTCTGACTTGATGTAACCTTTGAGTTTCTCTTTCTCCGGGTTGATGGTAAAGGGAAAATCAAGATTCGCTCCTTCCGGACGCAATGCGAAGGATAATATCGTTCCATCGTAGCGAACATCGGTCAAAGTTAGGGTAATTCCATCATGCTTGACACTCAAATTAGGCTTGTATAGGTACCCCTGCTTGATAGCCGTCTTTTCATTGAAGCCATCTATCCTCAGTGCTGCTGTAGCTGGCATGCTGGAACTGAATGCTCCAATGCCAAGCAGTGCTGCAGTGGAAGTGACAATGATGGTTTTTTTGATCAAGCTGAACTTGTTTTTCGAATTAGGATTGCTCTCTACATGATTCATACGAATTCACCATTCCAATCTCTCTTGTTCTACTCTATATAACAATTTAAGTTGGCTCTTTTGTGACAGAAGGCATGATTATTTATAAGAACTGTGAAATCTGGCAACAAAAAAACGAGCCAGTTAGCTCGTTCTTTGTCCATATTCCTCTCTTAATAACCCGTAGAATGCCAAATCGTAATGCTGACCGAATCGATACACATGTTGTTTCAGTGTTCCCTCATAAGCGAGACCGATCTTCTCCATGATTCTCCACGATCCAGGATTAGAGGTGTATGCTTCAGCGAATATTTTATGAAGCCCTAGTTCTTCGAACCCATAAGATAGAATCGCTTGAGCTGCTTCGGTGCCATACCCTTTGCCCCAATAAGGCTTCCCAATCCAGTATGCTAATTCTCCTCGGTTATGCATTGCTGAGATGCTGATATTCATAATGCCGATTAAGTCTTCAGATGATTTCTCGCAGATTGCGAAAATAACCACCCTATCATTCTTCTCAGCTTCCAGCATGCTGTTGATAAATGGCTCGGCTGCACCGCTCGGATATGGATACGGAATATTCAACGTCGTCTTGGCGACGTCATAATCTCCAGCTAATTGTTCAATTCTCGCAGCATCGCTCAAATTCAGAGGTCTTAATGATAATCTATTCGTTTCAAGTTGTGGCATACTGATGTCCCCCATGTTCCTTCATGATTCATGATTTTAATAACAAGAAATTGTTCGAATTCTACCATATTGAACCGGAATATACTAGTCTCCACAAAAAAAACCATGGGGATATGAGTATCCTCATGGCAAATTGCATGGTCTGTGCTGCAAATAAACAGCGTTAGACAGCTCTACTAATTTCATTCCAATTAGACATGCTGAACAGCAAGTTTCTCTGCTTATATGAAAATAAGGATGTCGTCTCCCGGATCGCACTAGCTAAGGAGGTGGAAGTTGATTCGCTAAAGCGGGTACTCTCGCCCGCTTCCGTCATTACTTATGATAATGTGGTTCATTTGACAGCAATTGAAGGGAATAACGTTGTCCCAACTCTTTCCGCACCTCGATAGCCGAATCGAAAAATTCGCTCAGATGAGCCGAGGTCAGCTGAGCGGCTGTATTGCCTGATGAAAATACAGATCCCTGTTTAATAAGCAGCGTTTTGTTGAAGCAGGGCATGATCTCTTCAACATGATGCGTAACATAGATGAGTGTTGGCGCTTCAGGCTCGCGTGCAATTGCTTGAATCATGTGGAGCAGTTGATCACGCGCGAAGATATCGAGTCCCGTGCACGGTTCATCGAGGATCAGAAGCTTCGGGGAAGCCATTAACGCACGCCCGATGAGCACACGCTGCCGCTCGCCCTGGGATAATGTATCATAAGTGCGGCCTAGCAGTCGCTCGCAGCCGAGCAGCTTAATTAAGGTTAATGCCTTGTCCTCATCAGACTCTTCGATGTTATCGTATAGTCCGATTGAAGCGAACTTTCCGCTAAGAACGATCTTCTGAACTGTTTCGTGTCCATGGAGTCTCTGCTGCAGCGAGGTGCTTACCCAACCGATCTGCTTCCGCAATTCGCGAAGATCGAATGTGCCGAATTTCTTTCCGAGGACGGATACGCTGCCTGACGTCGGCCAGATATAGCCGTTAATCATATTCAGCAAGGTTGTCTTCCCCGAGCCATTAAGCCCGAGCAAGCACCAATGCTCTCCCTGCTTCACCTCCCAAGAGACCTGTTCCAGAATCATCTTGTTATCCCTATTCCAAGTTACATCGCGAACATCAATAACCATAACGTCTCTCCTCTCCCTTGTGTGTTCGGCAGTTATTTGCTGTTTCTGCGGCCGCCTTGCGGCTCCAGATTGGCAAGCGACAAGCGAACGGCGGTATCGGCGTCTCTATTCGCAATCGCCTGCAGCAGCTGATCATGCAGCTCCGACCGGTCTTCATAATGCTGCGTGTCGACGATGAGGTGGCTTAGTTCACCGCGAAGCGCGCTGCAGAAAGCACGGTACAGATCAATCAGCACAGGATTGTGGCTCGCCTCTGCAATCGAACAGTGGAATTCCACATCATAATCTACATAGGCAGCGTAATTGCCAACCTCCAGTGCCTTTTTTCGTTCTTCAAGAAGCTGCTTCATTCGCTCAAGATCCGTATCCGTGCGGCGCTCTGATGCCAAGCGTGCTGCCTGAGCATCCATCATGCTTCTCACTTCGGTAATGTGCACGGTCTCCGCTCTAAGCAGCCGCTGTTCCAACGAATCTGAATCAGAGGGGCGTGAACGAACATACGTCCCGTCCCCCTGTCGCACTTCCAGCACACCAGCATGCACCAGAATCTTGACTGCTTCGCGGATCGTCGAACGTCCTACGCCGAACATCTCCATCAGCTCCGGCTCAGTCGGCATACGATCGCCAGGACGATAGTGGTGGTTAAGCGCATCATGGAGTTGTTCTAGCACTTGATCCACCAGCTTGCGGCGAGGGACAGCAGTGAATTTAGGTGTATTCAAATTCATCAGATCATCTCCTGTTATAAAGGAGTATATTCCTTTTTTTACAAATGTCAATCCAATAGTTAGGTGTAACTCGAATCCTGCGTATGAAAAGCAAAAAACCGTGCATCGCACGGTTTTAGATAGTAAATTCGAATTTATGCATTCATATCCTGCATCGCAGGAATATTGATTTCTTTGACACAGGCTGCTTTGGATAGTCCGATTACGCATGTGACGAGTGATAAGATATCTTGCACTGGGATGCGGGTACTGTCATAGGCAGAGAGCGCCTTTTCTGCTCCCTCTTCATAAGGAATTTCAGCGGCGAGCTCGCCTGGATTAATGCAGGTAACGGCTATCTGATCTTGGCGAACATGCTCACGCAGCGCATTCGTTATTCCCCGCAGCCCGAACTTAGATGCAACGAACGAAACTTGTGAATTGTTCGTATGATCTAGCCCAGCCGTCGAACCAATGAAGATGATCTTGCCTGCTTCTGACTTGCGAATATTCGGAAGCAGCGACTGGATACACATTATTGTTGATGTAATGTTGACATGAATGATTCTAGCAATTTCCGCAGGATCATCATTGTCGAAACTGTAATCGTCTTCAAAACCGTCCTGTTCCCAAATGCCCACGTTGTATATGATTACATCAATCACATCCTCTGCAACTGCATTCGCTATACGAGAGGAAGCCTCATGCTGCGACAGATCAGCCTGAATCCAGATTCGCTTGACCCCATCTTTCAGATCTATGCTGGTTGGACGATTACGGGAGACAACCCACACTTGATCTCCTTGCTTGGGCAGACCTTTTACGAACGCATCACCTAGTCCCTTACTTGCACCGAAAATAATGTATTTTTTCATTATTCCATTCCCCTTTCAGGATTCGGATTATTTCGGATTAACCATCGGTTGTGAATCGGTTATTGCTACTCGCTGGGCGATTTGCGCTAACTGCTGAATTCCCTCTCGTATTTGGATCTCGTTCATAAGTGAGTAGCTTAGACGAATCCATGATTGCATGTCGTTCTGCGGATCACATATATGACCGGGGACAAAGGAAATGGATTGCTGGAAGCAGTTGTGTAAGAGTGCGCCACAGGAAATGTCGCTTGGCAGACGAAGCCATATGTTCAATCCGCCTTGCGGCGTTGTCCATCTCCAATCAATGGGGGCTGCCGATAGTTCCTCTTCCATTACGTCCCGTCTAATTTGCAGCGCGATCCGCAACTTCTCTAGGTGCTGCTGCATCCGTTCAGATTGATAATAATGAAGAAATATTTTTTGCGTGACGAGTGGTGTTCCGTTATCTGCAAGCGATTTGGCTGTAATCAGCGGATCGATCATCGATTTGCGAGCGAACACCGCGCATATGCGCAAACCAGGAGCAACGTACTTGCTGAAGCTTCGCAGATAGACAACCCATCCATAGGTATCGTACATGAATAAAGGCTGCGGCGGCCCCTCATCGAAATAAATATCATGAAATGCATCATCTTCCACAAGCATGCAACGATACCGCTCAGCCAATTCTACAAGCTGCTTGCGCTGGGACGGAGGAAGCGTATAACCCGTCGGATTATGGAACGTTGGGTTCATATAGAACATTCGTGGACGATGCTGCTTCATCAGCTTCTCTATCGCTTCCAAATCGTACCCCTCCGGCGTGAACTCCACCGGTATCAATCGGGCGCCATGCCCTCGGAAGATGTCAATCGCAGCGCTGTATGTTGGCCGCTCTACGAGAATGGCATCGAGCGGTCTAATTAGGATTCTGGCTAGGAGATCAATCGCCTGCTGTGCACCCGTTGTGATCAGAATTTCGTCAATAGTCAGATCGACTCGATATTGCCGCATGAAATATTGACACAGCACATCACGCAGTTCCTCATCCCCTTGCGGTGTGGAATAGCTTCCCATGAGCTTGGGGTACTTATCGAATACTTTCTTTACGTATTCGGACAGGAACAGATTAGGCAGTAAATTCGGATCGATTATAGCTTGAGAAAATTGATAGTTAGCCGCAACTCGGTGAATATCGGACAGATTGCTTGTTAACTGTATGGCTGTTGAGCTGTTCTTACTATTGAAATAATCCAGTTCAACTGCTGACTTCGATGGGCTTACGTAGTAGCCGGATTTCTCCTTGACATAGGCCACACCGTGCTGCTTCAACAATTTGTAGACTTTGAATACGGTCAATCGATTCACGCCGAGTTCAGCGGCAAGGGATCGCACCGAAGGGAGCTTATCATGAGCCCCCCACTCTCCTCGTTCAATATTCGTCAATATGTAATCGTATATTTGCTTGGATCGCATCGGCACGCCTCCTCTCCCATCTGAACTTATATTGTACTACACCCATCTTCAATCTGTTCTATTTGGAGCAATCTGTTCTAGTTAAGCACATGTACGACCATACCATAGGGAGTTACAGCAATCGTGATCCAGCCAGTAATGAACCAGGCATATCAGACATGAATCCTAAAAACCTTCAATAATTATTCCGAACCAATACCTAGTCATTCTACCTCAAATCTGGTGCAGTTCATGCCGTGAAGTTGATGCGATTAATCCGCATTCACTTGGGTTGTAGCCATAGGTTTTCCGGAAGAGAGAAGCAAAATGGCTGACATTATGATACCCAACCATCATTGCCGTCTGGCTTACATTGGCTTCCCCTCGTTCCAGCACTCGTCTTGCTTCATTCATGCGCAGTTCCCGTACGTAACCAAATACAGTAGTCCCGAATAATGTCTTGAAACCTAGCTTCAACTTATAATCATTAAGTCCTGTTAAGCGCGCAAGCCCAAGCAGGCTGGGCGGCTGCTTCCACGTTCTTGTCAAGATATCCTTCGCTTCATACAGACATTGAATGTCTTCGGCAGTCAGCTTGGAAGTGGTCTGTTGCACTGGCTCCTCTTCTTCCAAGGCAGCTAAATGAAGCGCCAGCAGCTCAAGCGCTTTTCCTTCCAAATATAGCTTTTGGAGCGCGCCTTGGTAAGGGCACTGCTTCATCTGTTCTACAAGCAATGAGATCTGGGCTGAGCCAGCCGTTTGCTTACAGAAGACGGAGCTGCGAGTCAATCGTTCAAGCTCAGGAAGATCGTTGTCGAAATACCTGAGATCAATCCGGAGCTCCATATGCTGCATCCGTTCATTAGGGTGCAGCTGCGCAATCATGTTGGCCTCTTTGACATAGATGAGCGAGGACATCCCCGGGATCATTGCATATTCTTGCGATGACGCTGACCAGCTGCCGCTGCCTGAAGTCGTATATGAAATTTCAAGATGAGGATAATGGATATCGACGTCCATCGTTACCGGACGATGAAATTCTGCGTTGAAGAAGTTGATTTCTAGCCCTTTTCTTAAGAGAAACCGCTGTAGTTGCCCTGTTCCGCTAGGTGTAGGAATGGAATAGATGCGCTTCTGGTCATTTGGCCGAAGTGAAGGAGTGATATCTATGAAATCTCTGAATGTATCACTTAAGTCGCGGGAATCGATGTGCAGTTTCAAGACCTTCTCCTCCACTCCATGTCTATATAAGTTTCTGTATGGTACATGAACAAAGCAATCCTGTGTCGGTATATTCCCATGAAACCTAGCAGGCTTAGTTGTGACGCTCCTGTTGTGCCGTCCCCCAATGTTAGTCCAAATCGAGCATATCCATGTATTTATCTCCATATTAAAGCAAATGATTATCATTATCAATGAATGAAAATAAAAAACTCTTTTTAACATTTCACTTATCTTCTTGCTGTTCTTGTTATTTTTAGATGCTTATTAGTCTACGGTTAGAGTCTTATTTTATTTCTCGATAGCTGAATTGCTAATGGTCGGCTTATTCAGTACAGCAACCATAGTAATGCTCAATATAAGAACGAGTACACCCATGATTGCAAATGGAACATGCTTATCCAGCCGATACAGCATCGTGCTTAGAATAGGTGCAATTACCGCAGAAATTCCTTGTACGGCCGCAATAAGTCCTGCAACCCCTCCCTGTTGTTCACTGGATACCGCAAGCGATGCGCCTGTCATGAAGCCGGGCATCAACAATCCAGCCCCTACTCCGAACAGGGAGAATGCGATATAGTAGCTGAGCAAGCTATTTATAAACAGGAACAGTGCGATACTGCATAGAAGGAGCAGCGATCCGACGAGCAGCAGCTGCTTGGGATGCAGCTTCGATGATTTCATTTGAATGCCCTGCGTCAAAATCATTGCGATTCCTGTCAGCATTAATCCCATGGATACCATGCGGGCTGTTTCTTGCGTAGTGAGTGCAAGCTGGTCTTGAAAATAGAAGCCGCCAACTACCTGCAGCGTAATGATACTGAGCATGGTAATCATCCCGGCTAGTAAGTTAAGGGGAATCCCTCTCTGGAACGGACTCACTTTGGGCGGCTTGGTGTGATTCAACTGCTTATGAGTAGGAATTAACATGAGCACGACAAAGAATGCGATAATCGGTAGTAATGCCCCAATGTACAGCGGCCATATCAGCCCAATAAATGCGAATACAGCAGCTATTGCAGGGCCGAGCACAAGGCCAAGCCCATTTGCTGCCCCTATAAGGGCCATGCCTGAAGAACGCCCCTTCTCATCGGTTACATCAGCCATATACGCCTGTGCGGATGAAGGTACAGCTGGAATGAACATGCCAACCATAGCTCGTGCAGCGATTAGAAGTCCAAGGAGCAGCCCCCCTTCTATTGCTCCATATAATCCGGCATACATCGTTGCAGTGAAAATGACATAACTGACGAACATTCCGATGAAGCCCATTAAGATAACCGGCTTTCTCCCTTTGAGATCACTGAGTCGTCCCCATACAGGAGCCATAACGGCCATGGCGACAGAGCCTAATGAAATGATGATGCCTGAATGCACCTCACTTAATCCCAATTCACGAATGAGCGGCGGCATGACCGGCGCAATGATCATTAACGCAACCATCGAGACAAATACACTGAAAAATACGCTAAATCGAATTCTAGCCATCTTAAATGGCCCTCCTCTCCCATACCTCTTCTTCGGATGATTCCCTCTAAATGGTATAAGAAAAAGGATTGATCCTGCTACCGCAAAACGGATTGATTATGCCGGTAAACGGATTTTCCTTGATCCAGAGAGAGAAATAGTTGCGGTTGAGGAAGCCAACAATATTTTTTGTTGCTCCTGATCAATATGTAGGTTCAGAACGAATTAACACAATTCGATATTGAATTGCTGATAGATTCTGACATGTTACTTAATTTAGTAGAGTAGGCAGCTTACCTTTACAAGAATATAGCAGAAGAAATGTGAACCATTGATCGAACTTGAAATCGATTCATATGAACAAAGCAAAGAATCGGCAGCTTCCACACCTTTACATGAAAAGTGTATTGCTGCCGATTCAATCGTGATGTTAATTATTTCTTCCTAATGATCGTGATTACGTAATTGCTACACCAGCACTTGCATATCCTGCAACCGTAGTACCCAGTGTCAAACCTGTTGTTGTAACCGAGAAGACCATTAACAAGCGAGTCTCTGTTGTTACAGGTATAGCTAGTCCAGTCGTTACTCCATGGGAGATTGCACCAATTGCTAGTATTCCAGTAAGAGCTGGTGCTAATGTAACGATAGCTCCTGGAATTGGAGTGAATGTGTTGTTCGGCGTAGTCGATTGCCACAATTGGGCCTGTATCGTTGCAGTTGCTCCAATTAGGCTAAGGGCTATTGTCGTACTAAAGTAAGCAGAAATAGACGTAATTATGCCATTACGTGGCATCGAGAATGCCATGTTCAGAAGCAAACCTGCCGCTCCTGTCAGATCAATTGTTGCACCTAATGCACTTACGGTCGGCGCAGAGTTACCAAATCCAATTAGTCCGCCTGTTCCTACCAATCCGCCTGCGAGCGTGGTCAATAGTACAGGTACACCGGAAGCAAATGGGATAATGGCTCCTGTACCAGGAGCTCCAGTTACGCCAGTTACGCCAGTAGCACCTGTAGCTCCAGTAGCGCCGATAGCACCTGTTGCACCTGTAACACCAGCAGCTCCAGTAGCGCCTGTTGCACCTGTAACACCAGCGGCTCCAGTAGCGCCTGTTGCACCTGTAACACCAGCAGCTCCAGTAGCGCCTGTTGCACCTGTAACACCAGCGGCTCCAGTAGCGCCTGTTGCACCTGTAACACCAGCAGCTCCAGTAGCGCCTGTTGCACCTGTAGTACCAGTAACGCCAGTACTAGGGCCGGTAGGGCCTGTCGGCCCTGTTGGACCTACAGATATCGGTGTAGACAAGATGCTATCTAGTTTATTCTGCAGAAGAAATTCTTTTTTGGTTAAGTCTTGAATTGTATTTCTTACACTTTGGTTTACAAGCAAAATGTCACTAATTGTAGCAGGTGGAGAAGTAACACCTGGTAAAGTACCTAAAGCAAACTGAATTTTTTCACCTTCAGCATTAATAATGTGGCTTAATCCGAGCTCTTCCAAAGCAATAGAAGATAACAATAAATTGATTGCATCGTCTCTAGTTACAGAAATAATAGGAGTAATGTTGGGGATATTAGATTGTGACAAATGAACCCCTCCCGCAAGTTGTATTTTCAATTACCCTATAATTATATGAACATATGAAAGAAATGATTGGGTAAAAAACGCAAGGTAAAGACATAAAGTATGTTCCGTTTCTACGCGTCATAACAAATGTGTACTCCTATGATGACGAGGGGAAACCAACATCGTGTTTGCATCCAATGAAACAACAAGAAGCTGGATACTACTCATTAATACACTTGCTTTCATCGTATGGACATGTATACAAATCTTTCTTCTTCCCATTGTTAACCGTGCCGAAGTAATCTGTTCTATTTGTAGTAATCTGTCCTATCCCATAGCGTGTATGATCAATCCAAAAGGAGGAGAAACCATGGTTATCTTCAATTATGTGCTCGTTTGTCTCATCTTCAGCACAACCTTCCTGGCGGTGAAAATTGGTGTGGACGCCTCTGCCCCGCCTTTCCTGTCAGGGGGGCTTCGATTTTTCATTGCTGGAATCCTATTGTTCAGTTGGATGCTATGGAGGAAGAAAGCAAGCCTGTCCTTGTTATTGCACAAAGATTCGCTCCTTACAGGGATAGGTCTTACATTCGGAACTTTTGCTGCTCTATATTGGGGAGAACAATTTGTTGCTTCGGGGATCGCAGCGATTCTGTCAGCTACAGCGCCTATTCTAGTACTTGTGCTGCAGATGATCTTCATGCGCCACAAACCCACCATTCACGCTTTACTAGGTTGTGTCATAGGATTCCTAGGAGTTGTTCTTATGCTAGTACCTGGGATCTCAGTATCGGCAAGTATATGGGTTATTGTCGGCAGCATCGTTATAATCTTAGGTCAATTGTTCTATGCAGGGGGTGCAATTTACTCCAAACGGGTTGCGAAGCGCTTTGCAACTACGTCACCATTTGCACTTAATGCGGTTCAGATGATATATGGAGGAGCTCTACTGCTTACTCTATCCGCCTTTACGGAGGATTGGAACTTTGGGAGTATACTAACTGAACGCGCACTTGGCTCATTGCTTTATTTAATTGTGATTGGTTCGATGATTGGGCATAGTCTGTTCTATTGGCTTGTCGCCAAGACGACGCCAATATTTGCTTCTACTTGGCTGTACGTATCTCCGATGCTCGCGCTTGTAGTTGGCGTACTGTTCTATGGGGAGAGGATCACATGGGTATCGGCTGTTGGCGCAGTAATCATTATTGTCGGTACAGCCTTTATCAATTACGACAGCTTGAAGCAATTGTTCCAGCGGCCTAAGAAAAGCCATACTGATCTCCAAGGAGTACAGTCTGGGTGAATCACAGCAATAAAATAAGCTCTCCCGAATGTGTTGCATCGAGAGAGCTCTTTCTCCATTTTCGTTCATATTCTCCAAAGAAAATGATACATTTTCGCAGAAAGCAAAGATCTATCATGTTATTTCGCCAAAACTTCCACAACAAACGTCTTCACAGCAATGAAATGACAAGCAGATTATACAGCACGAGTGGCATCCAAATGATTCGCTCCATACAGAGTTTATTTCTTGACCCAGGAATCCTTCAACAGTACGATCCGATGAAATTCGAGATGTGTGCCCTCCCTACCTTGCTCCCTGGCAAAATAACCATGTCTGATAAACTGGAATCGCTGTTCTGTTAGAGCTTGTGCTGCCCAAGGCTCCAACATAACGTTAGAGATACGAGTATGTGAGTCTCGGCAGATTCGGTCAGTCCAGATGATGTCGTTATCCTTCGGTACAGACTCTTCTAGCAAGAGGTTCTCGTACAAATGTACGACGGCCTCCACCGCATGAGCTGCTGACACCCAGTGAATGGTTCCCTTCACTTTCCTTCCAGTAAAGCCTGTGCCGCTCTTCGTGACCGGATCATAAGTGCATCGAAGTTCTGTAATTTCGTCGGTTGCTGGATCTTTGATAACTTCATCACACCGGATAAAATAAGCACCCTTCAATCGAACCTCGCCATTGGGACGTAGTCGGTGGAACTGGCCTGGTGGCTGCTCCAGAAAATCATCCCGCTCGATATAAATGGTTCTCGAAAAGGGAACATCCCGTTGGCCCAGCGGCTCATTATGAGGATTGTTCTCCAAGTGCAGCCATTCTACCTTATCCTCTGGATAGTTTGTTATGACAACCTTTAACGGGTGCAGTACTGCCATGATGCCGCATGTTCGGTCTTGAAGATCTTGTCTTGCGCAATGATCCAGCAGCGAGATATTCGCGGTGCTCTCGATCCGAATGCTGCCGATCTCTTCGATGAATGCGCGTATACTCTCTGACGTGTACCCTCTTCTACGAAGGCCCCGAATCGTTGGCAATCTTGGATCGTCCCAGCCCTCAACGAGTCTCTCCTCGACTAACTGACGCAAGTAACGCTTGCTTGTTACGACACCCGTAAGATTCAATCGTCCGAATTCGCGCTGCCTTGGAGGCTCTGGAACTTCGAGTTCGCGAAGAACCCACTCGTACAATGGACGATGGTCTTTGAATTCAATCGAGCATAACGAGTACGTGATGCCTTCGATGGAGTCTTGAATCGGATGTGCAAAATCATACATCGGGTATATACACCAGTTATCCTTTGTTCGATAGTGCGCAGCATGAATAATTCGATATTCATGTTCGGCGAGCTCATATCGATCTTGGCGCGAAGCACTTTAGATGCGGTAGGAAAGACTCCTTGTCTCATGTTGGTAAATAGCTCCAAGTTCTCTTCTATCGTGCGGCTGCGATAAGGGCTGTTTCGGCCAGGCTCTGTCAACGTCCCCCGATATTTCGCTACTTCGTCTGGCGTAAGATCGCAAACATAGGCCTTCCCTTTCTTAATCAAGGTCACAGCTGCTTGGTAAATTTGCTCCGAATAGTCCGATCCATAATAAATATAATCGGGGTCATATCCAAGCCATTTCATATCCTCAATGATGGAGTGAACGTAATGGATGTCCTCCTTCAGAGGATTCGTGTCGTCGAATCGCAGATGAAATGAGCCTCCATACTGCTTCGCAAGCATATAGCTTGTGTGAATGGCATAGGCGCTCCCAATGTGAAGATAGCCATTCGGCTCTGGGGGGAACCGCGTGCACATGCTTCGACTGAACGGCGAAGCTTCCTGTTCCTCATGTATGAGTCTGTATAAATAATGGTCAGTTGAATAGGCAGTATCTTGATTCATGGTGACGCCTCCTCATGAACTTGTGGGGTGAATCGAGTGTTAACACATATCTAAAAAACGCAATAAAAAAAACCTCACCTCCAAGACGTTAAGTCTTGGGGACGAAGTTATCGTGGTACCACCCCGGGTTCATTAATATGTCGCCATATTAATCTCATCAAGTACGGCATAAGAAGCATGCTTATACTCTAGCTCTGTAACGGGAGCTCCCGTCATGCCATCCCACGGTTGAACGGATCCGGCATGCTGCTCAGAGGCTTGGTTCGGGAAATGGCTCATTGCTCCTTCTCAGCTGCAGGAGCTCTCTGTATATGGGCATATTTCCTTACTCTTCTCATCATCGCGTTTCTATTATTGGGATAGATAATAACAAATCATTCCACCAATGTAAAGTCGGATGTTAGACAGGCTTCTTCTCCTTCACCGATGGATTGTACAATTCGTAGTTTCATATCAGAAAATGGATGCGAATACATAATGGGAACGGCGCATGACATAACATGACCGTTTTGCCTATTCCTTACTCCCCTCTTGTTGACATGATTCCTGTCTCGATTGTGCCCGCTTGTGTCGAATAGAAACAGCGAGCAGCAGAAGCGGGACTAAGATTCCGAACGTAGCAACGAACGGAATCCAGGTTGTCTTGTTATAATCGCTGTAGTGCACCGAGCTCGGATGAACAATTATGGAGAAGATGACTAATAGAAGACCTAACGGATATACAAGTATTCGGTAATCGTGCAGTCGCAATGTCTGTGACAGACCTACACACGAGACGTAAAAATACATCGACATTTTGAAGTAAATGGTAATGAACCACATGACAGCTACAACTACTTCGACATGCTGAAAAAAAGTCCCCACCATAATTCTTTTAGCCAGCGCATAGCTCGGATATAATTGCCGTGAAGTTGTCTCTGCTCCGAGAACCAGGATCGTACAGGCGATAATGATTGTCAACACAATACCGGCCAGAAGCACTCCGATATAGAACGCTTTTGTTGCTTTGCTCACTTCTGGAGTGGATGACGGATAGATCATTAAGAAGACGACAGCTGGAAACAAGTATATACTGCTGAACAATAATGTCGCACGGATCATCGGTTTCATACTCGACTCGAAGATAGGCTGAATCTTATGTATATCGATCTGTGGTGCAATGCATAACAGAAGAATGAGGAGCAAGAGTATGAAGTATGGAAATAGAATCTCTGCAGATCTTGCCAGCACCTCTAAGCCTAAGCGCACACCCATAACAACGATGAATGCGAATATGATATTCGTAGCGATCATAGGAGTATTGGGCAATATCTGAGTTGTCATGAAGAAGCCCATATAGTTTAGCAGCTCCGATGAAGTGATTAATGCAAAGAAAACGAAGAACCACGAAATAGCTGTTCCAAGCCATTTGCCTAAGCGCTTCTCAATCATTTCAACGAGTGTCATTCTCGGATGATGCTGTGCGACGATGCTATACATCTTCACAAGAAGCATGCTTATTCCAATGCTAATAATTGAAGCAATCCATGCATCCTGCTTCACTTCTTCTGCCAAGCTTGAAGGGATAACTAAGATCGCCGTTCCAACGGAATATAAGAAGACGAGAATTGTAAACTGACGAACGCTGATATTATTCTGTTCCCCTTTTCCCATCATGATTGCTCCTCTCGTTCATCCCTTCAAGAATGTTGAAATCAGGCTTGTAATTGGTTTATAGATGGCTGCAACCATGTCAAGCGGACTTGGTACTTTAACATGAAATGCCAGAGCGATGCCAAGTACTGTGCCGAGTGTAAGCAGTGTACCGAATGCGACAGCTTCTTGTTTACTTCCGCTCTTCGACAATGCTGGGTATTCCATGATAATAATGGTGACTGCAATAATGAGGATCCCTAAACTAGCTAAAATATGTCGTAATCCTCCATTTCCTATATTGTGGATATTTGTGATCAATCTATTTCAATTATCGTCGTTGAGCATTTTTTTAAACGAATTGGGAAAAATTTTTCAATGCAAGGAGCTCATCATCATTGTAAGGAGCTCTTGTGCAATGTACGAAGCTGATCGCTCCTTAATATGTCCTTAACAGGCGGAACGGGCGGTGCAATGCCGAATGAGACTGCATCCGAATTTACGATGTATCCCGGCAACCGCTTGTTCATTATGATTTCGACAGGCTTACCGCAATTGCTGTACGGAGAATTAGGTTTTAAGCGCGTCTTACTTCGGATTAGAATTGACTATGCGGATGAAATGAAATAAAATACATCTATATTAAGTTGAATAGGCGATGGAGTTCGCCATAACCGCCGTCTAGGCTAATGACTCCTACCAGAGAATAACTTCCCTGGTAGGAGTCTGTTTTTTTGTCCAGAATGGTAATGACAGAAAGGATGATGAGATGTTGTGAAGAAATGGAGAGGGTTGCTCATACCTGTCTTACAGAAATCTACATACGCCGCTATTATGGCTTCTTTATTGAAGTGGATTGTACTTGGGAGTATCGTCGGGCTATTGACTGGTTCTGCCTCTGCGATATTTCTCATCAGCTTGGACTATGTTACGGGGACGAGAATCGAGCATCCTTGGTTGTTGTACCTGTTACCGCTGGGCGGTGCTGTGGTCAGTTACATGTATTTGAAATTCGGTAAGAACAGCGCGAAAGGCAATAATCTTATTATTGAACAGATTCATGATGGCAAAGAAGTGATTCCACTGCGTATGGCGCCCCTAGTCTTATTCGGTACGCTCGTTACGCATCTGTTCGGAGGCTCCGCAGGCCGCGAAGGTACGGCAGTCCAGATGGGCGGCAGCTTATCCGAATGGCTTGGCAAAATGCTGCGAGTCGATCAAACTGATCGTAGAATTCTTCTCATTTGCGGCATTAGCGGTGGGTTCGGTTCCATATTCGGCACCCCGCTTGCGGGTACAGTATTTGGACTTGAAGTGCTGGCCATCGGACTCATCCGTCACGAGGCCCTGGTTCCTGCATTCGTAGCGAGTTTTGTGGGGAATATTGTCACCTCGTCAGTATGGGGAGTATCACATGTCCATTACGTCGTCAATGAATTTCCTGAGTTATCGCTGCTTGTACTGGGAAAGGTTGTGCTGGCCTCCATCTTGTTCGGACTCACGAGCCGGCTGTTCAGTCAACTGACCCACTATTTGAAAAAAGGGTATGCCAAGCTATTCGCAAATCCGATGCTTAAAAGTGCGGTAGGCGGGCTAGTTATAATCGTATTCGTGTATTTTGTTGGATCACGCGATTATCTTGGCTTAGGTATTCCGCTTATTCAGAGCTCATTTACGGAGGACGTATCTCCATTTGCCTTTCTTGGGAAGCTCATTTTCACTTCCTTTACGTTGGGTGCAGGCTTTCAGGGCGGTGAGGTCACGCCGTTATTTGCCATCGGAGCCACATTAGGCAATGCATTGTCGGGCATTTTGCAGTTGTATGCCCCCTTCTTGGCTGCACTAGGATTTATTGCCGTATTTTGTGGAGCAACGAATACACCGATCGCCTGCTTCCTGATGGGAATTGAGTTGTTCGGTTCTGAGGGAGCGATTTATATGTTTATTGCCTGCTTGATCAGCTATTTATTTTCAGGTCATACCGGTATCTATACTTCACAACAAATTGGAGTATCTAAGGCGAAATTGATACGGATTGCAGCAGGAAGTACGATTGGCGCAGTCAAAACGGAGCAGCGGCAACAGGATCGTACTGAGTAATATGACGATAACCACGGAATGAGGCTGTCCAATTCGTTAGCTTACCTTCTGCGGGATCCTATCTAATAAGAGAAAGGTCGAGTTCAGGGTAATAAGGCGCCCTGCTCTCGACCTTTTTTCACTATCCGATTTAATTGTGGATTGCGTCACATTCAATGGAAAATAGGAGGACTTTCCCATCTTACTTGTGATGACTCAGGCTATCTCATTCCTACTTATTCGGATGAAGATACGGATATAGTCGAAGCAGCATCGGTCTCTGTTACGCTTAGACGGTTAGACTGGAACTCGGCCATGATGCATATCCGTGCTTGTGTAATTCAAGCAATGCTTCGAGACGGGCCTTATATCGATTGACGAGCACCTGAATATTGGATTGCTCATAGTCCCGTGTGTTGTACACGAACCGAACGACAAGCTGCCCTGCTACAATCATGGCAACCGCCTCTAATTGATACATTCGTCCATTGTCCAGTCCTATCGTATCACCTGGCGGCATCGCTGAGAACGTAAATTTTTCATTATTCAGCTCGTTACCGAATTGACCCATATAATTGAAATTTATATTTGCCTTCCTCTCCAAAATTGCTGTACCGCTTCCTGACACATGCTTGGTCAAATACTTCAGCACCCCATAATTCATTCCCTTGTTCGGAATGCTGCGCAGCATTTGCCGAGTCTGTTCGACAGCTGCGGGAAGGGAATCGGCTCGTGACATATCGAGAATGATTGGATACATCGTCATGAACCAGCCGATCGTACGCGACACCTCGATCTCTTCCCCGATTGCTTCTCTTCCATGGCCTTCAACATCCAAGCGAAATGTGCGTCCGCCACTCCAATCCGCAAGCGCCATTCCGAATGCAGTTAGCATGAGGTCATATGCATCCGGGCTTGCTGGCGTATTATTGCTCCGAAGCAGTGTGTCGGTTGCTTCCGAAGAGAATTCAATCGTAATCATGCCATTATCGCTCCATACACCAAGATCGGCAGCTTGCACATCGCTGCGTAATCCGAGTGGCAATGGATCCCCTGAATATTGTTCAAGCGCAAGCCAATAAGGAAGTTCCTGAATAACCTCATCCTGCTGAGCATAGGTGAGTAATCTCTCTGCCCACTGCTTCAGAGAAGTTGACTTTGGCCTAACTCGCAGTGGATGTCCGTTCACAAGCTGATCGTATCCATCAGCAAAATCTTCGAGGAGCACACGCCAAGCATATCCGTCTACAATCAGATGATGAATCGTGAGCAGCAGGTGATCCCCACCCTTCGTACGGAATAGACCAAGCTTGACAATTGGGCCCTTGTAGAGATTCATACTCTGCTGCAGTTGAGTTGCAATCTGTTCCATTTCTCGCTCAGGATGGTCAGCATCTTCTAGATCGTATGATACGAAATGATAGAAGGGCCCTTCATCCGGCTGGCGGATGGTTTGAACGATCAACTTCCCTTCTGGGCGATAGGTCATTCGCAATGCATCATGGTGAAGAACAAGATGGTCAAATACATGTTCGATGTGCTCTTGCACAAATCTCGTCTTACTGAATAGGACGAATGACTGGTTCCAATGATGCGGGTTCGCGAACCGCTGCTCCCAGAACCACTGTTGAATAGGTGTAAATGGAACGACTCCAGTGATGATTTCGTTCTGGGGGCGCTTGTCTGTAAATCTCATGCGGGCGGCTGCCTCACCCAACGTTGGATATGAATGAAGTTCCTTTACTGTCAAGGTATACCCGAACTGATGCAATCGCCCCATGAGTTGAAGCGCTTTGATGGAATCACCGCCGAGTTCCCAGAAGCTGTGGTGTAACCCGATTGGGTGCCTATTTAGCGTCTCTGCCCACAGCTCCGCTAGCAGCTGCTCACGTTCGGTAGCAGGCGCAATATACGGTTGATTGCCAGAAGACAGTTCGGTCATGTGAAGCAGTGCCTTGCGGTCAATCTTGCCATTGTGTGTTAGCGGCATGCTGTCAATCTTCATGAAGTGTGCAGGAACCATATAGCTAGGAAGCTGATTCAGCAGCTGAGTGCGAATGTCTGAGATCACGAGTTCTTGATCCGTGACAATATAGGCAGATAGCGTCGAGTCGGAAGTATCTTGCTTGATCATAAGCACGGCAGCTTCTTGAATGCCTGGCAAGCGCTGCAGCTGCGATTCAATTTCACCAATTTCAATTCGATAACCACGAATTTTCACTTGGTCGTCTGTTCGTCCAATGAATTCGAGCTCCCCGTTAGGAAGCCATCTGGCATAATCACCGGTCAAGTACATTCGCTTCCATCCATCCGAGTCGAAGAAGGGATTCGCTATGAAGCGCTGCTCTGATTGCTCCGGTAGATTGAGATATCCGCGAGCAAGTCCTATTCCGGTGATACATATCTGTCCTTGTGCCCCAATTGGCTGCAGCTGAAGATGCTCATTCACGATATATACGAAGCTATTCGCTAACGGTCTGCCAATGCTATAGGCTCCTCCCGCTTGCGCGTCTTTCTTGATTGACGTGACAACGCTGTTCTCGGAAGGGCCGTATTCAATTACAATTTCAGTGTCGGACTGAAGCTGCTTGCTTCTCTCTATCACCGCATCACTGACCCGCTCGCCTGCTAAGGTAACAATCCGAAGACTCGACATATCTTCTGTTGATAATCCTGTGAGTAAAGACCCATATAGGCTTGGTGTGGAAATAATATGATAGACCTTCTCTTGTATAATCAAGTTACGTAGGGCATAGAAGTCTTTCATCGCCTCCTCAACTGCCAGCACAACTGTCGCTCCCGTAATAAGCGGTGACCAGCACGTCGCCACAAAACCATCGAACGCGAAGGAAATCAACGGGAGCACGGTGTCTCCTACCCTTGTCTTGTATTCTTGGTTCCGATAATGCAGAGTGCTGCCGAATGATTGATGCTCGATCATCACCCCCTTCGGATTGCCGGTCGACCCGGAGGTATAGATGATATATGCAAGGCTGTTTGGAGCAGGGTGAGTGACTTGAATGTTATCTTTTGAAATGTCATTTAATAGCTGGCTTTCTTGCCTACTTTCTTGCTTGTCGCTGTCTGCGGTGCATTTATCTAGATCCAACCATTCATATGCTCTATCGATATGGAAACGCCTTTCTAGGCCTCGATGCGTAACGATGACTTTGACACTGCTGTCTGTAAGCATAAATGAGATTCGTTCATGAGGGAGTGCAGGGTCTAGCGGAATGTAGGCCGCTCCAGCTCTCCATATCCCGAGCATGCTGACAATGGTATCGATAGATCGCTCCATCAGGATGCCTACGACATCGTCCTGCCCGATACCTTTATTCCTTAGATGCGCACTCAATCGGTCAGCTCTGGTACCTAATTCTCGATAAGTGATGGATTTCTGGTCGCATCGAATGGCTATAGCTTCAGGGGTTCGTTCGCACTGCTCATTGAACGCTTGGACGACTAAGAGAGTGGGATTGGACTCTTGTGTTTTCGCTGCCTGAAAGGAAGTCATCAGCTCTGCACGCTGCTCAGGCGTGCAAATTTCGGTTGAGTCGATAGAGCGTTCAGGCTGTGCAAGCACTTCTTCGATTACATATACATACTGTTCAATCTGCCGCTGAATTTCTTCTGAACTGAACTTAGCTATCTGATAATCAAAGTGCAGGGACAATTCATTCGTCGCTGCGACTCGCTGTACCCGGAGCAGGAAGTCATTTTCCTCATAGCCACAATGGATGTGCTCCCATTCATATTGAACGTGCTCATTGCTGTTTACATTCGACGTATCCGTCTCTCGATATTCAATGGATGCGTGAAAGAGAGGCGAGCTGTCGCCTGTCTTAGAGCGAATGTCCTGTACAAGCTGATTGAATGGATATTTCTGATGCCTTGCCGCTGAGAATTGCTTTTTGTTCACTTGCTTAATGAAGGAGATCCTGTCTTGTTCCCCTTCTATCTGGAGACGGAGTGGCACGGTGCTGACGAACATACCTAACATGTTTTTCTCTGCTCTATTCGTTCGATTGCTTAATGTCGTGCCGATGACTTGATTTTGGTTACCATTCCACTTGTATAAATAAATGGCGAGTAGTGCGGTGAATAACGTAAATAGACTTACTTGATGCTTCTCGCAGAATTGATATACGTGCTGCTGCATGGATGCAGACAACGGATAAGATATACGATTGGATTTACAGGTAGGATCATGCAGTTGGAGTGGCGAGATTGTATGTACGCTGTCAGAGCGATGTGCTTCAAATTCCTGCAGCCAATATTGTCGGTCTTTCTCCCGGCGCTCAGATTGCTCGTATTCCAGCTCACTAGCGATGAACTGCAAGTAGGAAGGTCGATGTGACTCAGGCAAGGCTGCGCCTTGTACAAGGCAACTGTAATAGGCAAGAATATCATCAATGATAAGCTGCTGGGAGATTCCATCGTGAATGAAATGATGAAAACGCTGGTATAATACACAATCCGTAGCATTTATCCGCAACAGAATGAACTTAAATAGATCGGCATCCTTCCACGGCATTGGCATCTGAGCTCTCGCCTTCTCCCATGATTGTACGTCAATACCGACAGCATCAATGACTGGAACCTCATAGTTTTGATACTTGCTGATGTATTGTCTTGGTCCCTGTCCGTCCCTCTCTACGATACGAAGACGCAGAACTTCATTTCGTCTTAAGAGCTCATTTACAGCTTGCTGCAGGAAAGGAATCTCCAGATTGCCTTGTTTCGACTTCAGCCGCAACGATACTGAAATAATGCCTAAGCTTGTATTCGGCTGCATATTCTCCACGTACCAAATTCTAAGTTGAGGATGTGTAAGTGACCAATCATTCATCAGCCTCGCCCTTCCCTGTCAAATTCATCTACTAGCACATTGAAACATGTCATTGGAAAGAGGGTCAATCAAATATTTTCTAAAGAGAATTGTTCATTTGATAATTTCTTGTAAATACCAAGAATGCAGCTATAATTGTATAAATTTCGCAATAACGGAGAAACTATCCCCAGCGTAGTGTAAAACCTTATGGAGAAATAAATCGATGAATTTACATGCTTATGTACTTTTATGTCGGCTGTTGCTGTTAAGTATATCCATTCCATTTGTAATGGTCGCCCTTGTTCCAGATATGGTTGAAGCAAAACCTTTGAATACCGTTGAATCGAAGCGAGATGACTACTCGATCATCATCTTCCCCCACCTTCACCGCCTTGTTGTGCAACAGCATAACAAGACAATCAAGTCTTATCATATCGCAGTTGGTGATCCCGCTACCCCAACTCCCACGGGTGAATTCCGTATCATATTTAAGGGGGAGAACTGGGGTCCATCATTCGGACCTCGTTGGCTCGGCTTGAATGTCACATGGGGGAATTATGGTATCCATGGTACAAATAAGCCCTATTCCATTGGACGTCATGCGAGTCATGGTTGTATTCGTATGCGCAATAAAGATGTTATTGAATTGTATGAGATGATTCCGATCGGCACGAAAGTAACGATTATGGGACATGCACTGGGTGATTTGAGGCATAATCCACGCGATTTAGCGGAAGGTGATGTTGGCGGAGATGTGCAATTGATTCAGTCGAGGCTGCAAAGTGCAGGATATTACACAGGAAGGTGTGACGGCAAGTTCAGATCAAGCACGACGCAGGCCCTCAAGCGTTATCAACGCGATCACCATCTAGAGCCAAATGGCGTTGTTTCCTTCCCTATTTATGTACATCTTGGATTGGTAGAATGACCGTGGGTCTGCACTCTTCACATTAGCTGTTTTAGGATGCTTCCAAGATACTGCTTATGCACCCTGTCGTCATTCTGAGACGATAGGGTGCATGCTGTTTCTTTAACATGTCGGCGAATATCCGAATGTGCGGTTGCGAAATGCTTCTAAGTGAGTGAATCCCAAAAAAACAAGGGAAACTGTTCAATCAGCCTCCCTTAGTTCGTAGTCATAACCTTTGTTCGGATTTGAAAGATTGTATTTTGCTTCAAATCCTACAAGACAACTCTCCAATTATGACTGTACTCGGCTGTAATGGTTCCCCGCTTCCTAATATAATCCACGATTAATTCAGCCATATCTGTCGGCAGATCAAGCACAATTGGCTTATTGGCGAACATGACATAATTCCCCCCGCCCCCCGCTCGATAATTGTTCATGGCCACATCATATTCAGCGTTCATCTCAATTGACGCGCCACCAACGTTTAGCGTAGTAACGCGCTGTCCTATCGGTCGTGAGACTTGAATCTCATATTCAATGCCTGACCACATATCATAATTATAATGCTGGGGCTTCGGATATAAGAACGCTTCACTAACCTGTATCTGATTCCCTTGTTCCGATAATGCAAAATAAGAGGCAGATTGCTCCAAGGCGTCCTTAATATCTTGACCCGAGACGCGAATGACTCTTAGCGTATTCGGATACATATAGTTGGCCAGCACCTGTCGCATCGTAATCTCTCCATAGAATCCTGGCGCACTATCATCGAAGAGAGCGGTATTCGATATTTCGGCACATCCGTATTCCATTTGAACCCGATTAATGAATGCGATCAACGGATGGTCTGCAAGCCGGACTTGCGACGGATCATCGACCAACATATTGCCTTCCATAGTACCAATCGGTTGATCCAGCCAGTGTTGAACCTTCTGTTCGATGTCATGGATCGCTTCCAAGATACGTTCGTCCGGGACTGTTCCCTCTACAGAAATGAACTGAGATTGACATTGTTCTAGTGCCCATTTCCCCTCAAGCTTGGTCATACCGATCTCCATGAATCCGATTCCTTGCCCATGGGAGCTCGGTTGCGCGATCCATACCCCGTTCACCTGCTCATCTACAATCATTCGGTGCTGATGACCGGTTAACAAGATGTCGATTCCGGGAACGTCCATGCAAATTCGATAGCCTTGATTTTCCCCTGTATCTGCCTCTGTCAATTCGCCAGTACGCATGTCCCGCTCGAATCCGCCGTGATAGGATACGACAACGAGATCAACCTGCTCTTCATTTCGAAGAATGTTCACCCAGCGCTTCGCCTCATCAACCGCGTCTTCGAAGCATATTCCTGCAATATGCTGCGGCAATTCCCAGTTCGGAATATACGGGGTTGTTAAGCCCAGTATGCCGATCTTAAGTCCATTCGCATACTCCTTTACAATATAGGGCTTGCCAAAGTAAGGCTCTCCGTCTTCTTCCCGAAGTAGATTTGCGCTGAGCCATGGGAACTGAGACTCCTTAATCGCCTGCTTCAAATAGGGAAGCCCGTAGTTAAATTCATGGTTCCCGATGACGGCAGCATCCGCCTTGATCTGGTTCATGCAGGCGACCATTGGATTAGGCAGTTCTGGTTGTATACGGGCATGATAATAGGTTAGCGGTGTGCCTTGAAGCAGATCACCATTGTCGATCAGTACAGATTCCTTATACTGATGGCGCAGAGTGTCAATAGCTGTCGCCATTCTGGCTAACCCTGCTTCAATATGCTGCTGATCCGCATAACGATAAGGCATAACGGTTCCGTGAATGTCACTAGTATGTATAATGGCTACTGTGCAAGAATCACTGTTTTCGTGAAGAGGTACTGCTGTTTCATGGCCCATATGGATTCTCCTCATCTGTGCTGGACGCATCTATCCTATCTTGGCTGTCTTTCGAAATAAAGGATAGAGAAGCCCTGGCAACCGCGCCGGGACTTCTCTACACGATCTTGCCATGTCAGACAATTCATGACATTTATAGCTTAAGGTGCAATTGTAATTGGATTAGTCTGATATACATTGCTGCTATCCTTGCGGAGACGAATGCTGGCTGCCCCGCTCTTGCCTGATTGTGTTCGCACCTGGATTGTCTTCACGGCAGTACCAGTGCTATCCGCTGTAAGTGTGAAGCTATTATAGCCATATCCGGTAGGCCAACTGCCATTATCTTGCTGCACTTGACCGACTTGCTGCCCGCCCGTTAAGTATACGCCGATTTGAAGCGTAATGCTGCTGTTCGGCGCTAAGCCGCCTGCTGTAATCGTTACATTGAATGGCGTGGCTGCAGTTACCGTTGCAGGATGTGTCATCGCAGGATTGCCAGATGGGTTCTGTCCCCCACTTGGAGCGCCATATGAGCCTTTCTTAAATGTGGAAGAATCCCACCATTTGTAGCCCGCTGCAGGTGCCGCCCACGGCTCAGGCTGCGGCTCTGTACTGAGCTGCGGTGTCTCGAACGGCAGCAATGCAGTTGGTGTGTCAAGCTGCAGTCCTGGCACCTGTGTGAAGCTTGTGTATGACTCCTGCTCGGCAAGCCAGTCGATAAGGTTCATGAGCAGTGCGGCATCATCCTGCTCTTTGTAGCCATCATATGTTTTTTTCGTCTGTCCATTCTCTTCGCGCAAATATTTCGGTGTTGCATCTTCTACTGGAGAGGAATCACCAATGACAGCGGCTTTCCCTAACCCGACCTTCGAGATGGATACGTAAGCCCCTTCTGCGACGCCGCCTCCGTTATATACGCCTTGATCTACTGCATTTGGCCATTTCTGGCTGCTGCTTACCGCAGGCAAGTACACGATGCCTTTCGCAATTTGCGGATTTGTAATTGCAACCGTTGAACCCGCATGCATGGCAACACTGCTTACTTGATTCGTAATGCCGAATGCTTGCTGTGGATCGACAATCACGTTAGCATTAATGTCACCGAGTGCATTGTAGCGAATACGAACACCGAAGTTGTCGGACAGCCAATCGGAGCTTGCAACATCCTGCATAGGAGCTGAGTTGGCCTCCTCTGTGCTCATCCCTTGTGCTGGGTTGCTCCATGCTCCACGGCGGTAGCCGTTAAATGCTTCAGAAGCGTCCCAGCGGTTCTTGTTGCGATCCGCATTGTAATGGTCTGCGATGAAGAAGATGCTGCCCCCACTGTTGACATACTGCAACATTGCTGCTTGCTCGGATGTCTTATACGGAATGTTGGCCTCGCCAATAACAAACACTTGATAATCTTTCAGATCATCATAAGTGATTGGCGTAGACTTGCGCAATTCCTTAACCTCATAGCCTTTGTCTGCAATGCCGTTAGCGAAATCTGAGAAGCCGCCATCAATTACCCAGTCTGCTGCGCCAGCCGTTTGACCGTGAGTGTTATCGAACAATACTTTCTTGCCGTTCGGTGTACCCTTTGCCGTGATATACGGCGCCGGATCGGCTGGCCCCTCCGCATAAGCGTTAGACCCTGCTCCCAAGGACAACGTGGGCAGTGCGATTAATGCAGCAAGTACAACTTTGAACCATTTGCGTTTCAACACAGTTAGCATATTCATTCTTCTTCGCCTCCTCATTTTGTGATGCGGGGGATTGCACCTCTCCGTTCAACATTATTATGGGGCTCGTATGTTAAGGGAAACTTATGTTCATGCGAAGATTATGTTAATCGATCAATTTTTATGAATTATATAGAAAATATTACAACTGGTATAAGTAAGAAATCAAAAGCGGCGAAATGCATCTACTACTACTGGAATAGGACGATATGTTCTTCGAGAAAGCTATCGAGCGTTCTCGGTGCTTGGCCGAGCAATCGAGCAACTGTATCAGTAGGATGCTCCGGAATGGCTGCAGACATGGCTTGAATCTCTACAACGTGATTCGCAAGCCATAGCGGCATATGATCTTGTTCCATTAAGGAACGGCGCTGTGTGTTCGAATCCATGTTGATATACGTAATAGGACGACCGAGCATTGCTGTGAATTTGGCCGCAATTTGTTCATAATTGAACACTTCTGAACCAGTGAGTGTATAGATGCGTCCTGCTTTCTTGTGATTCGTTAGTACTTCTGCGGCGACATCCGCAATATCTCGGCAATCGATGTAGTTGCATGCTGAGTTCCCCATTGAGCCGTAGAAGGCATTGTGCTTGCGAATCGGCCCAGTCAATCGAAGTAAGTTCTGCATAAAAGCATAGGGTCGCAGTACGGTATGCAATATACCTGAATCGTTGAGCAAGGTTTCAATTTCCAGATGCCATCTGGCAATCTCCACTGGAACAAGAGCGTTATACAGCGGGCTAGAAATCTTTACAATATGCTCAATGCCGGCCTCGATAGCCGTTCGGATGACCGAGCTCTCTAATTCCACTTGTCTTGGACTATTCGACATGGACAGAAAAAGTTGGCTCGCCCCTTGAAATGCAGAGCGCAATGCTGATGCGCCGGATGCATCTGCCTGGACAATCTCCACCTGTCTATGGTCACCCGCACCCAATTGAATCCGGAGTTTGTCCGGCTCTCTGCTGATGGCCCGTACGGGTACGTTTGCTTGAATCAGACTGTTTAGCAGTTCTCTGCCGATGGTTCCTGTTGCACCGATTACTACGATCATTTCTTACACGCTCCTGTTCGATGTATGTTTGTGTGTTGCCTTATACCAGCGGCATACTGTAGTTGTGCTCGCTATCGTGACAGATAGAGGAAAGTCTATCCACACCCGATCCAACCATGCAATCTCTTGTGAAAATGCATAAATCGACAGTTCTGTAACAACCAAAGCTATCAGCAGCCCTGTTGCTACTCCTAAAAAGGCGAATATCGTTGCAATGACAAGAAGATGCGACCTGTTCAACCATTGTGTATGTAATCCCCAATCTTGCAGCCAACGACCAATGATCCATGCTGTTACGGCAGATGTCCCTCCTATCGAAGTAAAGGCGGCAATGAACAGGATCTGGTCACCGATCACCACTCCTCCAATCCCGGCCATCAACGCCGGCGCAGCATAAGCTATCATGATATCGCGCCAGAGAACAGAAGGCTTAGATATCCTATTACTACCATCCTTGGTCTCACTTGCATCATTTGATCTGTTCAATGTTTGTCTTCACCCTTTCTGTTAAAAAAATTGCTCACTCCTACACCCCATATAATTAGGTTCCTAACTATATGGGTGGAAAGGAGGGCTAGTCAAGACTAGCCCCTTTCACGATCATCCACTGTCCCTGTTTAGACGATAGATTCCGCGGTAAGTGCTGAAATTCCTTCGGTAACCCTTCCGAGTAGGTCGAGAAATACGGTGCGCTCTTCAGCAGTAAGCAGTCCTACCATGGCTTCCAGCCTTGCAAAATGTTCCGGTGCCATCTCACGAAGCTTATTAGCTCCTTGATCTGTGAGAACAACTGACTTTTGCCTACCGTCTGATGCACTAGTACGCCGAGTGACGAGACCATCGCGTTCTAAGGTATCGATTAAGCCCGTGACAGTCGCACGAGTCACACCGAGGTTGTTGGCTAATTGCGATGGCGGCTCCTCTCCCCCATTGTCCTCCAAATCGGCTAACAAGCGATATCGACCTGTTGATAGTCCGAATCTGGAGAAATGAACTTCTGCCGCATGTCCTAGCTTCGCACCAGCCTCCATTAACCGAGCAGCAACAAGAATGGCTTGTGCGTCGACGTCGAGGTTGTAGCGATCAATCTGCCGCTTGGATTGAATGAGTGTAGGTGCGGTTTCATTGCTCTTAGTAAATAATGGTTGATTGGTCATACAAATAGTATGGCTCCTAACTATATAATTGTCAAGTCCTCATTATTTTAGAGCCGAATCAACTACTTGTAGATTCTTTAACAACGGTCGATCGGCTCTCAGTCTGATTTTATGAGGGGTCATCCACTATTAGAGTCGTACAAGCTTATCTGGGTTGCGTACGAAATAGATATTGCGAATGGCAGCCCCCTCCGAATGAAGCAGGATAACGGTGTCGGGTCGTCCATCGGTATGAACGATCACTCCCGCTTGCCCATTAATAGAGGTAATTTCATAATGCAACAGGTTCTCTTGTTGGACAGTCTTCTTCATAAGTCCGATGAGGAATTGTGCGACTCGTTCTGGCGTTGTAATTGGATGTGCAGCAGCCGACACCTTGCCGCCTCCATCAGACAGAACAACGATATCTTCATGCAGCATAGACACGACGGCATCCACGCTATTCGACCTCAGTGCTTGTAATAAACGCATTACCCATTCCTCACTAGCCAGCTCATGAGGGATAGGCTCCTCCTCCGAAATTCCCATCTTATTGCGGGCTCGGCTTAACAACTTGCGGCAATTCACCTCATTTTTATTCACAATTTGTGCAATTGCGGGATAGTCGAACCCGAGCGCTTCACGCAAGATGAAGATCGTGCGTTCCACAGGCGCTAATCGTTCAAGCAGCACAAGCATCGCGTAGGATAGCAAATCAGAACGTACAATTGAATTCATCGGATCCTCGTAGGTTGTCGCAACAGGCTCTGGCAGCCAAGTACCGAAATATTGCTCTCGTCGGCGCTGAGCCGATTTTAGCAAATCATAGCACTGATTCGTAACCATTTTGCACAAATATGCCTTCGGTTGTTCAAGCTCATTTCCGTTCAACTTATGGATTTTGACGAATACCTCTTGCACAACATCTTCTGCGTCAACAGTTGAACCAGTCAACTGATAGGCAAGTGTGAACAGCAGTGCTTTATATTGATGATAAAGTTCTGTCGTATCCATATTGTCCTTCTCCCTTGTAATCACAATTGATGCCATTATTTTATCAAACTAGCAGAATCCCAGGTGAACTTTCGTATCTTCCATCCGAGCTTGCCTGTCAGTACGAAATCTATTCCCCATTGCCGGCACCACACCAATCCACTTTCTGGACCTAGGCCAATACAAAATAACTCCATATAAGACTGGTGTAATGGCGCAGGACGATGGGCAATGTCTGCTGCTATGATTTTGGCTAGCCGATTTGCTTGTGGAATAGCTTCCTTGCATGTCATACGATCTGGACTACCATTCTTCGGATCAACGATATGCGCACAATCACCGATACTATATACTCCCGGGAGGCCATGAACTCGATAGCTTGCATCTACGATGACTTTCCCTTCTTCAGTTACGGGTAAACCAAGTGAACGAAGGACTGGATTAGGCTGAAGTCCCAGTGTCCAAATACATAAGCCAACTGGCAGCGGATCACAGCCATCAAGGTGCAGCATACCATCCCTTGCATGACTTGCTCGACTGTGGTGAATTACAGCAACACCTAACTCGTTCAGTGCAGCTTCCAACTTGGCAGCTACCTTCAAGGGGCCTTCGGTGAATAACCGCTCCTGCGCATTTATTAAAGAAACTCGAACGTCATTCGCAGCTAATCCGAGCTCAATAGCCTCCATCCGCATTGCGTAAGCTAATTCGGCAGCAGTCTCAATGCCACTAATTCCTGCTCCTACTACAGCAACCGACATGAGACGCTTGCGTTCGAGCTGATCTTGTATTCCTGCTGCCTTCTGTATATTGCTTCGCCATTGCTGTTGGATCTGCAATGCTGCATGTTCATGAGTAAGTGCAATTCCTCCTTGTTCTTCAACCGGTTTACGAATAGTACTCCCAAGAGCAACAATGAGAAAGTCATAGGAGATACGATGTAATTGGCCATCCCGGCCTTCGTATAGTACATGCTTGTTGGCTCCTTGTATGGAAGTAACACTCCCTTGAATGAATGTAACTCTGCTCGGCAATACATCCGACCATGGAACCGTAATGGTCGAGTCTGTGGCGGTAGGCTTGAAAAGGAGTACTTTACGCAAATGATGTGCTTGCTGGTCAATAAGAAAAATATGAAGGGAGGAGTCTTTCATGCCCTTCATACTACTTGACATCGCGTGTGCAGCATTTAATCCGGCATAGCCGCCTCCAATAATGATGCATGTCTGTTCTCTCATGTGCTTCTCTCCTTAAGATCGATTTGCACATAGAACGACATAGCACAGCTGTTTGTGACAGAAGAAAATGGATTTGTTTTGTTTCTATCGAATTTGGGATATAGCCGTGAGCATTATAGGGATTCGCGGATAGACTGATGCTGAGATGACTGATATATACAAGGAGGCACTTATGTAGTCCTGATGATAACCCCCTGTGTAAATTTCTAACATGATTTGGAACACAGGGGGCTCCCTATCTCGCTATCATTCTGCAAATTTCTACTTGCGGTATCTTATAACGATAAGGAAAGCTGCGCTTATCCAATAGAAAAGTGCACTTAGAACAATCAATGTTAGTTGCCCTTCCTTAATAAGGGGTGAGATGAGGACAAACAGGATACAAGAAAACAATATGAGATCCCATCCTACCCACTTAATTGTGAATAAGGTTACGTTAGCATTCCGAAGCGCATGCAAATTCCAAAGAACGGCTACCGTTTCCATAAGAAGAATTCCAATCGCAGCTCCTCTGTACCCAAACCCTGGAATTGCAACAATAAAGAATTGAAGCAAGACGGATAGGCCGATTCCCAGTGCAAGTCCCGTTAATGGAGTCCGCTTGCGCTCTTGGGCCCACAGGATACTCGTGGTAAGTTCACGCAACCCAACAATAAGAGGGATTGCACATAGGTATCGAATAGGCTCAGCTGCAGCTTCCACGCCGAATAGGAGTATTGCCGCTTCCTTCGCATACAGGAAAATAAAAAGTCCGCTAATGATTCCCCATGTCCAGACAAATCGGAGAATTCGTTCGATATCTCGCCCGCTCTCCATGCCTGCTTCGTGTTTAGCTGCTATCTTCATCGTTACCGTATAAGAGACAGATGCCGTTATCATCGTCGGCATATAGACGATGACAGCAGCCATTCCTGTAATAATGCCATACATTGCGATTGAATCTGATATAGAATACCCTGCAGCCTGCAATCTGTTCGGAATAAGGATGGAGTCAATGAAGTCTGAAAGTGGTACAAGCATTCGCGTGCAACCGATAACGAAGGAGGATCTTAGAAAAAGGCCTAACCCTTCTTTGCTCAATGGGGAATATGTGATCATTATCGCCGCACGCCGTGTGGAAGATGCATATATCGTCAAAAACAAAAACGCAGCAATAGCTGCAATTGTCGTGCCATACAACCCGTAACCTATGGCTCGACCTACTCCTTGAGCCGCGTACAGGCTTACGAAAGTAATCAGTACCGTAATCCGCACTGCTTGCTCCGTTAATTCGGACAAGGAAATCGCTTCGTAGCTGCGGATTCCCTGCATATAACCGCGTGCTAATTGGAGAAGTGGTACAGCGATTAATGCCGGGGCTAGGGCTCGCAGCGCCCATGCAAGTTCAATATCTCCAATTAGCACAGCAATGTTGTTCGCATAGTATTGTGTCCAAAATGCGAGACCCATCCCAATCAATGCAGTATAAACGGATAAAAGCTGGAATACCCTCCAACCTCGATCAGTCTGCTTCGCTGTGAATAAGGCGAGCGTAGTAGGCAACCCTCCGGAAATAACCATCAAGGCCATGCCAAAGAAGGAATAGGCAATCTGGTATAACCCAATGCCTTCTGCACCGAGCATTCTTGTTATGGCTACTCTGCCTGCAAGGCCTATTCCTTTACCAATGACGAGAACTGCACTTCGAAGTGCAGTTTGCTTTACGAGTGATGACAACAACATTCGTTCACCTTCCGACCACTCCTTCTTGTCCTCATCATTGTATGATCGGAGTGGACGAGGTATGTGCCGAAGTGTTGACCAGTACTGCCAAGCTAATCACGGATATGGATGAGCCAGTACATCGTATATTTATCCCAGCCTAGGTCAAAAGGCACTCGGTAACGATCGGCAGTGTGTGAATTCACGAGTGGATAACCTTGAGCATCAAAGCCAACTACAATCGAAAAATGATCGATATCGCCATTAAGCTCGTACCCAATCAGGTCTCCCGCCTTAAGACCAGCCCAAGCGCCATTTGGATGCTGATTGCTGGTCTGGACAATTGTAGTGTAGGTTCCTTTTTTGATGACTTTGCCGTACCCGCTATATATGAGGAAGTTTTTGAAAGCATCGGTCTGTACCCATGCTTTACTGCCGCCTGAGCGATAGTGATGCCATCCACCCTTCATGCGCAATCCACCGCCTTCTTGATCGCCAATACATTGGGAAGCAAAATTGGTACAATCCCCTCCTTGCCCGGTATAATCCCGATATCTAGGATTGTAGCGATGATTGTTACCAGCCCCCCAAGCTATTCCTGCGTATTTATTCGCATAATCAATAGCCTTATCACGGTTGTAGCGAGTTGAAGTTGAATGTAGACCCGATGCTTGGTTTGTCTTGGCATTAACCCGATTAGACGCTGAATTGCGCGGTAACTCGGTTAATTTCGGGATTAGATCAGGATTCTCTTCCAGAGGGTCTAAATACCATTCTCGCAGTACCTTCCACGATCCATTCTTCCTTATCAGGGTAAGCGCATGCCGCGTACCTATCCCGAAGTGCTCGACTTGACTTGACGGTTGATTGTACGTATATCCGAGACGCAATGAATCTACAGCGGAGACAAATACCTGATCATTACGTTTTTTCGCCCGAATTACTCTTGGGCTGCTAGCAGCATCCGCCAATTGAAGTTGCCTATGCTTCACCCACATTTGTACATATTGTGCACGCATCTGTTCATGCTTCATCGCCCTCATGCTTGATGCGCGTTCAGGCATATAAAAATCGCGGAGCAGCCCATCTTCCTGACGAAGTAAATATTTGGCTCGATTCGCAAATAATTGCTGAATAAATGTTGTAAGCTCATTATCTACTGTTTGCTGTTCTGCGGAGAATGCGTATTGCGGTATGGAGGATACAGCAACACAAACGATAACGAATATAGGGATAACAAACCATCTATACATGTTAACGACAAACTCCTCCCTCTTTTTCCTTTTGTCACTTCGACCACATAAACTTCGCACCCTGCTCGTGAAATACATAAATACAGCACCCTTTTACTATGCCCTGCATCGAATAACTGATTCTGCTAAAAAATAATAAGCATGGTTTGTACGTTTTCGATGAACAATGATAAGCAAGGATATCATTGAAGCAAGCAAGAAAGCAGGTGCTGATGTGAAAGATGTAAATAAACGCTTGTCATGCCGGATTGCCCTTAGCCTTATAGTGGCATTCCTTAGCTTGCCGTTATTCCCTGTTGACGTACAATCCTTATCCGATCGGCAGCACGGAGAAAAAACGGCAATGATCATTATTGATGATTTCGGGAATAACGCCAAGGGTACTACAGAGATTATGGAGCTGCCCTATAAAGTAACTGTCGCTGTTATGCCCTTCATGCCAAGTACAGAAAGAGACGCGAAGCGTGCGCATGCTGCTGGTCATGATGTTATCGTTCATATGCCGATGGAAGCATTGTCAGGCAAGAAACATTGGCTTGGGCCTGGAGCAATAACAACGGATCTGAGCGATGCTGAAATTCAGAAACGGGTACATGCAGCTATCGATAATGTCCCCCACGCCATAGGCATGAACAATCATATGGGTTCTAAGGCAACTGTTGATGAGCGTGTTATGCGAAATGTGTTGAAAGTATGCAAAGAACGTGGGCTTTTCTTCGTGGACAGCCATACTAATTTTCGCAGCATTGTTGGCAAGATCGCAAACGAGGTGCAGGTTCCCAGCTTAGAGAATCACATCTTCCTAGATGATGTACATACGAAGGCGGCTGTTCATAAGCAGTTCATGCTAATGCGCGAGCATTTCCGCCGTCATGATGTATGTATTGCAATTGGCCATGTCGGTGCTGGCGGGAGAATTACAGCTGAGGTTCTTAAAGATCAGATGGTCAAAATGAACCAAGAAAATATCCAGTTCAAAAAAGTAGCCTCTGTATTAAAGAGTAATGCACCGCGGAAATAACAAGTGTGTTAACCCAAGAATAGGGCGATTTCCAACATGCAGAATAGACGAAGAGGATGTCCGAATGGACATCCTCCTCCTCTTTATCTCGTAAACTTAACCAATAATGCTGCGAATGAACATTTCCAACGCTGTCTTATCAGTAATGTTCTGATTGCAGGTATGGCTGTTCACGCACATATAATTACCAATGGCCTTGTAATAATCAGGCGTAGCATTCGCTGGTTTGGTTTTCGTTTCTGCTGTAAATAAGGCCACTTCTTCCTGTCGATTGCATAGGAAGCACGTACCCTTCTTCTTTGCTTGGGTGAATTTCCCCTCAATACCGACAAGTCGTCCGTCTAACTGATAGATCAGATACATGCGATTCGTTCCAATGTCCGTCCATCCAAGATACGTCGTATGCCGGAGATCCAGTCCCTCCATATTCGGAAGCTTCAGCTTCTTACTCTTCGGATAGAGCTTCTTCAGCTGCTTGTCAGTTACCTGTTCGAACTCAATCAGGTAAGGTTCAAGAGAAAGCAGAAATTGAGAGAATTCTTCCGTTTTGTCGAGTGTCGTAATCCGCTCAAGCAGACGAAGCTGCTGCTCTTCTGCACTCTGGAACGCCTCTGTAATCTTGGTGAACGCGCTGTATCGTACTGTATCAACAATCTTGTGATCCGCTACTGTCTGACAAGTATGTTGAAGCAAAGTCGCTTGCTTTTTAATCAAATTATATTGGTGGTTTCTAATAAATGGTGTTGTCATGCTTTACAGCTCCTTATTTTGAATAGTTAAAGAAATAAGGTGCAAAGCCCATTATTAGAAACGATATAAGCGATCTTGGGCGACAATCATTCCTTCGTATTGTCCAGCCCCATGCAAAGTATCGCCCCTAAATCAGGCTTTGCATGAGTCGTTGCTGATTCTGGCAAAGTTTTTTGCCATCCCTTGCCACCTCCCCTGTTACTTAATAGTATAAAGAAAACCGATAGTTGTTGCAACTCATCTCTTTCCGTCGAACAAAAAACAGGTAGCGCTACAGCATGGGCTCCCCATATCTCACAAGTACATGCCACAGCAATTTCAACTCCTGAAGTACTTCCTTATCGCTGCCACGATCCATCCATTTAGTCGGGTCGCTCCTTAATTCCATGACTGCATCGCCTATCACGCTGGCATCTACCCTGCCCTCACGAGCAATGCGCATTGCTAATGATGGCATTGCCGATCCTCTAAAGTCACTAGGCACCTCATGTGCCAACAACGAGAATCCCCTATGCCAGTAAAGCGCAATTGCATACTTACGGCATATTTCCTCCAGTGTCCTGCCGATGTGGGTATGTATGTAGGAGGGATCAGCGACTAGTATATCAACGTCATCCTGTAGTGAAAGGTCGCCATGAATCTGCGCTTCAATATATTCATCCAGATTGCGACTCGGTTCTCTGCAGCAAGGATTGGGAAATGAACATGCCAGCCTGCATCGTAATTGATTAATTAGTTTGCTTGGACTAAGATTTTTGTCCCCAATGGCACAGTTATTGTGATATGCATCTGTTAAGAGAGCCGCCAATATATCATCAAGCTCGTCATAGGTTCCCATTTCCAACGGATCTAGATGGGAATCCATATATGTGAAGGTACACCGCGTTGATACTTTGGGTGACAAGAGGAAATAACACGAGCCAAATCGAGGAGCGGGCCCGTCAGAATGAAGCATAAGGTTAAGCGCCCCATATTTGGGACGCTCGCTATTGCTCGTGCCTTCGCACTGATAGGCGCCGCCAAACAACTTTTTCTCCCAAAGATCGCGTTCACCTCCAGGATAAGCAGATACACTTCCATTGGATAGAAGCGTTTCAAATTGGCTTTTGTACAATCCTTGTACCAAAAGAGCTTCAGCAACACTTTTCATGTTCAGGTCAGGTCTGTCCGGGTGGAAGTGTAGGGCAACTCTAGCATATGACTTTATCATTCGTACAGCTTGGTCATATTCGGATTGTGAAATGGCGGCACCTTGTAATATGCTCGCTATCGTATGCTGTGCGTTCATTTTTCGGCCTCTCGCATAGGTAGCCACAAAATGCAGCGCGGCTCGCTGCGAATTCGATAATTCTGCAGCCATTCGCTCCCCTCCTTATTAAGTTCCATATCATCATCTCACAATACTAATTAATCCTATTACCTGGCACATGATATGCATCAAGTAAAGTCCTAAATTCGCTGCAACTTCAACCTGTGGATAAAATCCTTTTGTTTAATCCAAATTATCATTAACTACGTTAAGGGGAAATTAGACCATATGAAACTAAAAATGCTGATATTATTCGTATGGAGTATGTTAGATCCGTTATATTTTTCGTTAACCCGACTGACCTTTCCTGAGCAATCACGTTCGAATATCTTCAGGGTAAGATTACTCCGGTATCGAGGCAAGACAATCATACTGTCTGATGGGACACGCATCGAACATAGCGATCTATTGGTAAAAATACATCTTCATAATGTTCGTTTACTTACGGAAATTTTTTATATGGAGAATGGTGTAAAGAAGGGGCGAATTATTTATCGCACGGTAGAGCAGTCCTTGCCTGGGGTGTGTCGGCACATTCAAGCCCATCCAAAATTCCGTGAAATTAAGGCCATTATCGGTATTACGATGCTGCATCGAGGATGCACGCATTTGGGATTCGATATCGTACAGATCCATAATCCGTTATATCGTGCTTTTAAATGGATCGGCCAAATGCCTATTCATTTTTTGTCCGTATCCAATCCGCTTAAGACCTGTACAAAGCAAAATCCTAGATTTTTACTGATGTCTACAGACTTGTTAATGGATAAATACGGAAGTGTATGACAATAAAGAAAGGGAGAGTTTTGGGAATTTATATTATTTTGGATGGAGACGAGATAACATAATATGATGAAATGTCATATGACATTTCGTCACTATGCCGGATGACAAATGAACGAGTATATTCACCTTGAGCCATCTGTTAGGTGTGCTACACATTGGAGTAAAGGGTGATTGTATTTGCTCAAGAACAGTGTCATCATGTTGATTGTGATCGTTCTATCGGGAATGCTGGCTCGGCCTGCCTTTTCTTTAATAGAACCACCAAATCCAAGTAATAAGAATCGTTTAATGGTGCAGGACGTCATCATAGTGGATGTGAAGACAGGCAAGCTTAAACCAAATCAGTCGGTAGTCATTCAGGGCAACCAAATTACAGCAATACGACTGACGTTGATGTTCCTGACGATGCCCATGTGATCAAAGCTAATGGGAAATATCTTATCCCTGGTTTATGGGATATGCACGTCCACATGGAAAATTACATGGATAGTGCAGTCCCCCACTTGTTAGCAAACGGAGTGACAGGTGTTAGGGAGATGGGCTCCAGCCTCCACCATGTTCAAGAGACGCGCAGCATTAATAATCAGGAAAAGTTGACTCCGCGCATTGTACAATCCGGTAAAGTTATTAATCAATTTCCAAATAATGAGGTACCTTCGCATCACTATAATTTAAAAAATGAAGCAGCGGTTCGCAAAGCTGTACAACAGTTGAAAACATATCAGGTCGATCAAATTAAAATGTACTCCCTCATGCCTAAAGACCTGTATGCTGTGGCTATGGAGGAAGCGAGGAAGCTACAGCTTCCGGTAAGTGGCCATTTACCATTTACTGTACGCGCAGATGAAGCTTCTAACGACGGTATGAGAAGCTTCGAGCATTTGCATGGGATGCATATTGCTACAGCATCAAAAAAATCAGGTATTTTCAACAGCCTTGTTAAGGATACAGAAGCGGGTATTATTAACAAGGATCAGTTGTTGTATCTCGAATACGAAAATAAAGCTGCAAAGCATTATGATGCAAATGAAGCCGGAAAGTTGTTTGAGATCTTTAAACGGAACGAAACTTGGCAGGTTCCTACACTTGTAACGATGACGAGCTTAAATAAGCAGGTACCTGATGAAAGAGTGCGCTTCTTAGAACCTGCTGTTCAGAAGAAGTGGGCAGCATTAATAGAAAATTGGCACAAGGATAAAAGAGGGGCTGCTATCCATCAGGAGCTGGAACAGAACAATTTGCAATTAGTTCGCAAAATGAATGAAGCTGGGGTACCGATTATGGCTGGCACTGATTCTACTTACTTGATGCCAAATCTATATTACGGCTTTAGCCTGCATGAAGAACTTCAACTGCTAGTCAAAGCAGGACTAAGTCCGCTGCAAGCCCTTCAGGCTGCCACGATTAATCCGGCTCGCTATTTAGAAAATGAGGATAAGCAGGGCACGGTAGAGGTAGGAAAGCTAGCCGATCTCGTCCTGCTAGACGCGAATCCGCTCGCAGATATCCGCAACACAACCCAAATCCATGCGGTCATCATGAATGGGCATCTAATCGATCGGACAGAGATTCTCAAAAAGCTAAAAACATACCCGATTATTAAGGAGTTCTCTCGCAAGCAGAAGTAAACTGTGGTAAGAGATACGTCACGTACAACTATCGCTATGTTCAACTTGTAGAGCCTGAACCTACAAGGATTCAGGCTCTACAAGTTGTTTTTTGTGGATTCATTACCCAAACCAATTTACACTTTTACATGATTTAATCCCGGAGCGTTTGTTCCTGGATCCCAGAACACGGTGGCGTAATTCCGTTTTCACATCATCCTCCCGGATACTTCGGTTCCAGCTTCACATGAAGGACGTGCACGCCGTTTTCACTGCTTTCCTTCTGTTCTACTACATATCCTTCGCCATCGACGCGTACCTTCCATCCGAGAAGCGAAGTAATTTCCATCACTTCACGCAGCGATTTGTCCTTAAAGTCCGGAAGTAGCAGCTTCTCAGGGTCATCCGTAAGCAAATATATGCGCTGTCTGACAGCCATCGGATCACCCGGCTTTGGATATTGGCGTTTCACTGTATCTCCTGCGCCAATCGTATCGAATACCATACCTTGTTCTGCAAGCTGCTGCTTCGCATCGCGCACCTTCATGTTTTGCATATCGGGTGTCGGTACGGTCGGCCGCGAGCCGAGCTTGTTACCACTAAACTTCGGATTCGACTGCAAAGAGGAGGGTACCCCCATGTAGCGCAAGGATTGGGATACAATATCCTTAAACATATAAGGAGCGACGAAGCCGCCGCCTTGGTAAAAATCTTTGGGATCATCGACCACGACGAGCAGAACAATCCGCGGATCCTCTACGGGTGCGAAGCCGATAAACGATACGACCGCGCGGTCATTATTATACTCCCCGTTAATAACCTTGATCGCGGTACCCGTCTTGCCTGCGACGCGATATCCGTCGATATAGGCATGTCTACCTGTACCGATCTCTTGATCGGCAACCACCTGCTCTAAATATTCACTTACTTGTTTGGCTACATTTTGATCGATAACCTCGCGCACGATTTCCGGCTTGCGCTCCGACACCTCACCGCTTACGGTATCTTCGATTTTACGAATAAGATGCGGCTTCATCAGATTTCCGCCATTCGCCACTGCAGATACGGCCATAACCTGCTGGATCGGCGTCACCAGCACCTGCCCGTGGCCGTATGAAGCAGCGACCACATCTGCCGCATATTCAAAGCGAATCAGTCCGCTGTTCTCACCAAGCATTTCAATCTCAGTCTTCTTGCCGAAGCCGAATTTCTCGATGTACGATTTCAATTTCTCTTCCTTCAATTTCTCGTAGCCTAGCTTGACGAATGCCACGTTGCTGGATCGCTTCAAACCCTCTAAATAAGTGATCGTTCCCCATGTCTGATTCACGTCGCCAATGGGTACTCCGCCGGCTATGATTTTGCCAGACACGAACTTTTCATCCGGATTGAAGATGCCCTCCTGTACGGCTGCCGACAGCGTCACGATTTTGAACGTCGACCCAGGCTCATAACGCGATTGGACTGCATGGTTATAAAAAGCGGATAGGTCCTTGGCTTTCCAATAGGAATTCGGATCAAAATCCGGCATATTGGCCAGTCCCAGGATGTCGCCCGTTTTCGGATCGGCCGCGATGACTGTCATGCTTTTGGGCGTATATTTGTTATACACCTCGCGCATCGAATTCACGATATATTGCTGGATCGTGCTATCTATCGTCAAGTAGATGTTGCTGCCGTCCCGGGAAGGCTGAAATACTTCCGATGCTGTGGGAAGCTTATTTCCTAACCGATCCTTCTCATATTGTAGGAAACCGACAGTGCCTCGAAGCTGTTCATCGTACATTTTCTCAATCCCGCCGATGGGATTGTTCTGCTTATCCATATATCCAAGAACGTGTGAGGCCAGCGCATTCTTCGCATAGAACCGCTTGACCTCGGGCAGCAGGTAAAGTCCGACGTCGCGCAATTTCGTCATATCTTTTAATTCCTCGATAAATTCGCGCAATTTCTTGGCTGTTTCGTCGTCCAACTTCCATCCTTCATTGCGCACCTCGACCTGAGGATAATATTCGTCTTTGCCGTCCTTTGTTCTCATTTTTCGTGTAAGCTCAAAGAGTTCATTCTCAGGCTTTTTCAGTACGGCATGCAACTTGTCTACGATGATGCGCTCCATATCAATCCGTTTCTCGATCAGATCCCCCTTCTTGCGGAGCTCCTGAATCACCTTGGGGCTTATCGCTACGGTATAAGTACGGGCATCCATGGCCAATACGTCGCCATTCTGATCATAGATCGTTCCCCTGATGGGAGTCAGCTCCTTCCTCACGGACCACGAATCTCTCGCTTGCTCCATCCAGAACGATTGATTGATAACCTGATACCAGAACAGCCGAATGAAAATGACCCCGAAAAAGATCGTAAAGATGGCTCCAATCAATAATGTGCGCAACTTTATTCGCTTGATCACCTTATCCCTCTTTCTAAAAGTAATTGCCATGATTATATAAACGTGGTACGTTTACGAGTTAGCAAGCGCAGCTCGGGCTTTCTATCAAATTAGATGTTTCAACACAGGAAACAGTTTCATTTTTTTTATGAAATTGTGCGCTGTGATGAAATATATTGGGTTAATGCTCACTGATACGCTATTATCTTGTATAGCATCAATTTCGCTATTAAACTTACAAAAGCAGGTGTTTACCATGTCTGAGGTAGTAATCGATCCGAAAATATGTCCCTTGTGCGGCAATGAGAACCACTGCGCATACCAGGCAGGCCGCCCCCATCAGGAATGCTGGTGTATGACTCTATCGGTGCCGAAAGCATTGCTGGAAAAGATTCCGTCAGAAATGCGCAGAAAGGCATGTGTCTGCGAGCATTGTGTCCGTGCATTTCTCCAATCAACGCAAATGAATGAGTGACATCAACCTTACGAGTAAAATTTGAACAAATATGCATACTACTCATGTCTGGAACACAGTGGAACGCACGATGTTGCCTTCCCATCATTGACAGGGTCTGGAGGTAGTATGCTATGGATTTCTCATTCATTGGGGAAGCAGTCATTGTTCTCAGCTTTGGCTATTGTCTGCTTCGCGTTCTCGGTAAAAAAACGGTCGGAGAAATGACAGGCGTTGAGATCATTACGCTGCTCGCGATGGCCTCCATGATTGGACATGCTGTCAAAGGGGACGGTCTATTGCGAACATTGATAACCTTATGCATCTTTGTCAGTCTTCTCCTCACTATTCAATTCCTTGCCATTAAGTTCAATTGGGTCGAGAAGTGGTTCGTGGGGAGATCAACGGTAGTAATTGAGGATGGGGTTATTGTTGAGAAGAGTCTCAAAAAGCTGCGGCTAACCGTCGATCAGCTAGAAGCAAAATTAAGAACAAAGGGAATTACTGCGTTGTCGGAAGTGAAAACGGCGACAATCGAGATGAGCGGTCATATCGGTTACGAGTTAGCACGACATGCTAAGCCTGTGACGATCGGAGAATTAGAAAGGATCATGAAAGCATGGAACAAGACTGTTCCGAAGCAGCCCCAGAAAGAAGAGAATTTATTCGATGAAGTTAAGCAGGATGGACACCGGAAAAAGATTGCTCCCCATTTGGAATGAAGCCAACTGGATTTACGCTATATGCAACCTACTATGTAAGGTACTCTCATACGACTGATGAAAATAACAAAAGGCCGACCCATAGGGTCGACCTTTTTACAAGCTGTTTAATCGCTGATTGAGGTTGTATTGGCTTCAGTCTGTTCTAGTTTTGCTGCAGCTTTGTTTCTTCTTCTCTTGCGAATAATCAAGAAGATAACCAAGATTGGAACAGCAATGAGGAAGATATACAGCGAGACGTGCTTAACCATTCCTTCCGCAGATCTACCATATAAATAAAACAGCAGACCTACTGCATAGAACTTAACTGCTCTTCCGATTGCTGCATATCCGATAAGTCTCCATAGCGGAAAATTCATGCAGCCGGATAGTATCGTAAATACTTTGAACGGAATTGGAGTAAAAGAGCCGATAAGAATCGTAGTTTCCCCATTTTTCTTAAACATTTGATTGGCGCCGTCAATCCATGATTTTTTAAGGATTTTCTCCAAGACGGAGTGGCCTAACAGCTTACCGATCATGTAGCCTACTGGTGTACCGAGCAGACATGCGATATATCCTGCTGTTGCTAGCCATAAGGCATTGGATGGATCCAGTAAGCTTAATGGCACCTGCAAGAAGAAGGCTGGTACAGGAAAAATAACTGCATCTGCGAAAGCGTGGATGACTAGCCCCCAAATCCCGTAGTCCATTAGAAAATCAATGATGTTTTGAAACATAATCTACTCCTATCCGGAAAAATTCTTTCTATAAATTGATTGGTAAATCTCATTTTACCTTATTTCGTGTTGCGAATGATTACACTTTGGTAATGTTGACATTTGCTGTTTGGAAGCAGCTACTGAAGAAATGTACTCATTCCACTCTCAGGTATAGACGTTTTTTTGTTGCCGCGTCCCTTCACACGAAATGGTGGGATCTCAATATTCGTTTCATTGGCCAATGCGCTAGGTAATATCCCCTGCTGTTGTTAGTACGGGGCTAAAGTCCTATCGTTTCAGGTAAAATAAGCATACTGATTTTTCATGCAACTTACCAATGTTATTTTTATTCCAACCATCAGCTGAATCTCGCCTTCCTCTCATTCCAAAGGTTTGCAATGACAATTATCCTACTACGTTTATATGTCTTTTTCTATTTTAACATGTCACTCAAGAATTTTGGCAGAAAATGACGAAGACCGCTCCATGGGCGTAAGCGTTCATTCAATTGTGTTTATAGATAATAATCGCTTGAAAAATGTCATTGATGCCGATTCCAAAGGGGCAAAACAAAGTGTGATTTTCATCACGCATTGTTATTGTTTCTGATATTGTTCGAAATAGTGAACCAAATTTTCCTGAGCTGTGTTTATATCACTGAAGCTGGCACAAAGGGATCCCAATCGATAGCGTCCGGTCTTCACAAAAAAATAAAACTTGTATAAATGAGAGGAGTATTATTCACATGAAATACGTAAAGAAGGCAGCCGTTGTCGCAACGGGTATCGCGTTGTTGTTTGGCACCGCAAATATGACGGAGGCATTTGCAAACCAAACAAACTCCGTACAGGAGTTGGAATCGAAAACGCCGGCGGTTGGTAAGGAAGCTGTTGAAGCGGCAAAAGCCGAACTCTCCCAGAAAGTAAATGGGGAGATTGGAAAGAATACAGGGGATACGTACCTCTTGTACGTAAGTGACCCAAGTCTCAATGGCGGATCTGCATTCTTGTATTATCTGGATATGTTCAAATTCACAAATTATGATGATTATTTAAACCAGGCAGGCAAACTGCAGGGTCCTGTGCTTCAAAAGCCGGAAGGTCTGCCTGAAGGTTATAAATTTGAGAATGGAAACATCCAACCCCCGATTGCAAAGCATCATAAGGAGTTTCAAAGAGAAGTGAAAGCGGAAGCGGAAGCTCAAGGAAAAGGCGTCTATTACAAAAAATTCGACTGGAACGAAATGGGCGAAATCAATCTTACATTCGTAAACGGAAAAGACAATTTAGAAATGCAAGTAGCGCACAGTCTTGGCAGAAAAACGGCAAACAACGGATACCGGTACATTAAATCAACTGAAGTCGATGCCGAACAAGGCAAGAAGATACCTGGCTTGGTTCGAAACAAGCTGATATGGTCAGATCAGGATCATATTTATAGCATCACAACCAATCCGGGCAACCCGCTCACCAAAGAAGATTTGATAAAGTTTGCTGAAACGGCTGTAAAGAAATAAGAAGGATTGTCCTAGCCTGGTGACGTAAGCAGGTATACAAGCAGGCGACCCAAGGAATAAATGCAGACAAACTTAACTCGGGTTCAAAAGAACGCCGGCCAGATCACATCATGGATCTGGCCGGCTTTTTTCGCATCCAATTGAAATGCATTGACTGCGTATATGTTATATGACACTACCCTAGCGCAGTTATATCTATATCGATAAATAGGTTCCTGTACAAGACGCTTCAGAGCTAACGATTTGCTCCGGTGTACCTGCCGCTATAACCTGACCTCCAGAGTTGCCTCCGCCTGGCCCCATATCAATGACCCAATCTGATGCCGCAATCAGATCGGTATTATGTTCGACCAAGATTACGGTATTTCCGGCATCTACAAGCTTATCCAATAATACATACAGCTTGTGTACATCGAGCGGATGCAAGCCTGAAGACGGTTCGTCCAACAGATACAGGGTGTGACCGTTAGCAGGTGCACTCAGTTCCCTAGCAAGCTTTAAGCGCTGCCCTTCCCCACCGGAAAGCGTTGTTACAGATTGTCCCCATTGGAGATAGCCAATACCAACATCACACAACAGCTTAAGCAGCTTCGCCATTTTTGGGTGGCCCTTAAATAGTGATAAACTCTCTTCAATACTGAGCTCTAAGATGTCAGCTATGGTGTAGTCTTCATACGTAACGGCCAGGACTTCCGGAATAAACCGCTTGCCATGACAAGCTGGACATTGCACACGCAGATGCGGGAGGAAGTGCATATCAACTTCAACGATTCCGAGTCCTTCGCACTGCTCACATCTTCCGCCCGGTGAATTGAAGGAAAAATATTTCTCGTTCAAGCCACGTGCCTTCGCTGCTGGAAGTGAGGCAAACACCTTGCGAAGCAAGGTATACAGGTCTGTATAAGTTGCCACACTCGAGCGCTGCATTCGTGATATGGGAGATTGATCTACAGTAATGATGCTGTTAACTTTATTCAGCCCTGTGACTTCCCGGCATCCTTCGACTCGGCCTCCAGTGCCGCTGGCATTTGCCAACAGATCGAATACGAGTGTCGACTTGCCAGAACCTGAGGCTCCAGATACCGAGATCAGACTGCCTAATGGGAATGACACGGATACCTGCTTCAAGTTATGAAGGGTTGCCTCATGAATGGAGATGACATCCCCATTGCCTTGTCGGCATTTGAATTGAAGACGTGATTGCGCTCTAACATAATGTCCAGTCACGGATGAAGTCTGTTCCATAAGTTGCTTAAGCGTACCTTGCCCAACAATCTCTCCTCCGAACCGACCTGACCCTGGACCGATATCGATGATGTGATCCGCCTGCTGCATCACACGTGTATCATGCTCGATCATAAGTACAGTATTACCCATATCGCGCAATTCCTTCATCACCTCGATCAGACCATCTGTATCCTTTGGATGAAGGCCGGTGGTCGGCTCATCAAGGACATACAGTACACCAGTTAACCCAGAGCCAAGGATCGATGCTAGCCGTAGTCGCTGCGCTTCTCCGCCTGATAATGTGATCATCTGTCTGTCGAGCGATAAGTAGCCAAGTCCTACAAGAATGACGCGCTTTATTTTACCAAGGAGTTCTTCGAGTACGGCTAGAAGGATCATATCGCCTTCCATTCGAGACTTCGCATGAACGGCAAGCAACCAATCATTCAGCTCTTCTAACGAGCATCTCGCCAGGCTAGGCAGGGTACGGCCTTCGACGGTAACTGTCCTGCTCTCGGGCTTCAGACGATCTCCCCTGCAATCGGGACATGATTGAGTCGTAAAATAAGCCGCCTCGCTTGACTGCCCATCCCGCTCCTTGTACTTCTGCCACATTGCAGTCAGTACACCTTTAAATCGGCCTTTGCCAACTGTTTTGGGCGGATCAATATTCGGGAAGTGACATGCAAATGCTTCGCTCTCCACCCCATGCTTCAATAATTCCCATTGTACAGGGCTAAAACTGTGCAGCGGCCCACTCATATCCAAGCCATAATGCTTCCCTGCCGCCTCAATAATGTTGGCTTGATAATCAGTTAGGGATTCGTACCAGAAGGTTACGGCTCCTTCACGAATCGTTTTCTCCTTGTTGAATACAGCCTCAACTTGAATATCGACTACGGTTCCTAAGCCACTGCATGTGGAACACGCACCGCTTGGTGTATTGAAAGAGAAATCCGCCTTCGTCAGTGGTGTATGTGGCTGTGAGCATGCTGGGCACTTTATTGACTCACCCGCAACGTCTACGGGAGAAGGAGTTATGCTCTCTCCACAGAACTTACATGTCCTAACTCCCTTTTTCTCATAAACTGTCCGCAAATACGTGTACATATCCGTAATCGTCCCAACAGTTGAGCGAGGATTGCGGTTCGTCACATGCTGTCCAATCGAGATTGACGGTGCAAGTCCAGTAATCGAATCGACATTAGGCTTGGCAATGGATTCGGCTGATATCCCACTAGACTCCACATACTGCCGCTGGCATTCCCGCTGCAATATGTCCATAGCAAGTGTTGATTTACCCGAGCCGGAAGGACCCGTAACCACGATAAGCTGATGCTTTGGAATGTCTAATGTCACATTTTTAAAATTATTTTCCCTTGCGCCTTGAATACGGATAACGTCTTTCATGCAGCACCCTCCATCGTTCTAAAGTGACGGTGAAATACGAGTTACATGATCCACTTTACAACATTCATGCAAGTGCTAAAGTTTTATAAAAAAATGTGTTGATAGACGCATATTTATCGTGCAATACTTTAGCACGGTGCTTTAAGGTTTTACTAGAAGATTTGATTTTATGGGAAACGATCTGATACAGTGAGGTCATTACTAGCTGAGGAGGAAAGACATGCAGTATTACAAACCTGTGGATATCGCAAGGGTACTTCATATCAGTACGAGTGCTCTGCGGCATTATGAATCATGGGGAGTGGTTCCTGCACCGGATCGGGAAGCGAATGGATACAGGTTGTACACCGACGTACATCTTGCTTATTTTCGATGTCTTCGTGCGATGTTCCCTGGCTTTGGGGTGGGGCTAACTTGTACAGTTCTCAAACATTTGCAGAAAGAAGAGGTGGACGAAGCCTTCTGGCTTGTCAATGAGGAACAGGCTAACTTGCATCAGGAGAAGGTTGTGGCGGATCAATTATTAACGGTATTGGAGCAGATTGACCTCCCGACTATAGGGAACAAGACCTTCAAGAGCCCAATGACTATCGGCGAAGCTGCTGAATATACAGGGGTTGCCGCATCCGCCATCCGGCACTGGGAGAAGGAAGGGTTAATCATCCCGGAACGCAATCCCGAGAACGGGTATCGGATGTTCAACGCGCTGCATATCCGCAAAATATTGCTGCTTCGCACCTTGCGCAGTACGTTATATTTTCTCAAAAGCATGAAAGAAATTGTAAATGCTCTTGACCATCACAGCATCGAGCAGGCCAAAAAAGTGACGGAAAATGCTATCCGCAGCCTCCATGATCGAAATCGCCAGCAATTCCGAGGAGTACATGAACTTGTTAAACTGTGCAAGGTGCTGCAGCTGATGTAAGTTATCTTAAAGTGACTGCAACTAAGTTGTCGCTTCTTCTGCATTCGTGTATACGTTACTGTACCTTTTTCACCATATGTTCATAATCTTCCCCTGCAATTGTTATGATCTTGCCATCTGCTGTATACCCTTGTGCTTCATACAATTGCTTCGCTCGCGTGTTCGCAACGTTCACTAACAGCGAGGCGATGCTGAACCCGAATTGAGCTGCTTCTAATTCGAACGCCTTCATGAGCTTCGTTCCGATCCCTAATCCACGCTGAGAAGAATCTACAGCCAATGAATCCAAGTAGTACTCTTCCCCTTCTGTTTCTTTGATAAGTTGAACAGGATTGCCTTGAAGAGTAGATAAACGTTCCTCCAATGGGCGATCCAATTCGACCAGCTTGTACCCCGCATAAGCCAATGCATAGCCGACAGGTACATCTTCTTGCAACCAGACCATACTGTTCTTCCAGCTCAAGCGGTTGTCGGGCTGCTTATAGAATTGCTCGAGTATGCGCATCGTCTCATCTCTGTTCGTAGTTCCAGATAGTTCATAGGCGATGGTGCCGATCGCCTCCATCATCAATGGGATAATGTACTTGCTGTCTTCTGGTGTAGCTTTGCGAATCATGAATGATACCTCCTGAAGAGTAATGACAGCTGATCATCCTCTAGTATTGCCCTCCTGAGGGATGAGAGTCATCTGTAATAGCTGTCATCTATTATTGTACACATGTCCAATGATGAATGGTCAATGATAAATAAGTTGTAATTATTTACATAATTGGTCAGGAGCAAATATGACCACTGTCAACCTGTTTGCGTAAATATTTTTTTCCTCGAAACAGTCTGGATTTCACCGTATTGATTTCAAGGGACAAGACATTCGATATTTCTGCAAGCGAATATTCCGATAAGTAACGCAGCCGGAACACATCTCGATATGCATCGGGCATATCATTCACGATGTTAATTACGTTGTGTTGAACTTCTTGTTCAAGAATTTGCTGTTCAGGTCCTTGAGCCTGATCCTGCAGGGTTTCGATTAATGCTTGTTCTTGATTGTCGTAGGCAATGTTCTCCGTAAAATGTACGGCAGGTTTACGACTACGCTGCCGTATGAGATCAATGCATAGATTTTTTACAATAAGCTTCATCCAGCTGCATATTTTGCAAGAGAAGTTGTACCGATGCAAATTTCGGAATATGCGAATATACGCCTCTTGTACAACATCCTCTGCGTCTTGTTGATTGCGGACATATCGATAAGCGTGCTGAACTAGCAAGCTACGATATTCGATATATAATTTCGTATATACGCGTTCATCTCCGGCGAGTACGAGTTGTTGAATCTGATCTATGCTGGTGTTCATTGTTCCTCCAAATATCCTTACCCCAACGCGCAAACGCAATATGTGTATACTTGCTTGGGTACGTTATCGTGCTCTATCGAACATACAATAACATAAACTTATGAAGATAATATGAAGTTCAGATGAAAAATAAATGATATTCCCCAAATCATTGTTACAAATTGTTGCTTTTCATGCTTGTTAGTGAAAACCTGTACGCCTGCACGAAAAAAAGCCGCATTACACTCCAATCCGTTGAAGTGTAACGCAGCTTCATTCATTTGCATATCATTTCATTATTCGATGTAGTCCTTCAAGCGTTTGCTGCGGCTCGGATGTCTTAACTTACGCAAAGCCTTCGCCTCGATTTGGCGAATCCGCTCACGCGTAACACCAAATACTTGGCCTACTTCTTCCAATGTCCGAGTACGACCATCATCGAGTCCGAAGCGCAAGCGAAGAACGTTCTCTTCACGTTCAGTGAGCGTATCAAGGACGTCACCAAGCTGTGTCTTCAAGGACTCATAAGCTGCTGATTCTACTGGAGATTGGGCGTCCTGATCCTCGATGAAGTCGCCAAGCTTGGTATCGTGCTCTTCCCCGATTGGTGTTTCCAGTGAGATTGGATCTTGAGAGATCTTCATAATCTCGCGAACCTTCTCTACACTCAATTCCATTTCCTTAGCAATCTCTTCTACCTCAGGCTCTCTTCCAAGCTCCTGCACCAGCTGTCTGGAGACACGAACAAGCTTATTGATCGTTTCAATCATATGAACAGGAATACGGATCGTTCTTGCCTGGTCAGCGATTGCGCGTGTAATTGCTTGTCGAATCCACCATGTGGCATAAGTACTGAATTTAAAGCCTTTTGTATAATCAAATTTATCTACAGCTTTAATCAGACCCATGTTGCCCTCTTGAATAAGATCTAAGAGTGACATGCCTCGCCCGGCATACCGTCTTGCAATGCTCACGACCAAGCGAAGGTTAGCTTCTGTAAGCATTTTCTTCGCTTCTTCATCGCCTTCTGCAATACGTTTAGCCAAAACTACTTCTTCTTCGGTGCTTAGAAGACCAACCCGGCCAATTCCCTTTAGATACATCCGCACAGAGTCATCTATCTTGACTCCTGGAGGTAGTAAATTAATATCTGCATCTGAATGAGTTTGCTCATTGTGTTCTTCGTTAGTCAAACTGTCGCCCCCCTAAAAGTATGCGTACGTATTCGAGCCGTTTTTTCCGGTATGTGAGTGAATTACTCATAATTGACAAAGAAAAAAGTCTATGATATGATTTATTTTAATTGCATGTAAAAATTAAGAGCACACACTATAGTAACATATACCTAGTAATTTTTCAATACTAATATTTGTATGTTGATCATACAATGAACCCCCCGGCATTCATGCCGGGGGGTTTTATGTTTCTCGTCTGTGAATTATGCTGCAAAGTGCTTATGATGGAGCTTTACGTTAATACGTGTCCGCCATCTACATGGATAACGGTACCGGTCACGAATGAATTCGTGAGTAGATACATCACGCTCTGCGCAGCATCTTCTGGAGTTCCTACACGCTGTACGGGAAGACGGCTTGCGATCGATTCATACAATTGCTGGCGTGCTTCTTCCGTCATCTTGCTTCGAGAAGGTGTATCCATGATTCCTGGTGATACAACGTTTACCCGAATTGGCGCAAGTTCCAACGCTAACGTCTTCCCCATATTGGATACAGCAGCATTGGCCGCGCCGAGAATAGATGAACCGATCATCGATTTATAGGCAACAACGCCGGAAAATAACACGATTGAGCCATTAGGAGACAGCTTTGGAGCGCCGTATTTGACTGCATAATATTGTCCCCAGAATTTATTCTCGAACAATTGTCTTGCCTGACTCGTATCCGTCTTCAGGAACGGGCCGCCAGACGTCTCTGCCGCACTTACGACAAGATGGTCAAATGATCCAATATTCTGAAAGAATTGCTCTACCTCATGTTCAATCGTGAGGTCAAGCTGTTGAACCGATGCTTTCATTCCAAGCTGTTCCTTGGCATGCTGCAGCTTGTTCTCGGAACGGCTTGCTATGACTACTTCAGCTCCATGAGCAATCGCTTGCTTAGCAGATTCAAGTCCGATGCCGGAGCTGCCACCGATAAATACAACCTTCTTATTGTGCAACATATTCATCTGTAAATACCTCCATTAAGTGCTGCTCAAGATTGGCAATATAGTGATCAATGTTCGGGTTCTTAATTACATCGTAGCAAGAAAAGCTTGGTAAAGGCTTCATACCGAGAAACTTGTGTATGCGATGAAGGTGACTTAGCACATTGTCCAAGCCCTCCCCTTCAAAGAATTGATCCTTTCTCTCAAATGCAGAGGATGGGGCGTTCCAAGTCGTGGAGAGCATGTATTTCTTGTCTGTCAGCAATCCACCTGCGCCATATTGTTCGGAACCAGTGAAGAATGTACCGTATGCATACACCTCATCCATATAGGTTTTCAGCAGACCTGGTACACTGAACCAATAGATTGGTGTCTGATAAATGACAACATCGGCCCAGTAAAATTTCTTCTGTTCTTCCTCGATGTTATAACCATTTTGGATAACTGTTGTATTGACATTATGGTGTGGACGTAACACACGAACCATGTTTTCCATTAAGGTGTTGTTCAGTTTCCCTTCAGAAGAACGGTATTGTTGATGACCGTTAATAATCAGAATATTTTTCATCAGATTCAGCTCCTTGAGTGTGAAGTATTGGCTGCAAGAACAGTATAATACTCAATAATTCCTTTAAGGAAGTACTGATATTTTATTCAGCTTATTTCCGTTAGGGAAGTATTGTGTTATGATGGGACGTAACATCTAAAAATTGTTGAGGAGGATCTTTCATGCTACATCCATCTGAACCTGTAACATTGACAAAAGGAACCCCTGGTCAAACCTGCCCCATCGCAAAAACGCTTGATATAATCGGTACGAAATGGACGTTTTTGATTATTCGTGACTTGTTGATCGAGGGAACAATGCGGTTTAGCGATTTATTGAAAGCAATGGATGGAATAAGTCCGAAGACACTCTCGCTTCGATTGAAGGAACTGGAGCAGCACGACATTGTGATGAGAAAAGTATACCCTGAGGTTCCTCCCCGCGTAGAGTATTCGCTAACAGAGAGAGGCAAACTACTGGAAGGGACATTCATTGAGCTGAAGAGATTCGGATTACAGTTATGAATGTAAATGAAGCCGGAGCAAGCACTGACTGCCTGACTCCGGCTATTGATGCAGAACTTCATTCGCGTCTGTTCACTTCAACGTGAGCTTCTTCTTCCATTTCCGTTCTTCACCAGCATCGTTGTGGAATACGAAGGTGACCTCACCATTCTCCCCCTTTAACTGTTCGTCATAGATAAATCCTGAAAATTGTCCATTTCCGCTAATATAGAAGCCATCCTCCCCATTTCCACCGTGTTCGATAGCTTGCTTTGTCGTATTGATAATGTTTGTCTTCTCTGATTTCCAACTCATCTCGGCTAGTGCATATCCTTTAGGGAGCTGCTCCACTTGAAAATAAAAGTGATGCTCGGATTGGCCTGGATTCGTCGTCTGATCGATGACGACCAAGATTGGATCTTTCTGCTTGACCTGCTCCTTCACGGCAGGCGTTGGTTGAACGTTCTTGCCTGAGTCTGCGGTTTCGGTTGTTCCGCATGCGGTCAGCAGTATAAACGATGCAAGACTAATAAGAAGCCAATGCGATTTAAACGTATTCATTATGGTCACCTACTTCACTTATTGATTGATCTACTGTGAAATAAAACAATACGCCATCCTTCGTGTTCTCTACCCCATACGAGCTGCCGTGCAGTTCAAGAATATGTCTGCATATCGCCAGCCCTAAGCCTGTTCCGCCAGATTTGCGATCCCTTGAGCACTCACCTCGGTAAAATTGCTCCCATACCCGTTGAAGCTGAATCCAATCATTTGAAACGCAATCGAGATACGCGCCTAGACATCATTATTCCGAGAGACATACATTGTCTTGACAATAGAATTATGACAATCGGAGCAGGCAAAATAATAATGAACTTCCACCCACGTATTTACTTATGTAGAACGACCATTGTTTTTGTCTATTGACGTTATGACGCGTTTCTGAGTTGTGTTCGCATAGGAGGTTATCGATACATGATGTCCAGTGAGGAACGTCTTTGTCGAAAGTTCGCAATGATCATTGGTGGCCAACCAGGATTTGCAGGTGGTAAATGCGTAGCTACGATATCTCGTCAGCAGATTCGGGCATTTATTTTAGGAAAGAAATTCGGCGTAACCTCTTCTTTTTCATTTGAATCCCTAAATAAGAGAACAGGCAGAGCTTTATGTTTAGGCAGAGTAGCCTTATTACAAAAAGAAACGAACCGCTTCCTATCCGCTATTCGCGAGCAAGGTATCCTCGTATCGTCTGTACACAGTGAATGGCTGTTTGAACGTCCACGCTTAGTCTATGTCAATATTGAGGCTGTTGAGAAACCATTGATCTTCGCAAGAAAGATCAGAAAAGCGTTGAATCTCAGCAAGCAGACTAGACTTGCACCAGCTAAGTAATGCAATTCCTTGTTGTAGGACGAGAGCCCAGTCCGCATGCTCATGGACTGGGCTCTCATAAGAGTACCTAACCTCGTGTATCTAAATTCTCGTGTATGGATGTCCAATTGTTCAGTATGTCCCGAAACACCTTCTGTACGATAAGCAGCTCATCTTCATTATAGGGATCTAGGATACCCAGAAATCGTTGTTCCAGTTCATGATGCACATCCTCATGCAGTACATTCAATTTCCTTCCCTTGGGATTTAAGCGGAAATAGACCTCTTTCTTGTTATCGCTTAGTTGGGTTCTTCGTATGATGTCCATAGATAAGAGCTTGGAGCATATTCGAGATACTGTCGCTTTAGATGTTCGTAATCGTTCCGCGAGCGCCGTCACATTAATAGGTTCATGCTCCCCAATACTGGATATAACGTGAAGTTCTGTGATATTCAGCTGCAGTCCCTCGTCGAATTCATCTCCTAGCTTTCTCATTTCATGAGCGATATGCTTCTGAATCAAATCCTCGTGCTGTTCCTGTTGATGAATAAGCTCAACAAATATGTTGTATATTGCGTGCTTGCCATAAGCTGAAGTTACCTGATCCATGCCCTTCCTCCAACTCGATCTAATGATTCTATTATACTCGATCAATCATCTGTAGAATAGCGAGGTGCATGCAATAGATCTGACTGGCAAGCTACGCTAGTTTTATGGTTCCGTGATTGGCATTCATCCTTTGTTGCAGCTTGGCAGCTCAAGGGCATCATGTTCAATAAAAAAGAGAGGGTATCCCCCTCTCTCAGACTCGACAAAATCCTGTCAAAAGTCTGACGCGACCCCTTAAGGGATCGCGTCTCAATCAATTAACTCTATAAATACTTTATCTCATTCACCATCTAGACAAGACGGAGCATCGCCTTCATATCTTCCTGCGCATCCCCGATAAGCTTCAGGCCGAACAGATCGGTCAGTACGTTCATCACGCCTTCCGAGATGAATTCCGGCGGCTTCGGCCCGATGCGAATATCACGGATGCCCAGACTGAACAAGCCAAGCAAAATCGCAACCGCCTTCTGCTCGAACCACGAGAGCACGATCGACACCGGCAGTTCATTGACACTACAGCCGAAGGCGTCTGCAAGCGCAGCTGCGATCTTGACCGTGGAGCCGGAATTATTGCACTGCCCCAGATCGATATAACGCGGAATGCCTGTATCCGCCACCGTACCGTAATCGACATCATTAAACCGGAATTTTCCGCACGAGGTCGTCAAAATAACAGTATCGTTCGGTAGTGATGTCGCGAGCTCCCGGTAATACTCGCCGCCCTTGCCTGGCGCATCGCAGCCCGCGATGACGAAGAAGCGCTTGATTTTGCCATCCTTAACGGCCTGAATAATTTCCGGCGCCAGCCCGAGCACCGTCTCGTGGTGATACCCCGTTGTCAATGTCTGCTCGCTCTCCACATCCGCCGCGGGCAGCACTAGCGCACGCTCAATCAGCGGCGAGAAATCGTCGTTCACGATCTTGGTCACACCTTCGAGTCCGGCCACGTCATAGGAGAAGATCCGATCGGCGTAGGTCCCCTTAATAGGCATTACACAGTTCGTCGTCGCAAGGATGGCGCCAGGATATTGCTCAAACAGACGGCGCTGGTCGTACCAGGCTTTGCCGATATTGCCTTTCAAGTGCGGATATTTCTTCAATGCCGGGTAACTATGCGCCGGAAGCATCTCGGAATGAGTGTAAATGTTGATTGCCTTGCCCTCCGTCTGCTTCAACAATTCCTCCAGCGCATACAAGTTGTGCCCTGTCACGACGATAGACTTGCCCTCTATCTTGTTCTGCGGGACAGTAACCGGAACCGGAACGCCGAAATGCTCCGTATGGGCCCGATCCAGCACATCCATAATGCGGATCGCCGCGCCCCCTACCTTCATCGCCATGTCCAGATGCTCCTGTAAGTTGAAATTCGAGTTAGTCAACGTCATATAAAGCGCTTCATGCGTAATCGCGTCAACCTCTTCATCGACATAACCCAACTGCCGCGCATGCGTCGCATACGCCGCGATGCCTTTCAACGCAAACACGATCGTATCTTGTAGACTAGCAATCGTCTCGTCCTTGCCGCACACTCCGACAACCATGCAGCCGCCCGACGGCGTCTGCTCGCATTGATGACAGAACATTGCGTTTCCCCCTGTCAAAATGATTTTCTATTTTCAACATACTACATGGGGAAGCACCCCCGAGTGCGTACGATCACATCAAATATTTCAAAATCATGAATATCGCGTCAATTTCACAATCTCGCCTCATGTCACAAAAAACAGCGCGTCCATAACGGATCACGCTGCCCATATGCGATAAGTGGGTATCCCTCTCTTTTATTGCTCTCGCTATTACAAATGTGATCCTCCGCTCGCGTCAATCAATTGTCCGGTTACCCAACGACTATCTTCTGAAGCTAGAAATGCGGCTATATCAGCTACATCTTCCGGTTCTCCCCATCTGTTGAAGGCCGACAGTCCAGCCGCATACCTCTGTCCTTCGGACTGGCTTAACGTGCCGGCGTTCATCTCTGTGTTAATGATCCCTGGCAGAATGGCGTTCACCGTAATTTGGCGTTTCCCAAGTTGCTTAGCGAGAGCGGATGTTAGTGTGTTGATCGCCCCCTTCGTCATGCTGTACGTAAAGACGACTGGCGACGCCGCTCGGGTGACAAAGGATGAAATATTAATGATGCGTCCGCCATCATTTAATCGCGGCAGCGCTTGTTGAATGACGAAAAAAGGCCCTTTGACATTGATGCTCATTACTTCATCGAACGATTCTTCCGTTGCCTCTTCCAGGCTCAATATTTGGCCGATTCCAGCGTTATTCACCAGAATATCGAAGCGATTATTCCCTGTATGCTTCTGCAGAGTGTCGTCTAGAGACCTATATAAATCATGAATCCCGCTCAATTGACTGATATCTGCGCCTATCTTAAAAGCCAAGCCACCCTGTTGTTGAATATGCCGTACCACTTCCTCAGCAAGTTCTTCTCTTCTCCCGAAATGCACCGCAACGAAGGCTCCTTCACGCGCAAGGCGCAGTGCAATGGCACGTCCGATTCCTCGACTAGCGCCGGTTACTACGGCGACTTTACCTTGTAAGCTGTTCATAGTTCATCTCCTTATGTATAGGGTCAACTATGTTATAGCACAAGGCATATTTTGAAATGTTGCTCTTTCATATATTCTGACCTAATGTCCGCTCATTGTTTATTTTCTTTGTACAAGACAGCTTTGACTGCGAAGCGCGGCAAAATCAATTGTCTCTTCCATCTCGACGGCTGATTAAGCAGCCGATGCAGCCATTCCAGATTCAGCTTCTGCCACACAGCAGGGGCTCTCTTGACCTTCCCTGCAACGATATCCAGACTTCCCCCGACGCCAATTGCTACGCGGGAATGGAGCTGATGCTTGTATTTATGTATCCACCGTTCAGCGTAAGGTGCTCCGAGTGCCACGATTAATACATCCGGCTTCACGGCAGCAATATCGTTGACTATCTTGGCTTCGTCCTCTGAATGGAAGAATCCATGATGCCTTCCTACAATATGCACATGAGGATAAGACTCCTGGATAACCTCAGCGGCTCTCTTACTCACAGTTTCTTCTGCACCAAGCAAGTAGAAAGACCACTTTCGCTGATTCCCTTCGCTTAAGAGATTGAATAATAAGTCACAGCCCGTCACCCGTTCAGGAAGCGGATTGCCCTTCAAGCGAGATACCATGACGATGCCGATACCGTCAGCTGTGAGCAGCCCAGCATCGTCAATGATTGCTCGCAGGTTCTTATCCTGTTGGCAGGCCATCGTAATCTCAGGATTTAGCGTCACTACATGGAACAATTGTTGATTCTCCATGCCCTCAGTATGAATGACATCGCTAATGATATGCACAGTCTCTGTCATCGTTATTTTAGGGACAGGTATTCCCATAATTCGAGTTTCATTCGACACAAAGATGCCTCCTTTTCCAAGTATATCCATATAGTAGCACAACTTCTGTACGGAATGCCGCAACATATGGAATATGATGGTATGATCCAGTCTTTTTGCATGGCGTCAACTTTTTTCAATTGCCCCTATTTATCTGACTTCGTGAAAAAAGGTTTCTATAGACCCACTCGATTTTCATCTGCTATGGTTGACTATGTTGGCAAGAATAAGTTGATGATAATGGTAAGGGTGATGATCTTGAACGGACAAAAGGTTGCATTTTTATCAGTTCTTAGCAATACAACTGTTGTGATATTAAAGCTGGTCGTAGGAATTCTGACGGGATCGATTGCCGTTATTTCAGAGGCGATCCACTCTTCCTTGGACTTGGCAGCGTCTGTAATTGCGTTTTTCTCCGTACGCATATCGAATCGTTCAGCCGATCGCAATCATCCCTATGGACATGGTAAGGTTGAAAATATTTCCGGTACGATCGAAACACTGCTCATCTTCGTTGCAGGCATTTGGATTATATATGAGTGTGTTCATAAGTTATTGCGGCCAGCAGAAATTGAGATGCCGTATCTTGGAATCGCGGTTATGTTTATTGGTGCTGGGATTAACTTGGTCGTTGCGAGGAAGGTTGGCAAGACCGCAGATGAGCTGCATTCTGTGGCGATGAAATCGAACGCACTGCATTTGCTTACTGACGTGTATACGTCACTTGGCGTAGGTGTAAGCTTGCTGCTCGTAACGCTGACAGGGTGGACAATCTTAGATCCGATTATTGGGATCCTTCTTGCGGTGTACATTATGAAGGAAGCATTCACGCTTATGAAGGAATCATTTCCTCCCCTGATTGATGCTAGATTGTCCGAAGAGGAAGAGCAGCAGCTTCAGCAGCTGATACTCTTGCACAAAGATAAGTATATTGAGTTTCACGATTTTCGTACGAGACGCTCCGGCCCTGTTGAATACGTGGACTTTCATCTCGTGGTACCTTCTGGAATGGATATTGCAACCGCGCATCATCTGTGTGATGAAATCGAGCATACGATTCAGGGCAGTTTCGAGCGGGCAGAAGTACTGATTCATATTGAGCCTGAGCATGAACGGAGAGATAGACTTGCTCAGCAATAAATAGATAGACAGGGCAGATCCCTTTCCCGGGATTGCCCTGTTTTTGTTTCATGCTTATTGGCGTATATCCATAAAATAAGTTATAGACTGACCTGAAAAATAGGAACAGCGACAGCTAAGGACAAGAAAATAAAGTCCTAGACTGTCGCCGTTCCATTGAACAGACGTGTCCCGTTAGAATGACAAATTTATGCTGGTTTTACCTCGTTTTAATGCGAGATAGTCGCTGGCTGCGCTGTTCAGTTAGCCAGTGCAGGGTTGTTGCCTGATTCCGCCTACTCAAAATACTTCGAGCGACCGAGCAGCCGTTAGGCTGCGATGCGTGAAAATGGTGTTATGCGATGGTCTGTTCTTCCTGAATCAACTACCAAGGCTCTATTCTTAAATCATTCCATTGCGCCTTCCATCGACTTACTTTCTTATCGTAGATCTCTTTAGTAATTTGTCGCTTATTTGGTCTTACAACTTTATTAAACAAATCATCCAATCCGTAAGGTGCATATACATCCCATTCATCGGAAGTTATTCTTATTCCTAAAGACGTAGCTGTCGTTGGCCATGTATCGATTGCTTCTTCCACTGACTGATAGGGCTTAATCTCATATCCAAACCGGCTCTTGTACCATAAATGAACTCTAGCTTCATTCTCTCACATCGATCTTAAATGGATAATTAGGAAACATCCTTTCTAGCTGTGATTTTACTTGATCTTCCTTCTCTTCAGATAAATCACTATCATCAAAATAGACTAAATCCACATCCTTAATTCCATGATCGAGGGGCAAATCACTTAAATAATTCCATGTTGTCTGAGTAATACATCCCGCGCCAACATAGTAATTATTTATCTTCAGTTCTTGAACTCTATCAAGAAATTCATATATAGCTTTATGTTTTCGTACGATTTGAGCTAGTTTTTCTACTTGATGATTTAATACATGAATTTGAATCACATCTTTCTTAATGGTCTTTGGCTTGTTTGTTCTAACAGACTTTTGCATACCGTCTTATTCACGAACTTCGTAAATAATTCCTTATGTAGGGTATTCGCGAAAACTTTGGACTATCCTGCTGGTATAGCTTAATGAAGTATCGTCAGTCTACAACTTTATTTTCTTTCAGAGAAGAAAGGGAAATAATCGAATTACTGCTTTGAACACCGATCATATTACTCAGCGTATGAGATATGAAATATTCCAATTCCTGCATATCTGCAACGAGTACCTTTAACTAAGTAGTCGTATTGGCCGGCTACATGATGACATTCGAGTACAGGCTCGCACGCGACAACTGCTTGCCTAACCATAAATACATAAATTTTAATGCTAGACTGTTTATTCATCTAAATTTATTAATTGAATCAGATATAAGTTGGCAATGTAGCTTAACATTTTAGTTGAAAAGGTTCATATAAAAAAGAACAGATTGGAAAGCACATTCTTTCCAATCTGTTCTTATCCAATTCCTATTCGGATTTAATGATTGCTAGAGGTCTATCGAGACCTACACATATTGCTTCATCCAGCCAACAATCCGGTTCAGACGCTCTACACGAAGCTCTGGGTGCCCGTTGCGCGATAGATCATGATTCGCATCAGGGAATCGCACGAGCTGCGTTGTCTTGCCCAGACGCTTCAAGGCCACATATAGCTGCTCAGCCTGCTCGATTGGACAGCGCAAATCCTGCTCTCCGTGCAAAATAAGGAGCGGTGTCTGCACATTGTCCACATAGGCGAGCGGTGAATGCTTCCAGAGCTTCTCCGGGTCTTCCCATGGCTGTGCACAGATCTGATACTCGGTAAAGAAATAACCGATATCGCTAACCCCATAGAATGAGAACCAGTTCGAGATCGAACGCTGTGTAACAGCTCCCTTGAAACGATTCGTATGGCCGACAACCCAGTTCGTCATGAATCCGCCATAGCTGCCGCCCGTAACGCCAAGTCTATCTTCATCGATGAAGTCGTAGCGGGCAATCGCCTGATCAACGGATTCCATAATGTCCTCGTAGTCCTTCCCGCCATAATCCCCACGGCAAGCATCCACGAACTTCTGGCCATAACCGAGGCTCCCGCGCGGATTTGAATAGAGAACCGCATAACCTTGAGCGGCAAGTAGTTGGAACTCATGCATGAAGGAATTCGCATACATCGTATGCGGGCCGCCATGAATTTCAACAATTGTCGGTACCTTATCGCCTGCTGACATTGCTGGTGGCTTCATGATCCAAGCTTGCACCTTCCAACCATCGGTTGTCTGGAACCAGAACGATTCCGGCTGGCTTAGCGTCAGTTCCGCTAGTAAACGTTCGTTCGGGGCTTCAATCAGCTGTTCTTGCCCTGTGCCCAAATTCTTGATGAATAGCTCTCCAGGCTGCAGCCTATCAGCCGAAATGAATACAATCTGCTCTCCGTCCTTCGTGATCGTAAATTGAGTTATCTCCCGATCACCGACCGTTACATATTCACAGCTACCTTCTAACGAGATCCGTGCGAGCTGTACATTGCCTTCAGCTGAGACAAGCGAGTATACAGCAGAACCATCTGATGTAAAGACGAGTGGCGAGGATCCAAGACCCTTCATATCGGTAACTGCTGCATTGCCTACGTACAGATCAAGGTCGGCAGTAACGCATTCAGGTGCTCCTCCTGCTGCTGGTACGGTGTATACCTTAAGCAGGGTGGCGTTCTCGTATTGTCGGTCATGTCCATAGAATGCAATCGATTGGCCGTCCGGCGAGAATGCAAGCTTCCCGATGACGAGACCAGATTCCGTTATACGGCGGCACACTCTATCCTCACAGTTTATGATATAAATGAATTGACTAAGAACCAGATCAGGGTCAACTTCTTTATCCTCAACACGATTCGTAGAAAAGGCCACTTCCTTCCCGTCTGGTGACCATACGGAATCATGGACATCATAATCTCCGGAAGTCAATTGAACGGATTGGCCTGTTTCGATATGATGAACAAATAAATGAGTGCGCTTGTCGTCCAGCAAGCCTCTTCCATCTGCCTTGCATCTTAACCGATCAACTACGATCACCTGCTTGGCTGACTTCTGACTGTCGTCCGCAAGCTGCTCCTTCTCTTCTTTCTTGGAAGAATCGATACTCGCTGTGTACAACAGTCGGGAACCATCCGGCGACCATGAGAATGCGCTTACTCCGAACTCCGCGCTTGTAATCGCCTCTGCTTCGCCGCCATCAGCTGCCATTGTCCATATCTGCTGGTGCTTATCCTTCTTGCGAAGAAAGGCCAGCTTCTGGCCATCCGGCGACCAGACCGGAGCGCTATCCTGCTCTCCATGGGTAAATACCTTGCTCTTCGTTCCATCTGCTGACGAGATATGTATGCGCGAGCGATAACCGCTCTTCTCTTCATTGACCTGCTTCGCTACATAAGCAATCGTTCCGTCTGTAGGATTGACATCCGGATCAGACAACCAGACGAACTGGTACAAATCTTCTGCTGTGATGGTACGACGTTCCATTGCAACACCTCCCATGATTGATATACATAGTATGGCATTCTTTTCCGGAAAAAGACAAGTGCATTCGAGCTAACTTCCGCCTATTGCTCCCAATCTCGCAACAGGCTAATAAACTCGACGTGTCTCTCTTTCCTCAACTAAATCGATATTGCTCCGACATTCCGTAAGAAAGCGTCAAGACGCCGCCATCCTTCACCAAGTCCGCTCCCTGCTCCTTCGCTTGGCAAATTACGTTGTAAATAGAGCTGACACTTATATATTGCTTGTATATGTCATCATCAAATTCTCCTGTACGGAAGCCCTCAAACAATGCAGCAGAAATCATAAAATAGCTGGCAAATTGAGTCCGATACACACGGAAGGATTCATCTCCCCTATACAAAAGCATCTCTTCGTTGTAAGTAAGCGTATCAAAAGCATGCTCTGCACAGATCTCAGGCAAAAAGGCGTATAGCTCTTGGGCTAAATCAGCATCCTGCAATCTCTCAGCCAATAAATCCGGGAAACTGTCGTACTTCTCCTGCGTATCGCACTCCATGAAGAGGCGTACCGCTGTATGCGTGGCATCCTCAATTTGCTCCGGCTGATATGGATACGGTGTATATGTGTCCTCCGACTGCTGTAAGAAAATAAACTGCTTCTGAGATGCAAAGCCTTCCACCTGCCAATTGTTTGCGATATCCGCTACCATTTGCCCCAGTTCCGGGCTCGAAATATCATTTATGCGGCATTCACCAGTAATGTCATCTCCGTGCTTTGCGGCATAGATTTTGATATAGCACAGCTTCTGATCGCCGATTCTCTTTGCGATTTCGTCCTTAAGCATTTCCCAATATGGGGATTCTTCCATCTCAGGTGATGATTCTCCCAGGCCGACGATATTGCTCTTATACGCCTTCCAGTGATGCACGGTGTCTCCGTAAGTCGTATGCAGCGTCTCAGGATTTCTGTCCTGCTCCATGGAGGCGATTCCTTCCATGAGGGAGAAGGCAAAGCCGCCTATTGCGGTACCGAATGCATTTTTTAGATTACTGCCGATGCCCGCCGTCGTTTCGAAAATATCGCGATCCCATTTCGGTGAACTCACTTGAAACTGTAGCATGACGGTCTGATCCGTCCACTTCGCCACATGAGGACGTATTGTAAGTTCCCATTTCGGGATGATGATACAGTCCCCTTCTATCATTTCCTCAGCCTCAAAAATTCCTCTCATCCCTTGATGAAGCAAAAAATGTGCGGGGTCATCAATTTTTTCTTCTTCCCAATCCAGCGCGATTTCTTGTTCTCTCGTCATCTTGCAGCTCCTCCCTTTATGTCTGCTTGCTCATATGCTTTATCAAAGGATACCATATTTCAGGGCTGTCGAGTGACACACAAAAAGAAAACAGCAGCATCGCTGATGCTGCCTCTATCCGTTTCACCTGTTTAATTTTTTGCTGCAACTATTTTTCAAAGAAAATATCCTCTAGCGTAACTTGCTTCGGCTCCAATTTATAAAGACGCACTTTGTTGTCCACCAACGTTTGCACGATATCAGGGATGGCTTCCTCATCAGTGATTGTGCAAGTGATTTCCCTTTCTGAAACAGCGAGGTTCTCTGCGATATCGATGAGTTGCTTTTTTATATTTTCCCCCTGCTCGGAAGACAAAGGACTGATTTTGCAGAATAATTCGATATGCTGCTGATATTCCTTTCTTAAGTCTTCCATCGTGCCGTATTTGGTAATGACGCCCCGTTCCATAATGGCGATTCTACTGCATAACATCTCCACTTCGTGGAGATTATGGGAGGTTAAAAAAATCGTCTTGCCTTGGATATGAAGGTTTCGAATGATTTGCTGAATATCGACTGCCGATTCGGGATCTAGTCCAGAAGTAGGTTCATCAAGGAAAATAAGTTCCGGGTCGCCGAGTAACGCTTGCGCTATACCGAGCTTTTTTTTCATGCCAAACGAAAACCCTCTTACCTTGCTTTCTTCATGTCCTCGCAAACCCACGCTTCCCAAGAGCTCAACGAGTTCATCCCGTTTCAATTTTGTTCGTTTCAATTCAGAAAAATAAATCAGGTGCCCAAGTGCGGTCATGTCATAATAATAATTAGCCGCATCCGGCATAACGCCAATCTTGCTTTTGATTTCGTTAATCCGGGCATGATTCTCCCCCAGTATATGAATACTGCCTTCCGTCGGACGAACAATACCGGTCAGCATATTGATAGTCGTTGACTTCCCCGCTCCGTTTTTGCCAAGAAATCCGAACAATTCCCCACGCTTTACTTCAAATGTAACCCCCTTAACGACATATGTATCTTTATATTTCTTTTTCAGACCATGTACCTCGAGCGCATTCATTATAAGTCCTTCCTCCTGAAAATGAAAATGGACACATATACAAACAGGATGGAAATCACGAACGGAAAATAGGACTTCCAGTTCGATTCAATGAGATAAAAATAAGGAGTTGCATATTTAACGAGCTGAGATGCTTGATTTTCCGTAAAAACGCTCCACATTCCAGCGGCTGGTAACAGTAATCCACACAGCAAACTCGCGAAAATCGAATAACTACCTTTGGGAATGATTGTGGATAACAGCATGTTCACTCCGACGGCAAATGAAATAAACACGATTAGTCGAATATATTCTAAAACATAAAGCTGCCCGATACTTAGGAAAATGACTATGAATGAACAGGCCAGACATACTGCCCAAAACAATAAAATGCCGAGATATTTCCCGAAAACGATGGATGTCTTCGGTACTTTAGTCACGACAAATCGAATGGTTTGGCTCTCCACTTCCCGATTAATCGTATCGTGGGAAAGGGTTAAGACAAATAAAAAACCAAGCCCCGTTACAAGGAAACGAATACCTGATACATAGGGATTTGATTCCTCTCCGAACATCAAACCTGGATTATTTTTCACGAAATTCGATATTGAGAAAGCAACGACACAAAACAATAGCACTATCGCAACAGATTTAAAGCTTTTGAATAGCGTCAAAAATTCCCTCTTTGCAATTGCGTACATGCCGGTCAGGCCGCCCCCTTTTCTTTATTTGTCATGATGCTCAACCTGATCTGCGCCTTTCTTTTTTCTGTTCCCCATGAACGCCATAACCAAGCCAACGATCATAATAACGACAAAAATATACTGATAAGGCGTGCTTGAGCGAAACACGATGTAACCAATAAGGCCGATAAGTATAATTAGATGCGCCATGTTATCTCCTCCCTTTTATTTCTTTTTCTGTTTGCCTGCCATCCAAATGCAATAATAATGAACACGTCAATGATTATATGAAAGTTGTAAATGAGAACTAACGCTAACAGGCATAATGCACTGTATAACGCAACTAGTTTCAACCTATGTACTTTTGAAATAGGGGGACTTGCAATACGGAATCGGGTGCCGATCAAATAGCAGAAATTTAAGTAAAGAAGGCTTTTTGCCAATACAATGATTGAAATGTCCATAAGCATGTATCTGTAAATGAAGCCGATTGATCCGAATAAACAGACAAACAGCAGCCCGCAGCTCTGTACGATCCTTCTTTCCACAAATGTGGAAACCGGAAAAAAACGCAGCAGCGAGTGCTTTTCAAGTAGAAAATTCAATCGAATCTCACTGAAGAAGTAAATACTCATAATATAGGCCATTACCATGAAGTTTATCGAGCTGTTCGTGTCCTCTCGCAGCATATAGCTAAACGTAGAATATGCTACGGTCAATGATGCGATAAGAGCATACTTCGATAAAATTTGAATATTTCGTACGTAAGCCAATAATTGATATCCCATAAGCGATTTCCATTGCGAAGGCATGACATAGATGTGGGAGAGCTTAGACATTGAACGGCTTAACCGAATTACGGCAGCGGGGACAGACTTTTTTTGAGCTACTAGCAATTTGGACACAATGATGGGGCAAATGATGGCGGTCAACACAAATCCAGATATTATTATTATATCGAAATAATGGATGAAAATCACCTGTATGTGATACTGAAGTTGTTTTGCATTGCTGACGAGTAAGCTGATAACCAGCAAAAGAACCGGAAACGCAAAATGATAAAGAAATTTTTCTTTATAAAATATGTAAACATACTCAATCGTCTGAGCTATAAAGAGCATGATGAACAGCCTTGTAAACAAAATCAGCACGTCTACCCACGCAACCTGGCACAAAAGAAAAACAAGAATGAAAACTGCATATAACAGCATTTGATCAAGATTTAAAACTTTGCATACATAATTCATCCTAATAATAAGTGCTTTTCTTAGAGGTGTCGTCTTTAGAAACGAAAACAAGTGGCCCATGTTCCCTTTTTTCGGGTCTTCCATAAAAATTGCAATGACGTGCAAAAAGAAAAGTATGGAAGGAATGGATTTCAAAACAAGCTCTGTATCTGTTACATACAATAAGGCTACGAACGCCAATCCACCTGCAATTAGAGCGCTGATAATCGACAGCGCCCACGAAAACGAATACCCAAGTATTCTCGAATAAAGCTGCCGATATTCCTTCATTAACATAACGTCTCTGTCCTCACTCGCTATTTGGCTATCTGCATAATCTGATTGTTCTCTATCCGGTACACAACTGTAGATACTGCTTCGAGCAAGTCTTGCAAATGAGTCGTAAATAATACAGACCTATTATTCCTAGCACGTTCTTGAAATAGACTGATCACGGCTTCCACTGAAGATTGATCAAGTCCCTCAAATATCTCATCACATATCAATAATGCAGGATCATATAATAACGCGCCTAGAAGCAGGGCTTTCTTTTTCGTTCCAAAAGACAATTCCTTCATTAACCGTTCAAGATGGGATTCTATTCCTAACTGTACAGAAAGCTCACTGGCGTAAAGCAGCGTTTCTTTTTCTGGCAACTGATAAACAGCGATTATGAATCGATAATATTCCAGGGGAGTCAGCAAGTCGCATAGGTCATGACCGTCAGACGGGATATAGGCGGAGTGCAGCCTAATCTGTTCACGATTGTTCAAATGGTGACCGGCAATCGTAACTTCTCCGTCATCGAACGGTTCATAACCTAATATGCATTTTAAAAATATGGTCTTCCCCATCCCATTCTTGCCGACGAGAGCGCAAATTTCTCCCGAGTGGATTTGAAGGTTTACGTTTTCGAATAACGATTGCTTTTGAAATGCCTTGGATAAATTAGAAACTTCTAAAGTAGAATGTGGCATATTTGAATTCTTCCTCAATATAATGTAATATGTGGTGACGGCAGCAAATATAGGTTGTCGGCAAATCGGATTTCAATACCAGGCAAAAGGAAGCAACCGGCAAGTTATTCCTTCTGCGGCATACCCGCTTAGCATGTGATGATGAACAAGTATCGATGACGCCTCTTCTTTTCTTGAACCGGCGATGATTGGTGCGAATCGTAGCGTGCTAAGCGATTTCTTTATTACAGCCCCAAAATGCGTGCAATAGCTTCCAACACGGACTGGCCGAAACCGGACAAGTAGTTCACCAGAGCATCGAATCCGTTCATAATTGCCTCAACGATCGCCGATCCTGCAATGTACTCAATTGCTTTCTTCGCCCAACTGCTGAGACCATTCCATCTATCAATCAAAAACCGAGCAATTCTTCTAACCAGAGCACCCATTTAAAAATCCCTCCATTTTCATAGTTTCAACCTATATTTGCTGCCTACCTCAAATATAAGGGTTACTATCCCGAAAATGGAATTAGGTGGAAAACGAATTTTTTGCTTCGGTATCCCGCAACAGTCTCTTCGGTATTACAACTTTTACTGATGAATGTTTCTACTCTTCATCATCTCAATACATTCCCCTCTTGAACGGACGCCCAGCTTTTCATAGATTCGCCTCAAGTAATTCTCGACGGTTCTGGTACTTACAAAAAGCTGTTTTGCAATTTGCATATTCGTAAATTTGCGGAGGACAAAAGACAAGATACGTTGTTCATGCACGGTCAGTGCTGTCATGCGGTCATTGGGAGAGTATAGTTGGGTTATGCTGGAGATGGGGACAATCGTTTCCCCATGCATAACTGTACTTATCATTCTGGTAATCTGATTCTTTTTCGATTTCCTAGGAAGAATACCGCTTAAACCCAGCTCTGACATGTGATAAAATGAGATATGATCTGAAAGTACAACGATTTTCGATGTGGGTAGAGTTTTATTTATGGTCGAAATGATGTCCAATTGATTATCGAATTCTTCCATAGCCACTAGCGCCACATCTATATTGACATTTGGCAATTGGTCAAATGCCGATTTATCAAGATCCTCCAATAACTTTGCCTCTGTAAGACTGACTCCTTCCACAATTTCTTTTAATGCAGATGCTTTTAAAGGGTGATCGCAAACAATTAACACTTTACAAACATCCACTATAATTGCAACCTCCTTATATCCTATGAATGTAAACACATATAGTGCTATATTAGGAAAATATCTCCATAGATATGGTAGTCCACTATCCTTCTTCTGTCAACAATATCTCGCTGTACAATTTGTATCATTTCCGATTTATCGTTTCCTGTCATGCATAATTAAAACGACTTCCTCATAAAGAAGTCGTTTTAATTATGTCCTCGTAATACTCATCATCAGAACGGTATGCTGTCTTACATTGCTCCAGTACGTTCCCACTGGTGAAGAAAGCCTTTATCCAGCCAGCTACCGCCGTCCACGGTAATCACGTCACCCGTAATGAAGGAAGAGTAGCGGGAGACCAAGAAAGCTGCGACAGAAGAAATTTCCTCTTTCGTCCCTAATCGCTTCAGTGCAACGTTATCAATTACCGCTTCCTTCATTTGCTCATTGGCCATCAGCTTCTCAATTCCGCCGGTTCCTTCAATCGGGCCTGGTGCGAGACAGTTGATGCGGATTCCGTATTTCCCCCATTCTGAAGCAAGCGTGCGCGACATGGCAATAACTCCAGCCTTCGCGGAAGCGGAATGCACGACTCCTGGACCTCCTGTCCAAGCATAACTGGCAACAATATTAAGAATCGCGCCTCCATTACCAGCCGCAATCATTTGTTTTCCAACTGCCTGACTGCAGTACCATGTTCCGTTAAGTACGATATTCTCCACTGCGTTCCAGCCATTCACGGTCAAATCCTCGGCCCTGCACACGAAATTGCCTGCCGCATTATTCACGAGAATGTCAATGCCGCCCCATGTCTGTACCGTTTCATGCACCATGGCTTGCACCGTTTCGGGATCACGTACATCGCACTCATATGCCTTTGCCTTTCCTCCATGCGATGTGATTTCTTCTACGACTGGACGCAATCGTTCCATGCTCCTACCACAAATCATGACTGAAGCTCCAAGACGAGCAAAGTAGAATGCCATATCCTTCCCCATCCCGGATGATCCTCCCGTAATTATAGCCACTTTACCCTGCAAAAGATCTTGCTCCATTTCTGCGTTCCCCCTTATTTGCTTCATCGCACACAGGTTTCTGCTTCCATTCTGAGCAGATCGGAAATGAGGCATCACACTAGGGAGTTCGCAATCCTATCCGATCGTCACCTTGTTGATATTATGCAAGCGAATACAATACATAATTTTACATTTACCATACCACACGTATTTATATCTGTAAACGCTCTCCCACTTATTTCATTTGAACATCGGTTACATGTACAGTTATATTGCCTCTATACATATTCCCAGCGGGGGATCGAACCGTATTGGCTGCTTGAGCACTTGAATGATTATATGCAGCAATGACGTAGGCATCTGCATTATCCATGTACACGGTGTTATTCATGAATTGATTGTTGATTCCCCATCCGGTTACAACCTCATGGAGCTGGAAAGCATCTACGATCACATTGTTGTTGCCCTGATATCCCACATTATTGCGTATGATGGCATCATTGCCCTTCACATCGATAAAGCTGTCCGCATAGTTCGCCCCACTGATTCCCTCGCCGTAAAATGTGCAATTTTCCACAATAGTTCCGATTGTTCTTTCCTTAATATCAACATGTTCAGCAGTGACATGAGGGCCGAATCCAACATTGCGTATGGTGTTGTAGTGCGTCTCTTGATTGTAGCCAGCCCCTTCAGCAGAACCCACGTATACACCTTCCCCATATCCAGGAGACGTTCTTCCTGTGTGATGGATGCTTGAGTTCTGTATCGTGTTGTATGAGCTGCCATCTCGGAAATGCACACCCTCCATGCCTGTATTGTACACTTCTACATCGCTGATGAGCGAATAATTGGAATGATCCAGGATGATACCCTTCTGTGCATTCGTAAATTTGAGATTGCGTATCTCCCAATAATCGCCTCGTACCCGTAGGGCATATCCCGATGAGGTTGAAGTTCCGGATAGTACAGCAGGATTGCCAGAATCAGCACTGCGAATTACAATAGGCTGGCCAGATGATCCATTAATGTCTGAGGAAAAACTACCCGTATATGTTCCCGGCGCAAGCACGATAGAGCTCCCTGGACTAACACTCTTCAATGCCTTGGATAAACAGGATGCCGTATTGCAAGTTATCTCCTTCACATCAATTCTGATGCTTGCTGATAATGGTTCCCCAGCACTACTGCTCCAAGCAAAAGCTTGGGTTGGTACTGAGCTAATTACTAGTAACAAAATCAGACCATACATCCATCCTCGTTGTGATCGCAACGTACACAGATCAGCTATTCGCATCCCCATTCCTCCTCATCGTATTGATACTTAAATATACTTTTCTGACAGAGGGTTCATACGATACAATTTACAATTGCAGCAGTTATAGCTATCGTGGATGTTATTCAGCTGAAAATCGTGCCATTACGATCGTGTTATAATAATGACCGTCTGACAAGAGCTTATCCTTTTTTAAAATTCCTTCTACCTCAAAGCCAAGCTTTTTGTAAAGGCGAATCGCACTTTCATTCGTTTCCAGCACATTCAACGTAATTTTCTTAATCCCGTTGGCTTCTGCCCATGCAATCGACTGCTGCATCAGGTTTTTGCCAATGCCGTATCCCCAATATTCTTTCAATACACATACTCCAAATTCAACTTTATGTGAGAATCGTTTCAAATAAGTTCCCGCGCATCTCGAAAATCCGACGATACGATTCTGCATAACAGCAACGAGAAACAAATTTCTTGAGCTCTCGGAGTCCGATTTGATTATCTGTTCGAATCCGCTGACATCGATGAAGGCCTCTCCTTGTTCGCGATCCATATTTTCGGTCTCCCCGTCAATTTGCATTCTTACTATAGATAACGCTGTCGCGTCGCTGTTCACCGCAGATCGAATCGTATAACTAAGACCGTTGACGTTGAATTCTCTATCATCTATTATCATTTCATATAATCCTCCTTGAAACCAGGTTACCGGAAAGCTAGAACCAAGCGTACTTTCTAAACAAAACAAACAAGGATGAGTCTTTAAGCTAGGGAAATGACCCTTTCTGGACTCATCCTTTTATAAAATCTATTTCCTATCGCTTCTTAAATGGAGTACTTGCGTATTCTCCGCCAAATGATTACCTCGTCATACTATTTTGACAGCTTCAAATGCAAGATCGGATAAGGGCGTCCGCTACTATCCGTTTGCGATTCGTCTACGATCGAGAATCCATTTTTCAGATAATACATTTTTGCACGCTCATTATCTGTATTGACATCAACTGAATTTACCCCAAACTCCTTGATAAGCAATTGAATGATTTGTGTTCCGTACCCTTTTCCGAACTCGTCGGGATCTAAAAACAACATCTCCAAATGATTCTCATTGGTACCCGAAAAGCCGACGAAAGAGCCTTCAACAAACCAAAGACGCACATCAAGATGAGGAAAATACAAAGGGATTTCTTTACGAATTTCCAGCTTATCTTCAAGTTTCAAAAAATGATGGGTAGCGGTTACGGATCTATCCCACAAATTCAAAATGAGCTCATGATCATTTACTGTTGCTTTTCTGTTTTTCATAATAACAATCCTCCTATTTTTTCATCACGCTCCTTTCATACGATTTATTAACGATCTTAATTACACAGCTCCAATCCATGTAAGACATCATCATATTCTCCCTTTGCCGTTCTAATCGGTTATTACAAAAGAACCTGCCTGTTTTCAATCATTTTATGTATCAGTTCTGCCCCATCGCTTCCAGACTCTCTGGAAGAAGCTGACCGCCATCAACGATGATGGTTTGGCCCGTAATATAACCTGCCTCCCTCGAAGCCAAAAAAAGAGCGGCGTAGGCGATATCTTCGACGCTTCCAAGCCGCTTGAGCGGAACGGACGCTGTCATCGTGTTCAGATAATGATCCCCAAGACCTTCCAAGCCTTCCGTCATGATGTTACCAGGCATGACAGCGTTAATTGTAATATTGTAACGCGCTAGCTCGAGCGCCGCACTGCGCATGAATCCAAGCTGAGCGGCTTTGCTCGCGCCGTAGTGCGACCATCCGACATAACCGGTGGCCGGTCCCGTAATGGAAGAGGTAACAATAATCCGGCCATACTCCGCTTTCTTCAAAAAAGGCAGGCAGGCTTGAAGGGAAAACAGCGTCCCGCGTGCATTCGTGTTCATCACCTGATCCCAATGCTCTCCGGTCATCTCCTCAATCGTTGCATTCGGAAAAATACCAGCATTGGCACAAAGCACGTCAATCCCCCCGAAAGTACTTGCCGTTTCGCTCGCAACGCTCTTCATCGATTCCAAATCGGCGACATTGCCTTCGAAGGCATGAGCAACGCCTCCGTTCTCTCGGATTTCAGTTGCGGTTTCCTCCGCTTTCGTCAGGCTGCGTGCGACAACTGCGACTTTCGCACCCTTTGCGGCGAATGTTCTCGCAATTCCTTTACCGATTCCTTTGCTTGCTCCAGTCACAACGACCGTCTTATCCTTCAGTGGCGTCAGCATGTAAAAGCGCTCCTATCCCCTGTAATATGTGCTACAATATCCCAGTACTTAGATTCCTTATTATCGTACTACATATCCAATTGTGGAGACAACTTGAGTTATAAACGCTTGAACGCTCATAAAATCCTCTGAAGTTTGAGCCCTGCTTCTTATGCAGTAATTTGCAGAGGGATGGTATCCCGATGAACATGTACACTCATGACCAAGCCAATCGTAAGCATGTTCGTAAGCAAGGAGCTTCCACCGTAACTAATGAACGGCAATGATAGCCCGGTTAGAGGGACAAGTCCGATGTGCATGCCTATATTCACGAACACCTGGAAGACGATCATGCCTACTAATCCAATTACGAGATAGCCTCCAGCCAGGTTCATGCTCATATTTGCAATGAGGACAATTCGATAGATAAGCATGAAGTACAGCAGAAGCAAGATGGAAGACCCGATAAACCCGTACTTTTCCCCAATAACAACATAGATGGAATCCGAATACGCATACGGAATGAAGCCCCGATCCATGTAAAATCCTTCACTTCCGCTTAGTCCGCCTGTCCCTATGGCACTCATTGCATTTTTCACATGCCATGACTTATCAGGGTCGCTGGTTGGATCAAGAAAGGTCTGAATCCTCGACATCTGATGCGGCTTTACAAGTTTGGCCAGCAAATCATGATCCACGAAATAGAGCCAGCAGATCGTTCCAACCGCAATTGCGATCACGGAGAGGCAAATGATCATGTAAGTCGCCTTCACATTTCCCATCCACAACATACTTATCATCACGGCGATAAATACGAGTGCGGTGCCTAAGTCCGGCTGCTTCATGATGATTACTGTGGGCAAGAGAAATACTGCGGCAAGTGGCAGGATGTCCTGTACGAAGCGAAGCTGATCCCCTCCCCGCTTCTGCAGCAGATGAGCCGCCAGCAATACTGTAGCAATCTTCATCATCTCTGACGGCTGCAGTTGGAAGCTTCCAATACTAACCCAGCGAACTGCTCCATTAATATTCTCCCCCTTGAACATGACGAGCAAGAGCAGCACAATACCTAATCCATACCATACATAGGATAGCTTCCCAACTAATATATTGTAGTCAATTGTTGCTAGAATCAGCATCGGGACACAGAATACGCCGAACAAGATGAGATTGTTAATATGAATGCCATGCAGCTTCGTATTTATCGTTGCCTCATACACGGCTAACGTACCAATAGCTACGAGACATCCGACGATAACGAGAGTCAGCTTGTCAACCTTACTAAGTTTACGCAAAAATATGATCATAGGTCTATTCCTTATGAATTCCTTTCCGACCGCTGCCTTGCAGCTGCTGTCTTCGATAATTATCACGAGAAATGCTAAGAATAATGCCCGTACTTGCCATACATAGAATTAAGGAGGAGCCTCCATAACTGACAAAGGGAAGCGGAACTCCAGTAATGGGAAGTAGACCGGTCACTGCTCCTAAGTTAAGCATGAACTGAATAAAGATCATACTGACGATTCCGGTACCTAGCATAATCGCAAATGGATCATCACTCCTCAGCGCAGACATGAAGCCTCTGACAACTAGGACAAAGAAAACGAATACAACCAGACATGAGCCAAGAAAGCCGAATTCTTCTCCGATGACCGCAAATATAAAATCCGTATGCGCTTCAGGTAAATAGAACAGCTTCTGAATTCCGTGACCAAATCCGGTTCCTGTTACACCACCATGTGCTAATGCATATATGGATTGAATCAGTTGATAGCCTGAACCCTGTTGGTCATCATACGGATTTATAAATGAAGCAATCCGTTGCAAGCGATAGCTCTGACTGAATGCCAAGAAGAAGAGGACAGGGAGAGCTGCAAGAAATAATACGGCTAGTTGACGCATATGTACACCGCCCACAATCATGACGGTAAGACAGATGAAGAGCATCATAAGCACTGCTCCGAAATCGGGCTGCTTCATAATGAGCAAGGAAATGAAGCTGACGACAATGAGAATAGGCAGCAGGCCTTTCTTGAAGCTTCGAATGCGTTCTCCCTTGTTACTGATAAGTGATGATATGTACATAATGAGGGCAAGCTTCGTAAATTCCACGGGTTGAAACTGAAATCCGCCCACAACAATCCATCTCCTCGCCCCATTCATACTGCTTCCGGCTGCCATTACGACAATCAGCATCACTACTGATAGCAGCACGAGATAGGGGGCAGTCTTCTTCCAGACACGTATTGGAATATTCATCATCACGAACATACTAAGGAGTCCAATGCAAGCGAACTTGACCTGTCTCGACGTGTAATACCATGGATCCTCATGCTTCAAGCTGCTTAATGCGGAACTAGCACTAAAGATCATAGCCATTCCAAAACATGCGAGCAGCACGACCGAAAGGAGTAAGAGGAAATCAGGTCGTCCTCTTGTGATTGTAGGTTCCATCTCGTATGCCTCCGTTCTTGCACGGGAGAGAATGCAAACTAATGCTTAGATTTTGGCTCCATCAATTGTTCAGCTGTAATAGCAGGATCAAGCCAGTTCGAAATGAGTTCACGCGCATACGCAAGATCCTTCTCGTCCAACTTGTAATACCATATATCATGCATCATCATACCTTCCCCATCTAATGCATAGGTACTGAACTGTGGAATGCTTTCCTTCATGAAAATGGACTTGGCTAGGTCAATCAGATCAGTAGGGGCAATATCTGTTGAGAAGTGATCGCCAGCGATATCGAGTATTTCTGGAATATGGCTGAATTTATCAAGCTGTACCGCCCGTTCTGCAACCGCCTGCAAAAAGATCCGATTGCGCATCATGCGATTCATATCGGAATCCTCGCGGTAGCGTACAAAGTTGAGCGCCTCAAGTCCGTTATAGATTGGCTTGTTCGCTTCAATTCTGAATTTGTCATGATTCCAGTTTTTATTTACGATATCCTCTGTTATCGGTAACTTAATTCCACCTAACGCATCCACGACGTTCTTGAATCCGGTGAAATTGATCGCTGCATAATGGGTAACGGGATGCTCAAGCAGCTGCTCGACACTGTCGATGCTCATCTTCGCCCCGCCAAATGCATAAGCGTGGGCGATTTTGTCTTGCTTGTTTTTACCTACAATCTCGGTGTAGCTATCGCGTGGAACGGATATTAACAGGATCCGATTCTCCTTGCGCCTCACGATGGAGTAGATCATGGAATCGGATCGTCCTACCTCCTTATCCCGCTGATCGATGCCGAGAAGCAGAACTGAAAATGGCTCGTCATGCACTAATGGGTCTTTGATCGTTATCGGCTTATATGTCTCCTCCAGCTTCTTCTCCACTTGATTCGAGAGGAACATGTCAAAAGTCAGGAGGGCAAGTTCCTTGCGCAGTACATATCCCACTGTCAGAACGAACACGAATGACAGCGAGATTACGATCCACTTTTTCTTGATTTTCATAGCTTCTCCTTTCTCTTTCATTCCCTACTTCTCTTGTGACTTCCCAGAATGATCCTCTTCATGGATATCAATTAGCCCGCTGTATGTTTTTTTGTCCCATAGTTTTATATCTTTATCTCTCCAGGTGTACACATCCAGTCCATTTTCTCCGCCACCCATTGTCCAACCCAATATGATTTCCGGCAAGCCGTCCTTGTTGACATCAGCCATACCTGCATAATCCAGTCCGTATCCATAGCCCTTCGTATTCCAGACAATGTTCCACTGCTTATTCTCATATCTGAGTAAGGCTGCTTTACGCATTTTCTCATTACGAACATTCTCTTCGTATACGATAATTGCTTCATCGTGGCCATCCCCATCAAAGTCGCCGTACGATATTCCTGTATTCCCTCCCCCATGCTTCGGGATTAATAATCGGGAACCGTCTGGTAATGCTCGGCGAACAGCAGCTTCATGGATATGACTGGCGGGTATCGGAGACTGAATGAGGTCGATTGGCGCTGCCGGAACACCACAGCCAACTGTCCAGATAAGAACACCCCAAATCAATACCTGCCGCACAATCTGTTTTTTCATTTGCTCACGCCCACTTTCCTTGCCTGTCCGTATTCCATGTACTAGTGTATATTTTCAATTCTATGAAAGGGTTATGAAATCGTTAAATTTCTCTGCCAATCTCGTGATGAATAGGAAGATAGATTCGAACTTCGGTACCAATGCCCTGCTCACTCTTCATCTCAATTCTGCCTTGATGTAGACGAATAATCTCTTCACTAATAGACAATCCCAGACCACTACCCGTCGGACTATTCTTCCCTTTGTAAAATTTCTTCATGACCATGCCCAGTTCATGCTCTTGAATACCGGAGCCTGTATCTCTGACACAAATCACGACTTCATGTTCAGAGGCACGCGCATTCAAATCAATCTCTCCCTGTTCGTTCGTAAATTTAAACGCGTTATCTAATAGGTTAATGAGTACTTGTCTCAGACGGTTCTCGTCAGCAGAGATTATAGGGAGCATAGGATCTGATTGAATATGAAGCTTAATTCCTAAGCGGTCAGCTCTCGGTGAGAGCAATATACCGATCTGTTGAACTAGACGTGGTACATCAACAAGGCTGAATGCTAATTCCAGCCTGCCGGCATCCAGCTTAGAGAAATCCAATAATTCATCTACCAATAGGGATAGGCGATCGGTCTCGGATTCAATAATATCCAGTCCTTCCGTTACTAACTCATCTTCACGTGTTCCACCTGCTTTCAACGTGACAGCCCATCCCTTAATATTCGTTAACGGGGTTCGAATCTCGTGCGAGACAGAGGAGATAAATTCATTCTTAAGCTGCTCATTGCGGCTAATTCGGGAAGCCATTGCATTCATCGTGTCTGCTAGTGTGCCTAATTCATCCCGGTACATCTTTTTCGCGCGGATTGAGAAATTGCCATCTGCCATGACTTCCGCTGCTTTTTTTAATTCGCGGATAGGCCCCGTAATGGTTCGAGATAGAAAAATACTAAGTATAGCTACAATGGCAACAACAAGTACTCCAGCCAATATGAACAAGATGGAAATATAGCGGACAGCATCGATTGTACCGGTCAGTGAGCTAATAAAGCGGACAATTCCAACAGTCTTGCCTTCGGATTGGAGCGGATAGGATACCGAAACAATATGCTCATTGGTGTCATCGACAAAACCGCGCCAAGTGCCTACCTCTCCATCAGCAGCTTGCTGTACATCGGTGTAATGAATGATCTCTTTGCCTGCATTCGTACCATATGAATCTTGAATGATGTGTCCAGCAGCATCCATGATCTGCACCTGTGCAGAAGTATGTTGGGAGAAAGCTCGTACGAGCTTCTCCGATTGTTCCGTTACTTCTTCCTCAGCAAAATATTGCTGGAAAAAGGCGGCTGAGACCTCCGCCTGATTGATGAGCGCTCGTTCTACATTGTAGTGATAATAATAGTTCACTGACGTAATCAAGATGACTTCTAAGATGCATACCGTTGTTAATATAACAGCTAAATAGCTGCCTACTAATCTCTGCTGGATACCTATCATTATTCGCCTCTCTTCCAGCGGTAGCCCATCCCCCATACCGTCTCAATTCGTCTTGGATTCGAGCTATCGTCCTCAATCTTCTCCCGCAGCTTGCGAACGTGCACATCGACGGTCTTCGGGTCACCGACAAAATCCTCTCCCCAAGCTAAATTCAATAATTCATCGCGCGATAATGCCTTGTCGGGATGTTCAAGAAATGCCTTAATCATGCCATACTCCTTCGGAGTCATCTCGATCCTCATCCCGTGCTTACATACTTTATTCGCATCCTTATCTAAGGTAATTGGCCCTGACTCAATTATTCTACTGGAAACAAGTGAGGACTGATTTGAGCGCCGCAATACCGTGTTGATTCTTGCGACAAGTTCCAGCGGGTTGAACGGCTTCACGATATAATCATCTGCACCGAGCTCTAACCCTTTAATTTTGTCGAAATCCTGTCCCTTCGCTGTCAGGAAGATGATGACCACTTCGGAATCCACATCTCTGATTTGCCGGCATATCTCGAAGCCTTCCATATCAGGCAGCATTATATCGAGAATGACAGCATCTGGTCGATTCGTTGTAAATTGCATCATTGCCTCACTGCCCATCGCAGCTTCACTCACTTGAAAGCCGTTCCGCTCCAAATTAATCGAAATAAAACGCCGTATATGATGGTCATCCTCTACCACGAGCACGTGATTGCGGATGGCTCCCTTTACTTCCATTGTGTTTTCCAATTTGTTCATCTCAGCTTATCCTCCTTAGGTAACGATACGGACGTAATTGTTGATTGCTCTTACGCGATAGTATGGTGCCAAACATAGCAAAAAGCCCTCCCTACCAAATGGGAGAGCTAGTATTGAGAATAGTTGCTGCAGCTGAGCATAATTCAAATAAGCTTCATTCCCCCTGGTACAGTTTTGGCACTATACAACGTAAAGAAGCTTGCCGCTTCTTAGCCACATTATGAAAAGCCTTAATCCGGCAATCCCTGTTCTACCCATTGGCATCTCTCGATGTTTCCGGGCAGTGGCCTGTATTCGTATAGGAGCCTCACCTAACGAGGACATATTCATCTTCCTGCATCTTACCTTCAATGTCCGAAACTGTCAATGAAGCGATCGGACAAGCTTCCATATTGGATGGATCTCGATTTAGAACAGCCAAAGAATGAGGCTGCACTTGATTCGAAGGGAGTTTCGATCACATTTAAAAAATTTTCTTCTCATCATCCTCATAGTTAAAGCGTATACATTTTTCTGTGTTCTGACGATGGGTCCCTTTTTCATCCGGTATAGACTCATCATGAGTTTTTAACTAATTTTTTGCACTGGAAATATCCAATGCCAGGAAAGAAGGTGTAACTTCACTAATCTACAACAACACGAATTAGCATTAGTTGTAAAATTATGCTCATTTGAAGGAGGAATATGATTTTGACAGCAACGTGTACGTGGAACGCAGGAATGCGCAAATGGTTGGTTACAGGTGGAATCATGCTCGCGATGTTCGTTGTCACGCTCTTGTTCTCGGGGACTGTATTGGCGCACGGTTACATTGACTCTCCCAGCAGCCGAGCTGATCTGTGCGCGAAGAAGGTGAACAAGAACTGCGGATTTATCATTTATGAACCGCAAAGCTTGGAAGCATATAAGGGGTTTCCAGCCGCAGGGCCGGCTGATGGCAAAATCGCCAGTGCTAACGGTGCATTTCCAGAGCTTGATCAACAATCGGCAACGCGCTGGAGCAAGGTGAACATTACCCCGGGAACGACTACGTTCCATTGGACGATTGAAGCTAACCACGCTACAACTAGCTGGAAATATTATATTACGAAGCAGGATTGGAATCCGAATGCGCCGCTTAGCCGCGCCTCCTTCGACTTGACTCCGTTCTGCAACGTGGATTATAAAGGCAAGCAGCCTCCGCATTCTTACTCCGACACGTGCAAGGTTCCAAGCCGGACGGGATACCAAGTAATCCTTGCCGTGTGGGAAATTGCAGACACCGCAAACGCGTTCTATAATGTCATCGATGTGGACTTTGGCGGCGGTTCCCCTGTCGATCCGACCCCGCCTACGGCACCATCGAATCTTGCCGTATCGAACGTTACGGCGTATACCGCCAAATTATCTTGGAATGCTTCCACCGACAACGTAGGCGTAACGGGGTATAACATTTATAAAGATTCCACACTCGTTGGATCAACGAATGGAAGCACTTTAGCATACGCGCTAACGGGACTAACGCCGAATACAACCTATACGTATACGGTGCGGGCCGTCGATGCCGCAGGCAATGAATCCACTAACAGTAACGCCGTATCCTTCAAGACGTCAGCACCGCAGCCGGATACGGAGCCGCCAACTGCCCCATCCCAATTAACCGCTTCGAATATTACTGCTACGAGTGTGAAGCTGTCTTGGACAGCATCAACGGACAATGTGGGCGTGGCTGGATACCGTGTTTATAGCGGATCGACCTTGGTGGCTACCACAAATGGGGTGACGCATACGGTGACCGAGCTTACGGCGAATACCGCTTACACATTCACGGTCATTGCTTATGATGCCGCCGGCAATGTGTCGCCGAGCAGCAATGCTGTAAGCGTCACAACAGCGCCTGCCCCAACGGCCACACCGTGGGCAGCCAATACCTCCTATGCGGCTGGCGCGCTCGTAACTTATAACGGTAAAACCTATGCGGCGCTTGTTGCTCATACGTCTCTTGTGGGATGGGAGCCGCCAAATGTTCCAGCTCTCTGGCTGTTGAAATCGTAATTTGCTATCTATTTTAAGGTAGCGTAGACAGGAGCCCCTGATTCGTCAGGGGCCTGTTATCGTATACCATTCTTCATGCTTCTCTGGATTGGTGAAGTACATATCCTCTGCCTCTAAGATGCTGCAGAATGGTCGGATGACTTGGGTCTGCTTCAATTTTTTCGCGAACTTTCTTGATGTAAATGTAGAGTACACCCTCGGAGGTATCCAACTGATCCGCAAGCTCCTGCGCTGATATTGGTTGTTCGTCTTGATGTACCAAATGATAGAGCAGCTTGAATTCCAGAGTCGATAAGACCTGTTCTTCTCCCTGCTTCTGTATGGAGTGATTTCCGATGTGAAATAGAGTGTGCTTATCACCCAGCATAACTGCTCCATCAATCTCTTTCGCTTGACTCCCCGTGATCGGCTCCTCCACGATGTCTACACCCAGCATTCCAGATATGGATTGTTCCCACATCATGATCTTCTTCAAGGTGTCCTTCTCATCTGGATTCACGATCATGATAGGCACCTTAGTCTCTGTCATCATGCGGGTGAAGCAAGTGTCATCCTCGATTTGATTCGAATCTAATAAGAATATGCTGCGGGTGGTTGCCTGGGCAATTGCTTCACGGAATTGGTGGCAGTCCTTAATATGAGTCAGCTTCATTCTGTCGTCGAATAGATGTCTGACATATGTAAAGAAAAATTGGTTGTTCGTATACACGGATAATTCCATATCGCTTCCCTCTCTTCGTCATTGCCTTGTTCGCATAGAAGCGTCCGGTTCTATTGTATATAGGGAGAGAAGCAATGTAAATTGTGAATCCAATATACAAATACAAGCCCTCCAACATGATTGGCAGGGCTTGTTCCTATATATAATCCGTTATCCTTCGAGAACGAGTTTGATTTGATTCCATGTTGACGCAGGAAGCTGAATGCCGCTCGCCGCTGCATTGTCATGAATCTGTTCTACTCGCTTCCCGCCAGGAATGACCGCATCCACGCCTGGCTGCTGCAGCAGCCAAGCAAGTGCGAGATTCGGCAGCGCAAGCTGCTGTTCACTTGCGATTGCCTTCAATTTTTCTACGCGGGCAAGATGCTGCGTGAACACATCGGGCTGGAACAGTTCTAAGTCCTTTCGCCAATCCCCATCATCCAGTGTCATATCAGGTTTGTATTTCCCACCCAATATTCCGAACGCAAGAGGCCCATAAGGAATAAACGAAATATCGTGCTCAAGACAGTACGGAAGTAGTTCCTGTTCTGCAGAACGATCGAGCATATGGTATGGGCTTTGCAATACACTGATTGCATTCGTTGCATTCGCTTCTTTCACTTGATCAACCCTCGCATTGGAAATACCGATTGCACGGATCTTTCCCTCCTCTTTCAGACGAGTAAGTTCGCCGATTGATTCACTTAGCGGAATGAGCTCATCGATAAAGTGAATATAATATATATCGATATAATCCGTCTGAAGCCGTTTCATGCTTGCTTCTACAGCACGTCTTAGATAGTGGGGATGATTATTGAAACGTATGCTGCCGTCTTCGAGCTTCTCGATTCCCCCCTTGGTTGCTAGTATGAGATTGTTCCGGCAATCTTGTACAACTTCCCCAATTAATTGTTCCGAACGCCCGAACCCATAGGCATCTGCTGTATCCAGTAACGTAATTCCCTGCTCAATGGCTTCTCGAACCGTTTGTTTCCCAATATCTTCATTTACATTGGTGTAATTGTTATGCCCACCTACTGCATTTGTTCCGAATCCAATCTCCGATATTTGGATGGAAGTTTTCTTTAATGTCGTGTATTTCATACGAATCTCTCCTTTTCTGAACTACTTCTTTATTACGATTACAGATAAGCTGCCTATAACGTTATCAATCTCAGCAACATCTGTCCTGATTCAGACGTTAAGCTTCGCCTTAATTTTTGTTAAGATATAGGATAGATATAGAAGTGGAACTCAGAGTGATATAGATATCATTCATCGTTTACAATCAGAATGATAATGGAGGGTTGCTTGTTGGAGACCAAAGAAATTATGCGAAATATTGAGGCATTCAAAAATTCCAAGGCGCTATGGAAAGAGTTCGAATATGAGGATTCTGACGCAAACTATTGGAAACGATATGCGGCAGCGATTGCGCTTCAGTATGATTGGAGAGAGGAGGATTATGATTTCATTCGATATTTGATGGAGAATGAAGTGGAGAGTCGTACCCATGATTCGTTCCAAGGATACGGGGATTCCCTGCTGCTCCTCTCTTATTTGCTGGCCAAATTCCGCAAGCTTGAAAATGTATGGATATTTGAGAAAGCTAAATCCGCAAATTTCGATACGTATTGTGGATATTTTGACGAATTTATCTTCTCAGCTGGAGTGGAACAAACGTGTACATACATAGAGGAAGTTGGTCTTACGGAATCGAACAGCTACCTTTACGAACGCAAGGATAATTTGAGATCCCTCTATACAGAGCAAGATATCGAATCATTTATGCAAAGAATGGCCCTATGGTTCCCAGACAGCATCGATAAAGAATCTACAGATAGTCTGTTGTCTCGGGCAATCGATTTTAAGGATGCTGAAGAGGCAGCACGACTGTTTGCCATTCTTGAACAGGACACTGAAGCTAGCACCACAACCTTATATTATCGTGCCAAAGAAATCGGAAATTATGAGAAGGCCATCTATTATAAACAAAAGGAACTAGATTCTATTAATGACCCAAGAGATAAGGCTTCTGCACTCCTTGATATTACTGAACTGCGCGTGATGAATAACGATTATGCTGAGGCTTATGAGACCGCGCAGCTATGGGAACAACTCCTATCCCAATTTGATAGTTGGCAGGAAACCGGACTGGGTAGATCGATGTGTGAAGCCTGGTTTGATATCTGTCTTGGCTTGAACAAAGAGCAGAAAATGACTACTGCGCTCCTCTGCTATGAAAATGGGAAGTGGATGATCAGCCGCACGAACGCTTGTTACTTAAACCTATTAAAAAAGGCATACGCATGCAGTGAAGTGCTCCAAAAAAAGAAAGATATGCGTTTCTATAAAATGAAATTAGTAAAGGAGAAAAAGAAGATAAACCGAAAAACAAGAAGATAATATACCTACTTATTCTATTCCATCTAATCGAAATGAGGTAATTTATGAATGGAGATTTCATATTGGAAAGGCAAGCGTATTCGGTTTCGTGCACCTGTTGCAGAGGATATCATCATTTTCGACAGTTTGGATGACAGCATACTGCAAAATATGGACTCGATTGCATTTCCACGGACACAAGCGCAATTGGAAGAATGGATCGAAGAAATCTCGCAGGGAGCTTCGGAAAATAGCCATGATTTCTACTGGATCGCCGAGGATGCCAATAAGGGAGACGTCGTCGGTACCATTGAGATTGATGGCACTGACTTCAAAAATGGAACCTTCGATTACGCAATATCTGTATTCCCTGCTTATCGGGGCAAGGGCTACGCCAGTGATATGATCCTAACCGTTTTGAAGCATTATTTCTTCGAGCTGAGATATCAAAAAGCAACCGTTTGCATTTATTCCTTCAACGAAGCTTCTATGAACCTGCATCGCAAGCTTGGTTTCATCCAGGAAGGCAGACTGCGCAGCATGATTTACACCAATGGGAAGTACCACGACGAGGTGTATTTCGGTATGACCAAAGAGGAATTTGAGGCATTATACATGAGATAAGGTATTGACAAATACATAACTCAGACGTTCTTAACAACGAGCTGTCGGGCGGTAGTAATCTACTTGCTTAACAGCTCTTTTGTTTTTTCAGTTTCACACATCTAGAATTTCTCCGTTCACAGTTGATATGCCATACATACGTTTTCTCCCCTATTCTCCATCGATACTCACTTAACACGATAATCATAACGATCATCCCCCCTCTTTTTCGTTCTAACCAGACAGTTTTAACCAGGGATTTAAAAAACGGGCTTCAAAAAAGATTGACTCCTGATGAGATCAAATATAAACTGAAGCAGTAATTTAGTAAATTAGTAATTTAGTAAATACAAAATTGAAAAGAGGGAGAAAATGAAAATACCTACTACGTTAAAACACAAGCCTGTTGTCGTGTCGAATAATTATGAGCAAGTTGATGGCCCCTTCGCCAGAAGCACTGATGTGAAAGGTCTTTCCCTGGGATTGGCTCAGTGGAATGACAGCGGCAAGGTCGATATTTCCGCCAAGGTATGGAGACATACGGGAGAGAAATGGTCGCAGAATTCGGAGGAACTTCCCCTTCATCGTGTGCTTGACTTGTCCATTTTGATTTGCCTCTCTGTAGCTCATTTTCATGAAGCATACCGGTATGAGCATTTATATGACGCGCAGGAACCTGTCATCGACCGGATTGGCCTGCAAGGAGACGCCATGACCGTGGCAATTGATACGGAAAATGAGCTAATCAATGAGGACATTAAGCTGTTCAGTCAAGCGCTGAGTGACAATGATGAAATGATCAGCGAGCGCCTTCGCAATTTATCAAAAATCTTAAAGGATATTGGGTATTGACGATGTTGTCCAATCGATATGTTCGAACCGTGATTCTCTCCCGGGTGCTGCTGCAACTCGGAATTTGGATCCGGAATTATGCGGTTCTGCTGTATGTTACCGAATTAACGAACAATAATCCGATTTATGTATCGCTGATTTCAGTCGCGGAATTTGCTCCGATTTTCCTATTCGGACTCATTGGCGGAACCTTTGCCGACCGATGGAAGCCGAAGCGAACGATGGTATGGAGTGATCTGCTGTCTGCCTTGTCCGTTGTAGCTGTGTTGATTGCCGTTTTGAATAACGGATGGATTGCCCTCCTCATCGGATCATTTATTTCGGCCAGTCTGTCCCAGTTTTCCCAGCCTTCGGCCATGAAACTATTCAAGCGGCATGTGCCAGGTGAACAACTGCAAGGCGTGATGGCGATGTTTCAAACGCTTGTTGCCATCTTCACGGTATTGGGACCTATCATCGGCACGTTTTTATTTATTCAATTTGGAATTAACGTATCTCTAATTTTGACGGGTGTTTTCTTCCTGGGAGCTTCGTTCATATTGTACACACTCCCTCGCGATAAGGAAGAACCGAAATCGACCGATGCTCGCAGCTTCTTCAAGGAGCTTACGGCCGGGCTGCGCTATATTGGGGCGAATCAATCGTTACGCACACTTTGCATGACCTTCGCAGCTGTCGGAATAGCGTCAGGTCTGACTCAACCGCTTCAAATCTTCCTTGTCATCGAGAAATTGGGATTGAACAAACAAGATTTGCAGTGGTTTGTGATGGCCAACGGAGCAGCCATGTTCGTAGGCGGAATTGCCATTATGGGGATCGCCAAAAAAGTAAAGCCACAGTTGCTGCTTATGATCGGCTTGCTTGTCGCCGCCGTTTGTACGATGGGTATTGGTGCGTCTAGTCTGATTTGGCTGACTGTTGTTCTCTTAGTGATTAGCGGCTTGTTTTACCCTTGTATTCATGGCGGCATTCAGACGCTTATTGTACGCAATACGGAAAGTGCATTTATGGGCCGAGTATCCGGTGTGATCACGCCAGTTTTTATGGGCATGATGGTCATGGGCATGTTTTTATCCGGTTATTTGAAGGAAATGTTTTCACTTCTCACTGTATATCTGTTGAGCGGTGTTTTGATTATTGTGGGAACCCTTTTGCTCTCCCCACTCCTGATTGAAAAAAAACAAACGATAAACGAAAATCTGCATCATGATAGATAGGAGAATCATGAAATGAATGTACATGAAAACTATGTCTTGTCCCCTGCAAGACAACTGACGGATGAAGAGAACAGGCTGATTTGGAAAAAGCCTTCCTCCCATCAGGTCAGCGAAGAAGAACAGCGAATATGTAAAGAAGTAAAACGCAATTGGAATCGCGGGGAAATGAAAATTGCTAATATTCTGTTAGAAGGCGATGCCGGTTCCGGTAAAACTCAACTTGCCAAAGCATTGTCTGCGAATTTCAGATTGCCGTATACGAAAATAACCTGCTTTGCCGATATGGATAAATCAGATATTATCGGCGCTATATTGCCCGTCATTCCTTCTGAGCAATTTGAGAAGCTGGAGCCTGAGGAGCAACGCATTTGGCAAGCAATCTATGATAGCGATAGTTTGCATCACATTACTGAAGTGCTTATGAATGCGCTACAGATTACACAGGAACAGGCCGCCTTACAAATGAAGCAGATGCTAAATCGTGCAGCAGAATACACCGAGGGCGAAGCGGTTGAGTACCGATTTTACCCATCTGAAATCGTTAGAGCGTATCAAAAAGGATATCTTCTGGAAATTCAAGAACCAAACGTGATTCGAGATGCGGCGGTATTGATGGCGTTAAACTCTGCTCTGGAGCTGGATGGAAGCATGAACCTCCCTACCGAGATCATACACAGGCATTCGGACTTCATCGCAGTCATTACAACAAATCGCAGTTATGCAGGGGCAAGGCCATTAAATGAAGCACTGCGCGACAGGGTTCAACACTCGGAAAAGATGGATCTGCCCGGCAAAGAGGTCATGATAGAACGCGCGATATCCAAAACAAGCTATCAGGATGAAAAGGTGCTGAGCATGTTAGCAGATGTTATTATCATTTTGGATCGAACAGCTCGGGCAAATGCCATCAAAGGCGTGGCTGGAATGCGTTCCTTTTTCTACTGGGCAGATGCAGTTGCTGGAGGAGCCTCCGTCAAAGAATCCCTATATCATAAGGTCATCTATAAAATAACAACCGATGACGAAGAAATTAAGATTCTGGAAGAGGCACTTGAGAAGAATGGTGTGCTTGCTAGCTTAGAGGACGTTGCGAATCAGGTAAAAAAAAACAAAAATTCGGTGAACCAATAGAAATTAAGACATGGGGAAATATCGACTCGGATCTTGATTATGATGCTGACAGCCTTACCGAGGAAAAAGGCATAGCACTTAGAAAATCTGCGGATAGTGAGGATCGTTCATCACTAACATCTGCGGATTCTCACGGCGATATGAAAAGTACAGATACGGGTGAAGACGGCTCCCCCCAATATCATCAGGCCAATCCAGCGCCAATGACTGAGGATGAAAAAAAAAAAGAGCGAGATTTCCGAAAAAAACTGAATCGTGCCGCAAGGGAAATGGTGACTAATACGATTCATGAAAAGGTGAAGCTTATCGTTCACCGACCAGACTATACGCTAGAAGATCAGCACAATTACGATCGTCTCAGCAGAGGACTCATGCCAATCGTAAGGGAGATTGCCAGAAAAACACTCCCACTTCTGGAACACGAGGTGTCTTCCGAATATACAAGGAATCGTTACTATGGAAGTAAGTTTCAGGCAGATAGCGTGGCTTACAGGGATTATCGGTATTTTGCCAAAAAACGCCCTCCATCTGAGTCCCCTTCTCTAGTGGTTGGCCTCAGGATTGACGAATCCGCTTCAATGTCTGCGTTTGGCAGATTGGAGGCAGCAAAACAAGCAGTAATAGCAGTCTACGAATTTTGTCAGATTTGTCAGATACCTTTACTCATCTACGGTGATACGGCTGATGTTTCTAGGATGGAGCAAATGTCGGTCTTTGCTTACACTGACTTTGAGAAGCCAGATCCAAGCGATCGATTCAGGCTTATGAGCATCCAGGCCAGGAGTAATAATCGCGATGGAATGGCGCTTCGAATGATGGCGGAACGGTTAGCGGTGTCACCTCAACAAACCAAGCTGCTCATCAGCATTAGTGACGGACAGCCCAAAGCAATGGACGATTACACAGGAAATTATGCAATAAATGACATGCAGCAAACGATTGAGGAATATGAGCAAAAGGGAGTCCGGTTCCTTGCAGCTGCTATCGGTCAAGATAAGGACATAATCCAGACAATCTACGGGAATGACAGATTTTTGGATATTACGAATTTGCATGAGCTGCCCGCTAAATTAGTTCGGATTATCGCCCGGTATATATAATAATTCACATCACTCTTCATACTTGAAAAGGAGACAAACAACATGGATATGAATAAACGCAAGGAGCTTATTGAAGCTTACAAACAAATCAAGACTTACATGGGAGTTGTCCAGATCAAGAACAACACAAACGGTAAAATCTTCATTGACAGCTACCCCAATTTAAAAAATAAATGGTTCACGCTGCAAATGCAGCTGGACATGGGCAGATTTGCGAATGCTCAGCTGCAGAAAGATTGGAAGGAATTCGGATCTGATGCCTTCACCTATGAGGTGCTGGAGCAGAAGGAAGCCGATAAGGTGACTGACATCCGCTGGGAAGTGAAGCAAATCATAAAGCCATGGCTTGAAAAGTTGCAGCCCTATGGAGACAAAGGATATAACAAGCCACCTAAGGAATAAGTTGTTGGCGTTCATTGCAAGAATTGGCGGGGAGGCTTCCCCGCCCTTTCTCATATTACCCAGATTTCCTGGCAGATTGACTATCGTTGATATTCAAGATAAGATGAAACAGTCATTTAGTAAATTAGTAAATGAAAAGAGGGTCAAAACATGAAAATACCTACTACGTTAAAACATAAACCTGTTGTCGTGTCAGAAAATTATGAGCAGATTGATGGCCGACTCGCTCCCGATACAGATGCCAAAGGCCTCTCGTTAGGTTTGGCCCAATGGAACGATAGAGGAAAGATTGATATTTCTGCTAAGGTGTGGAGATACACAGGAGAGAAGTGGTCCAGACAGTCAGAAGAGCTCCCTCTTCATCGTGTACTTGATTTGTCTATTCTGATTTGTCGTTCATTGGAGCATTTTCGTGAAGCTTACCGATATGAGCATCTTTATGATCCCGAGCAGCCTATCATCGACCGAGTTGGCCTACAAGGAGATGCCATGACTGTGGCGGTATGTACGGACAATGAGCGAATTAATGAGGATATTAAGCTGTTCAGCCAAGCGCTGAGCAATGACGATGAAATGATAGGCGAACGTTTGCGTACGCTATCTAAAATCTTGAAAGATATGGGGTACTAAAGAAGTTTATCTGATGCATATATTTGCTGAATCAGCAGTGCCACAAACGATGTGAGGCTTGTTTGTTCGGCAGATACGAAGTCTACATGTTAAGAAAAAGGTGCCTAAAAAAGGCGCCTTTTTCTATAAACACACTTCCAGCTCGCCACAGGTCAAGAGTCTGCGATCATAAGAGATTAATTGGGTGTAAAGGCACCTGTTCCAGCGCTTGAACCATTGCCTACCACAGAAATCGTACCGGTGTCTGTGGTGCGATAGTTGCTGGTAGAGCCTGAATTATGAATTGGATCGCCTGTAAACAACGTGCCGTAATTGGCAGGACTTGCATAATAGTTAAGCGTATTATTTCCTCCTGAATACCAGATGTCGCTCCATTGGAATGGGAACCCGTACATGGCCGCGGCCCACCATGCCATTTTTAATTTATCTGTCGTATTATCTGTTGGTAATGCACTATTCGGCGCATTTGTGGCAATAACGGCCGTTTCAATACCTTTAATTCTTTTATATGTCAAACATTTATCAGCTTTTGCTGACCAATCAGAGATTGATAAATACGTATTGGAAGATATAAGCCAACTTTCAGCAAGATACCAGTCACCAACTCCGACATGGGTCGGCTGGTAAACTCCATTTTCGTTCAGATCTCCTCCAATTTGATCTGGATTCCAGGCGTTCATGAACACCTTGAGACCCTTCGCGTGTGCATAATCAGTGACATCATTCTGGATTGTTCTTGTTACAGAGTAGTCAAATCCTGCGCAGTCAAGGAACACACCATATACGCTCATACCACTCCATTTGTTGATTTTTTGCTTAATCGCTGTTGTATCAGGGTTCGGAGTACATCCTAAATTCACGTACCCAAAAACTTTCTTGCCGCCGAGTGCATTTAGATTGTTTATAATCGCGACTGTGTTCGCATGGTCGCCATGTGTCGTTTCTTCAAGCCCTGCTCCAAACACGATGATATCAAACAGAGCAAAGGTGTTCGTTGCAGTTGTTACATTTCCACCCGCACCGTTTACGACAGAAGGCCAACCATAATAAATAGCCAGCCGTTGCTGAGGAGTTATAGCTTCAGATGCTCCGGCAGACGGAATAAAACTTGCCAATCCAATGCAAAAAGCAAGCAGAATCAACCATTGATTTTTCTTCATGCCTCTCTACCTTTCTCTCTTCGTATTTGAAATTTATACAACGATATCACTTTCATCCGATGTAGCTGCACTCCCCCTTTTATTCTTGTGACTGACTAGCTGGCATCTCGAGATCATCGCTTACACCATCTGCATCCCAAAAAAGACCGCTACAATAATAGTAGCGGCTCATGGTCTTCATTAATACTTTTTATTTTTTTGGTAAACGTGAAATTTATCTCACTTGCAATATGATTTTCCCTGTATTGCGATTCTCTTCCATATGGATGTGCGCATCACTTACCTTCTCAAGCGGGAAGATGGTATCAATAATTGGTTTTATGCTGCTGTTATCGAAATAGGCCAGAACATTAGCTGCAAAATCCTGCGTAAGCCGCGCCTTGTATTCATCACTTCTCGGCGTTAACAGGGTACCTGTCAGCTGAACACATTTTGACATTAAGGCAAACAAATTCATTTGCTCTACCTTCACTCCACCAAGAACGCCGATGAGTACCCAACGACCTTCCTTCTTAATGCTGGCAAGATTCTTCGCCCAATAATCCGCCCCTACAAAGTCCAGAATTACATCTGCTCCCTGCCCATTCGTAGCCCGAAGCACCTCTTCGTCAAAGGATTGCTCCTTATAATTGATGAGCACATCAGCACCCAGTTCTCGACAGAAATCCAGCTTCTCCGCAGAACCAGCAGTTACAATTACGGTTGCCTTGCTGATCTGTTTCGCAAGTTGAATCGCCGCTGTGCCTACTCCGCTGGCACCTGCATGAATAAGCACAGTCTCGCCTTGTTGTAGCTTGCCAATCCAGTATAACGTCTGGTACGCAGTTAAGAATACTTCTGGAATTGCCGCCGCATCAGCAAATGAGAAGGAGTCGGGAATCGGGATCGCCCGATCCATTGGCATGACCGCATATTCGGCATATCCTCCCCCATTTACTAGACCCATTACTCGATCACCAACCGTATAGGTGCTCTCACCATTGACTTCGATGACCGTTCCAGCAACTTCTACCCCTAGAATAGGGTTCGTCGCATATCCGGCCTTGCCTTCACGCATGACAATATCTGTTCGGTTCACTGCAGCAGCATGAATTTCGATTAGCAGCTCTCCTGCTTGCGGCTGTGGGCTCGGCAACTCTGTTATCTCCAGCTGGTCTGGTCCACCTGGTTTGTTTACGATTACACCCTTCATTGAGAGCCTCCTTGTTTATTATCTCTTCACGTTGTTTGATAGTTATGAAACTATCATATTTAAGACAACCCTTAAAGTCAAGATTATGGTATCGGAGTTCGTTTCTAGGGTATTTTCATGACATCCCGCCACTTTGTTCTTCTAACCATTGATTTAGAAGCTTGAGCTGTTTTTGATGGGCGTCATCTATAGTCCGAAAAGATTTATTGCTTGAGTCTGCATACCCATGAAGTAAAATCTCGCCTCCTTCAGACATGATATAGGACACCAAATCACCCTTTTCTCCATAGAAAGATAGCAAATAGGCTGGGTATTCGGGGAAATTGGATGCCGAGAAGTCATTTCGAACCCGAATATCTTGAAGTGTACTCATAATGAGCTCAATTTGTTTGTTATCAGTGATGTGAGCATAATTATTGCCTTCGTTATCCCCTGACATAAACTTCTTCAGAAAAATAGATTCGATCTTGGCTTCATTTACATAATCCATGACTAAATCATGTAGTGAATACGTAATTCGTGTCTGATACACATGATTACCTAGTACGCCTGAAATCAACAACAGGGCAACAATCATAATTGGCATTTTGTATCGTGACATTCCAACCGCCCCCACTATCGTTCTAGTTTTCGTATCTACGTAAATACTACCAGATTATAGAATTCAATAGAGCTACTCTTTTTTTGAAACAAGTTATAAATGTAAATGAAGTTATTGATCAGATGACGGGATCGCAGATATTTCCCACATGGTAACTGAGGAATGACAGTATGAACAGGTGCAATTGTGTGAACACTGATTCAGAAGCATTGATCCTATTAGCTAATTTGAGGTGTGAATACTTGAATAACCATTTCTCAATCCGTTTTCTATATCTATATGTATTCATCACGGGCGCTTCCGTCATGGCGATCGAAATTGCGGCTTCCCGCTTCCTGGCGCCATACTTCGGTACTTCGATGATTGTGTGGGCGAACATTATTGGACTTATCCTTCTATCACTCTCTCTCGGATATTGGGTTGGTGGCAAATGGGCCGATCGTTGGCCGAGCGGCAAGTTGTTAATGATGCTGTCACTACTGTCCGGTGTCCTTGTGTCCTTATTGCCCTTATGGGGTAGCTTCATATTTCAGTTTCTTACCAATGGCATAATGAATACACCCGTCTGGATCATTTTCTGTTCGTTCTTCGCCGTTTTAATCGTATTTGCTCCCCCTGTATTTTTACTGGCGATGGTGAGTCCGTTTGCAATTCGGTTAGTATCCGATCAATCGAAGGACATTGGCCGTGTAGCTGGCAATCTGTATGCGTGCTCCACATTAGGGAGTTTATTGGGCACATTCGGCACTGCTATGATTACGATCCCATTGTTGGGAGCAAGAGAGTCAATTTATATTTGGTCTGCTGCTCTGATTGTAATTAGCGGTTGGGGACTGCGACATACGAAGCAGCGTTGGTTGGTTTTGCTTCTACTTGTTCCTGTGCTTTCCTATTTCTTCATCAATGACAACGTGTCTACTTCCGCAAATGAGAAAGTCCTCTGGTCCAAGGATACGTTCTACCAATATGTCAGAGTCGTCGAGGCTTCTAATGGAGATATTTCTTTAGTATACAACGAGGGCGGTGGTGTTCAATCGATCCAGAGGGCTAAGCCAGGATTGCATACTGGCGACTACTACAATGATTATTTAGTACTCCCCTATTTGACCAACTCGCCGGATCAGCTGCTTGTATTGGGTTCCGCTGGTGGTACGATTCCTCGGTTGTTGGCTGAGTATGTGAAGCCACAATTTCCAAATATGAATGTTACTGGTGTAGAACTAGATCCCGAGGTTATTGCGCTTAGTTATCAATTTATGGGGTCGAAGCCTGAAGATGCTCAGATTGTGAATCAGGATGCTCGTGTATTTATTAGTAATACGAATCGGAAATACGATATCATAGTTGTCGACTGCTACTCGCAGCAAATCTATATTCCTGCTCATTTATCGACTGTGCAATTTTTTGATACCCTTCGAATGCATCTGAATCCAGATGGGTTCACTGCTTTAAATGTGAACGTGACAACACCCGATTCTCCACTGCTCTTAGCGATGGCGAAGACAGTGAAGCAGGTATTTCCCAACACGTACATCGTGAAGTCGTCAGGGCAATACAACTACATGATCATCGGATCCATACGCCCGCTGCGAACAGATAATCTCAATCAAATACATCTGAATAGTCCCATTCACCCGCTTCTCGAACAATGGCAGAAAGGGCTAAAGGAAGTGAATGATGAGCTGCTTGCCAACGCACAAGTATTGACTGACAACCACGCTCCAACTGAAATGCTAACAGATTCGATGATTTTTGGGTCAATTCCAGATCGCCCTTAATCCTTGTATACGAATAAAGCCACTATACTGAACAATGAATGTTCAATTACAGTGGCTTCTATTGTTGCACCAACATATCTGCTATAGGATTCAATTTCTCTAAGTCGGAGATCAGTTCTCTCGTCTTTGCCTTTCTCGTGATGTTCCTGACGGGATACGCATGGCTTTATGAAGTTGTGGTGAAGAAAACCGTATATACTGCACTTTGAGTTATATTGGGAGAAGCAAAAAGTGATACCCCATTATTCCTTACGACTGTATTTCCAGGGATGACACTCGTCCATGAGATTGTTGCCGGTGCCGTTGAGACTGTAGGATTATACACGTAAACTGGCTGTGCACCAATATCTGTTGGACTGATCGAAAACACGATAGAGCCAGTTATGACAGCTGTGGTTGCAAGCGTTATCGTTGATATAATGTTGCCTGGAGATGGTGAGGTAGCGTTGTTAGCTACGTTAGCACATATCTGAAATAAATAGGAGCCTACTGATAAATTGTTTACATTGATGGAGCCTGAAAAACCAGATACATTACCTGCGCCGAGCACAACATATGGTATCTCATTGGACACAGCGCCTGGAGAACCAGAGATTCGTTGAAACCCTGAGTTCGCCCCGCCAAATAATATAGCTTTCGTGGAAACTGTGGATGATGGCCCCGTCGCTCCAGTTGCTCCGGTTGCTCCGGTTGTACCGGTGGTTCCTGTAATACCAGTAGCCCCAGTTCTTCCTGTTGCTCCTGTCGTTCCGGTGATGCCTGTTACCCCGGTCGTTCCTGTCGCACCAGTCGAACCAGTTGCTCCGGTGACGCCTGTGACTCCAGTACTTCCCGTCGTACCAGTCGAGCCGGTTGCTCCGGTGATGCCTGTGACTCCAGTACTTCCCGTCGTACCAGTCGAGCCGGTTGCTCCGATGATACCTGTTACTCCAGTACTTCCCGTCGTACCAGTTGAACCAGTTGCTCCGGTTACACCTGTTGATCCGCTCGTTCCCGTCGCACCAGTTGAACCAGTTGCTCCGGTTACACCTGTTACTCCGCTCGTTCCCGTCGTACCGGTCGAGCCAGTTGCTCCGGTTACACCTGTTACTCCGCTCGTTCCCGTCGTACCTGTCGAGCCAGTTGCTCCGGTGACGCCTGTTACTCCGCTCGTTCCCGTCGCTCCAGTCGAACCGGTTACTCCGGTGATGCCTGTTACTCCGGGCGTTCCCGTCGCACCTGCTGAACCGGTTGCTCCGGTGATGCCTGTTACTCCGCTCGTTCCTGTCGCACCAGTTGAACCAGTTGAACCAGTTGCTCCGGTGACGCCTGTTACTCCGCTCGTTCCTGTCGCTCCAGTCGAACCAGTTACTCCCGTGACGCCTGTTACTCCGCTCGTTCCTGTCGCTCCAGTCGAACCAGTTACTCCCGTGACACCTGTGATTCCGGGCGTTCCCGTCGCACCTGCTGAACCGGTTGCTCCAGGGAATCCTGTACTTCCCGTTGCCCCGGTTTCACCTACGGCACCTGTTGCTCCTGTTTCGCCTGCGGCTCCGGTTGCTCCCGGTGTACCAGTACTTCCCGTTGCTCCGGTTTCACCTACGGTACCTGTTGCACCTGTCACCCCGGTACTTCCCGTTGCCCCGGTTTCACCTGCGGCTCCGGTTGCTCCCGGCGTACCAGTACTTCCTGTCGCTCCAGCACTTCCCGTTGCTCCTGTCACTCCAGTACTTCCAGTTGCCCCGGTTTCACCTACAGCACCTGTAGCTCCTGTCGTTCCAGTACTTCCGGTTGCTCCGGTTTCACCTACGGCACCTGTGGCTCCTGTCGCTCCAGTACTTCCCGTTGCTCCTGTTTCACCTGCGGCACCTGTTGCTCCTGTCACACCAGTACTTCCCGTTTCCCCGGTTTCACCTACGGCACCTGTTGCTCCTGTCGCTCCAGTACTTCCTGTCACTCCGGTTTCACCTACAGCACCCGTCGCTCCTGTCGCTCCAGTACTTCCTGTCACTCCAGTTTCACCTACGGCTCCGGTTGCTCCTGTCGCTCCAGTACTTCCCGTTGCTCCAGTTTCACCTGCGGCACCTGTTACTCCTGTCACTCCCGTACTTCCCGTTGCTCCGGTTTCACCTACTGCTCCGGTTGTTCCTGTCGCTCCAGCACTACCCGTTGCTCCGGTTTCACCTACGGCACCTGTTGCTCCTGTCGT